>NZ_CP162139.1:369166-738333 GCF_040833985.1 Leptospira sp. WS4.C2
TTCCATGTCTTCGTGATTTTTCCTTTCTTCCAACTCCAAACGCACTTGCCTTTCTTTCTCTGTATCCCAACGAATGTGCGAACCAGGTACAAACCAAAGCCCAGGATCTTCTTCTAAGGGAATACGAAAATGCCAAACATAGTCTTTATGAATGCGTTTTTTTTGTTCCTCTTCTGGAATGCCAAGGTATTGGATGTCCCTATGCCAATAGGGGAGTTTGTTTGAATCCATAGGATTATAAAAAATCTGCGTATTGAGAAAGAATATAGGATCTTTGAAAACCAAACTACAAACATCGAGTAACAAATCGGATCCAATGAATTGAAACAATGTATTCCTATCTTCTTTGTTTTTTGTATACTTTGTGGATGTAAGGTAAGCACTATTGACATTCTTAGGATTTTGAAATTCCTGTAACCATTCCAAATGAGATCGGACAAGAATTTCTTTTAACAATTCGATTTTACCCATTGGGATGTAGTTTGGAAACAAATAGTAACCCAATGTTTCTAATTGTGATTTCGCATTAACATTTGAAAGAATCACCTCATTCATTTCAATCGACTATATTTGTTTTTCCATATAGTGGTGAGAAGGAATGGTCCCCTCCCAACCCAAAGGATGTCTGGTTTCTTTGATTTGAAAACCTAACTTTTGATATAAGGCTATGGCAGGTTCATTTTCTGCCGATACATCCAAAGAAGCGGTTTTATATTTTGTTTCTTTGGAGATCATATACTCAATGAGCTTTTTTGCGATCCCTTTGTTTCTTTCTGTTTCTAGGACGGCAATATGACCTAAATACAAACATCCTGATTTTGGTGGTTGGATGATGGTTTCTGTTTTGAGACCTCGTGCCATCACTTTCGGAGCACGAAAGTCGTAGACAGATAAGATGCGAAGAGCAGTTCCTAACGTGAGTGCTAAAAAACTGGGTTGCGAGTACGAAAGGATAGAACCAACGACCCGACCCTCAATCTCTGCCACAAAATGATTGGTATACGAAACCGTATTTCCCCGACGAACATATGATGAATTCAAAAAATCAAAGGCAGTTTTTTTTCCTTCTTGGAACACAAAAGTCCAGGCTTTGGGCCCTGAAGAATAGATGAGAGGGACTATGGAATTAAGATCAGATGATTTTGCATTACGAATGGTTAGGTGGGTGTTGGTCATGATAGGTGCGGAAAAATGGAGTCCTTAATTTTAGATAGCTAACTATCCAAAATTTTTTTGGATCAGTTGGATTCGTCAATAGAGAATTCAATCTCCCCGCGCCCCGGATCACAGCGGAAATCCTTTCCGTTAGGAAAGATTGCAGCGGAGAGCCGGAGATGTGCGCCCAGAAAAGAAAATTAAATTTTAAAATGTAAAAGAGGCAAATACATTGATGAGTTCTCTTGTTCCCAGTTGTGGTCCGTTTAGATTTTGATGGAAGGGTTTGCCATATTCAAATCCAAATCGTGCTCCTTGTAAAATTCCGCTTGTGACAAGAAAGTTGATGCCGATGAGTAGGTCGCTACGCATTCCTCCTTGGCGGTAGGGATCGTTTTGTGGGTCCATTTTGGGGTCTAGTGTGGCATCTAATCCTTGTAAGTTGAGCCACCTTTGTTTGGCTACGCGAACAGAAAAAGACGTGGATTCGTGCACAAGAAAAGAAACCCATCCAGAAACTTCGTATCTATTTCCAAATCGATAATTGTTGTCATTTTTTCCTATACGTAAGGTGGCTTGTGATTGGGCACCCCAGGAAATTCTTTTATAATTCCCGTTATACGATAGTTGTGGTAACAAACTGTAGGTGCCTGTTCCTGGTTGCATATTATATGGCACTTTTTGTTTTCCCATCATGGGCATATTGTCCCTTTCATCGATCGAACCTGTAGGAAGCGAAAGGCCCATCCCTGTAAAAAGATTCTGATGTTCTGTTTTAATCAATCGGTAAGCTGTACTAAAACTTACGTCCCCGATTCCTGCAGAACTCATTGGTGCTCGATCAAAATTACTGGATACCATAGTCATTTTGTTTTTTACTGCAGGAACCATAAACATAATCATCCACTTATCGGAAATGGAAGTCATTGCACTTACCATATTCATTTCCATCACCATATCTGTCGGAACAGACATGTAATTGTACTTGTTAGGCGAAATCACGGGAATGGTAGTTCCTAAGGGAGAACTTGTTATCAAACTTCCTGTTGGCATTTGCACCGTTGGGTCTGTAAAAGGAAAATATAAGGTTCCAAGATCTGATAAACCACTGGTTCCTGACTGCAAACCCCACATCTTCATTCCCATATAACGGTAATCAATCATCCACTTTCCCTTTTCATGGATATGTGGGTTCATGACTCCTGCAGGAGCTAAGGCGTCAGCTCGGTTGTGTTGTTCATGTCCCGTATGACCTGAATGGTCATGATTCGAATGGTCTTCGTTAGGTGAATCATTTGGATCATAAGTAGACATATCCGTTTCGCTAGAACCGTTCAAAGGAGATGGTTCCTCTTTTTTGGATGAGTTACCAGACGTATTTGAATGAATATCTTTGTTAGGTGGATTTGATTCCACAGGAATATTGATTTGAACCTCCGACCCATCGGAAAATAGAAAACGAAAGGGAATGGATTCTTTTAGATTGAGAGGAGATTTGATTCCAAAGAGCATGATATGATAACCCTTCGGAGTGAGAGGAACGGAGCTCTTTTTGGGAATGGTGATTTCAGAAACTGGAATCATTTTCATTCCTGATTCCGTTGGTTTCATTGTGAATAACTCTACTCGGTCTGCTATGTTTGATTTTGCTTCGATGAGTGTTTTTTCTGTATCGGAAGTATTGTTTAGAGTCAAATAAACTAAGGAAGTTCGTGATGTTGTATATTTGATATAAGCATTCTCAAGTTTTACCTCTTTTGAAAATAGAGGAGTGGTTAAAATAAGTAAGATGGTTATAATTTTAAGTTTCATGTTGTTCATTGGTCCTTTTCCAAAAAATCATACTGGCTACTAAATTCACCAGTATGACAAGTGTTTGGAGAGAAAGCTTACATTTCTGTATTCGATACTATGGAACCAACTGTGAAAGAAGTGATCGTCACTCCGTTCAATACAAAGCCCAATCGATTACCACCGGTATATACGGGAACGTTCATCATTTGCATGATAGGATAGTAGGACATAGATCCTCTTTCTGTATCTGTGAGTTCCGAACATGGTTTGTTAAAACCATTTAAGAATCTGGATCCACCTGGCGTGGATTGAAAATCCAAACAGTAGGTATAACTAGTTCCCACTGCTGGTATGGGTGCGACCACAGATCCACCTTTACCTGTGTTTCCAAACACATTAGAAGCATTTTTGTATTGTGTTTGTGCTCCAGCGATCAAACGATATGTGGGTCCGCTGAGTACACTTCCCGTTCCATAGGCAATCACATCGAGTGTGCTAGTTGTCGAGTTTAAGGTAAAAGAAACTTCGATATTGGTTCCTCCTTTACTTGTGGCGAGCATCACATCTCCCTTTGTATACAAAACAGAGGATGTGTTCGTTCCTGTTGCTCCTTTTATGATTTCTGTCTGCGTTAGATCTAAATTGTTAAATCCATTTTCATCACATGCATAGATCGAATATTTAATCCTAGGTTTACTTTCAACCTGCGTTAAATTGCTCGTGATCGCGGATGAAGAAGAGATGGCGCAACCTGGGTTGATGTTGGCCGCTGCAAGTAAAGTTAGTAAATTCGAAGAATGATTGGCCTCCGTATTTTTAGCCATACTGCAATTGATCGAGACCAAACATATAAGAGAGATGGAATATAGATTCTTAAACATAAAATTACCTTTGTATTGAAGTCCAAGGATTGAACCTTTGGCTCAGTGATCCTAATTGATTGTTTTACTGTTCCTTCGGAAAGGAACGAACTTAAGTAGCTCTTAGGTAAGGGTATGTCTTGGTGGTTTGTCAGGTGGGTGCGAAAATCCGGTCAAGAGATGGAAGTTTATCTTGAAGGGTAGAATGATTACATCATATGCGATTTTGTTTAGAAACTTTGATTCAAAGGGGAAACTGGGATTCATTAATTGGGATTGGAGAACTTTTGTTGCCAATTTTTTTTTGGCACAGGAACATTGATGAGGTCCATTGCTTTTAGTTAGGTGGCAAGTGATTCGTTTCGAAGGTGTTGGATCTTCTTCTCTATGGATTTCGTTTTTGGAACCATGATTGCAATGGCAAACCATTGAGAGTTGATACAAAGATTGTGCAAGCAGTCCCGTTTCCAAAAATAGGATTTTACCTATAAAGGGAAGTAGGATTAAAATCGATGCAATTTGTATCCAACGTTTCATGGTAGTCAAATCTTATTCTACTCAATCCATCTTGATCTATCCATGATCTAAATCAAGTGGATTCAATTATTTGTTCGCATCAGATATAAAAATTAGAAATTTCTTTTTTGGAATCGTTTAAAAGAAATCATAAGAGGAATACTTACCCATAAAGATAAAAACAAAACAGTGATTCCTAATACACCCAAGAGGCCTAATTGTTTTAATAACAAAGCTCCTGAAAAACCAAGTAAAGCGGAGGAGCTTGTTTGTAGAATCAGAAGAATTCTAATTAAATCAATGGGATTGAGTAGGATGATGATAAGAGACGGGATTTCAATGGGATAATCACCCAAGTATAAACTAAAGATAAAAACTAATGCATCAAAGAAGATAAAAAAATACAACCAAACCAAAAGAGAGACAGTTAAAACAATTTCTCCTCTTCGGATAAAAGAAGAAATCAAAAACGCAATCGCAACAAAAATAGCAGTTAAAAAGATTCCAAAAATCAATAGTTCAAAAAATAAAAATAGAAACTTCGGATCGTTCATAAAAAGGATGAGTCCCGGGATTCCGAGTCCAAAGAGTAAACCAAGGGAGAGTGAGATGGTGATTCCAAAATACTTCCCAAAAAATAATGAATTGCGACTGACAGATTTAGAAAGTAATACTTCGGCAAAGGGCATAGATTCTAAAAACGACATTCCAGAAAATGTAATCGAAAACAGGGGAATCACGATAAGAGTGAGATTCATTGTGCTAACGAGCAAACGGATTCCGTTTTGATCGCCAAAAAAACTTAAGATCATCATCACGAGGACAAGAAGACCCGAGTAGATAAATACCCAACGGCTTCGAATATTTTCTTTAATTTCAAAAAGTAGAATTTCTTTCATGGTTTTGTTTTGTATTCCTCATTCCAGAAGTTCATCAAAGCTTGATCCAGATCAGTTTTGTTATTTTTTCGGAGGAAATTTTCTGGAGAATCATCGATTAGAATGGATCCTTCTGATAAAAGCAAAAAACGATCAGCTAACTCTTGTAATTCTGCGAGTATATGCGTGGAAAAGATCACAAGAGAGCCTTCTTTTTTCTTTTCGACTAAAAGAGACTTTAGTAGATGCGAGATGTAAGGATCTAAACTAGCAGTGGGTTCATCTATCACATACAAATCTTTTTTGGAAGAAAAACATTGTAGGATACTGATTTTTTGTTTGGTGCCTCCAGAGAGAGATCCAATTTTTTTATCCATGTGGTTGTCTAACTCTAAAATAGATAATAAGTTTTGAAATCTAACTTCTTCCACGGGTTCTAGTTTTTTAAAAAAAGAAATCAGTTCTCTCACTTTGATGTTTGTTGGAAAACGGGGAGTTTGCGGCATATAACCGATAGAATGTGGTTCCTCATTTTTACTTCGAAATAGAATTTGTCCCGACCTGGGTTGAACGAGTCCAAGGATTCCTTTGATGAGAGAACTTTTTCCTGATCCATTGGGACCAATGATGGATACAATGTTCCCTGATTCTGTTTGAAAGTTTACATCTCTTACGGCAACAGAGTTACCACCGTAACTGATGGTAAGATTTTTTACTTCTATCATATTCTTTCCTTCATCCTTGGATGTTGGTCTTCAAATTCGATCGGTGTCACAATGGGGAATGCTTTTTCAATTCCTTGTAAAAATAGAACCACTGGGGATTCATAAAGCACCATAAGAAAAGGATACACAGCAATCCAATAACCAAAAAAGTGAATGGTTTTATGGGGAACATCTCCAATATGATCTTTGTCCAAATCATAACCTTCATAATGATCCCAGTAGTTATTTACAAATTGATTGGTAGTAGATTTTGTATTGGTGCTTACATCAAAAACATTTTTTATAAAATTATTATTTATAATTTTGTTATAATCGGTATTACCAAGAATTTTAATTCCCCAACCATTATCGATAAAATCATTACTTTGAAACTTTATATTGGTGATCCCATCGGCAAACACTGCAATTGTATTTCCTTCGAATCGATTTTTAGATAGAGTGCTGTCGGCAATATCTTTAAGTAAGATCCCATTCGAACTTTCTCCCCAGTTGTCCAAAAACTCGTTTTCTTCCATAAGGATATCTTTGCTATACATCACCGCGACACCGGCAGAATTATTTTTAAAAACATTTCGATTGAATTGGTTATGACTGGAAAACATAAAATGCATTCCATAACGAATGTTTTCTTCGGCTTCATTGCCTTCTATTTCTAAGTTCTCTGAAAATTCTAAATAAATTCCATCACGGTGGTTTTTTAGTTTGTTTCCAATGATTTTGTTGTGGCTCGCAGACCAAAGATGGATTCCGTTTCCGCCAAGGACTTCATTTTCTGCGTTCCCAATAGAAACATTATTTTTTAGAGTGCAGTTGGTTGTTTCTGCTAAATAAAAACCATATACATTATCTTCTAAGTTTAAGTTTTCGAAATGGCAGTTTTTCACTCTATCAGCATACACTCCTGCAAATTCGGTTAAATCAGAAATTCCACTTCCAATGATTTTTAAATTTTCTAGACGAACTCCATTGGAATAAATTCCAAATACATGTTTTTCTTTGAGTCCGTCTATGACAACTCCAGCTTCGCCTATAATGGTGATGGATTTTGTAATGGGTAAAAATCCTTCTCTGTAGATTCCTGATTGGATATGGATTCTGTCTCCATTTTGTGCAAGAGAGATGGCAGCTTTTACTGATTTTACCGTACAGTTGGAACAAACAGAAATAGTTTTTGCAAACAAAGGAAAGTTAGGAAAAATAAAGAAAAGTATAAAAGATAAAATAGAGAGAGATTGTTTCCATACAAATTGGATATGATTATGTGATTGATTGAGTTTATGATTCAAATTGGTTCTTGGATCAACCCTTTTACTTTTGGAATGGAATTGAGTCTTCATGAGTTTTAAAAGCGGCTAGTCCCGCTCCCATTGGCGAACGAATTTTGTCTGAATGGATGATGATGGCTTCGTCTTTTGAAAGAAACTCTTTTGTATCTAAATAGTTAGTGACCCATATTTTTTGTGCTTTTAAGTTTTTGTCATTTTGAAATTGATTTAAACATTCAATGGCATCGAAGTGGTATCTTTTTCCTTTGTATGTGATGAGTTGTGTATGAAATCTCATATCTACAATGTTCATAGAACAATGACTGCATTTCATTTCCCCAACAGTCAATCGTTCGGGACGGACTTCCCCACAGTTGGTCAGACCAACTGTGAGAAAGATACAAATTAGTTTTAAATTTTTAAACCACATTTGTTTTTTTCCTACGATTTTCATCCCAGAGAATATAGATCAATGCGACGAGACTTAACCCTAAAATCATACCACCATAAGAAGGATAACTACAAGCAGTAATGTTTAACATTTCTTTACAACCAAGTAGTGGTGGCTGGTAAGCCATTCCTTCGACAATGATAGGTGCTTCTGGATTTAAGTTGTGTCCATAGTTATATTCCCATCTCCAAAAATCAGAAAGTCCCACAAGCCCTACAAGGATCAAGTTGATGATCCCAAGAATTGCCATCCCTACTTTGGGATAGAGTTCTGAGATAAAAGCACCAAAGATCAGATAACCAAGAACATACGGCATAAATAGAAGTTCTGGAATGGATTCCGAAACGATCTCTTGCATACCAATGTAATGATTCAGAAGATTGATGTTTTTTAAATCATAAGGAGTGGCCCCAGTGATTTTACTAATCCAAATTTGCATTCCAAGTCCTTCAGGATACTGCGGAGCTGAAATGGATATGGACCAAATGGGAATGAAATAGACTAAAACCAGAACCAAACCGACCCCTAAAATTAGGAGTCGGTTTCTTTTACTTAACGTTTGGAAAAGTAAAGTTTTCATATAAGTTATGGACTAACTCGGATGTACTGTTGCATCTCTTGGTGTAGAGCAGAACAGAAATCTGTGCAGTAAAAAGGATACACTCCTGGTTTTGGAGCAACCCACTTAAAGGTTCTAGTTTCACCCGGCATGATAAGGAGGTTTGTCATATTAGGTGCTCCACCGATTGCAAATCCGTGAGGAATGTCATAATCTTGTTCCAAGTTGGTTACGTGGAAGTATAAGGTTTCTCCAGTCCTTGCTTCAATGATGTCTGGTTTGAAGTGGGAACGAATTGCAGTCATGTAGATGTGGACAGTGCTTCCGAGTCTTACAATTTTTGCTTCATTCTCATTTTTAGTCGCGTATGGATGTTTGTTTTCCTCTAGAGGATAGAGTTTTGCAGTTTTATCCATAAGCAGTTTTGCCGGAATCATTTGTGAATAGTGTGGTTCCCCTACAGTAGGGAAGTCTGACAACAACTCTGCTTTACCAGAAGAGATATCATAGAGCTGCGCACTTTGTGGTAACTCCATACCTACGGGTAGATATCTATCCTTAGTAATTTTGTTCATCGCAATCAGATACTTACCATAAGGCTCTGATGAACTTCCACCAACGATAGATAAGTGACCTACACTATAATAAGCAGGTAAATGTTGTACCACTTCCCATGTTCCGAGTTTCCATTTTACAACTTCTGAACTTACGAAACAAGATGTATAGGCATACCCCTTTCCGTCGAACTCAGTATGTAATGGACCAAGACATGGTTTTTGTACTTCACCAGCAAGTGTGGATTCGTATTTAAGGACGGGAATTCCTTCGATTTCAGTCGAGTGATGTTCCTTTTTGTCTTTCACTTCCATCATTTTACTAAAGGAGTGAACTGGGATTACGGATGCTAACTTTCCACCACCGACAATGTATTCTCCTGTAGAGTCAACGTCAGTTCCATGTGGACTTTTTGGTGTTGGCATGTAATACATCATACCTGGACAATCCTTCGGATTTAACATCTTCACACCGCTTAACTTAGTTGAGACGGCTGCTTTGTTTTCTTCATGAAAGTTGTTTACGTATTCACCACCAAAGTTATAAGCCTTTCCTTGATCCTTACATTCTTTAGCACGAACCCAGTTGAATGCTAAGATAAAGTCTTTATCTTTTTTGGAAGCACCAACTTCTAACATTTTGTGCGCTTGTTCCGAGTTGTAACTACTAAAGAAACACCAATCATGGGATTTCTTTTTACCACAATGGGATAAGTCATAGTTAAACCCAGGAACAAGAACTTGTAACTCAATAGAAAGTCTTCCTGTGTTTTTATCTACTTTCACCATAGTGACAGTTCCTTTGAACCCACCTTTGGAGAAACTATCGATGGCAACACTTGCTTGCGGAATCGGAACTGAGAATCTTGTTGCTGCCATCAAATACTCTGTATTTTCTGTTGCAAACGGAGATGCGTGGTTACCGGCAGTGTTTGGGATTTCTAAAATTTCTTTTGTTTCAAAAGACTTTAGATCAATCCTTGCAAGCCTTGGTGTGTTGTTTGCGTTTAAAAACATCCAACGACCATCTTGTTTTCCATCTGTCATAGACGCTTCTACGTGATGGCTATCATCCCATGGCACATAACCATGAGTTGTTTTTAACATGTCTTTGGTTTCTTCATCAAATCCATATCCGTTTTCAGGGAACACGGAAAACACGGGAATGATCTTGAATAACCTAGCAGATGGAATTCCGTAAACGGACATCTGACCACTAAACCCACCAGATAAAAAGGCATACACTTCGTCCTTTTCTCCTGGAGCCACATACACTCTAGAAGCAGCATCGGAAGCAAGTGTTGCCGTAGCTGCGCCCTTTTTGCAATTCGGAACGAATGCCATAAGGGTGATTCCAAGTGTAACGAGTATTAAATTTGATTTTTTTAACATATAGTTACCTATTTTAAATCCATCTTGCGGAAGTACTCGAGGATCTCTCGTGCTTCTTCTTCCTTAATATTTTGAAAAGTCATTTGAGTTAAGTGTTCACCGAGTAACTCTTGTCCGATTGGATCTTTTTGAGTCATCTCGATTGGGTTTAGAATCATATTCATAATCCATTCAGGAGTTCGGCGGAGTGTAACATCTTGGAGAGCAGGTCCTACAACTTTTTCCTCAAATTTGTGACAAGCGGAACACTTCGCTTCAAATTGTTTTTTTCCACGATCGGCCATTGACTGGTCTAATGTTCCCAGGGTAACAGATTTTACTGGTCCAATTCCCTTGGAACCTGCGTTAGATGCTGGTGTTTCTTCTGTTTTGTCTCCTCCACAGGAAATAATTGTCATACTGATTAAGAGTCCTACTATAAGTCCGAGTTTCAGTCGGTAGTGTACTCCGGTTAATTTTGAAGGGTTCATCTTAAATACTCCTTAGTATTTTAGTATTTATCATTTCTTTGCAGCAGGTAGTAACACTGTGTCCACCACATGGATGATCCCGTTAGTAGCAGGAACGGATGCGATAATGGTGGCACCATTGATCATAACTTTTCCATTTTTTACGGAAACTTTAGTGTGACCTCCATTTGCCATACCGAGTTCGTCATCTTTGCCGGTGAACTCTGATTTCAAAATGGATTCGGTTAAGTTACCCACCACAACATGGTATTCCAAAATGTTCTTTAAAGAATCCTTTTGGCTGGGTTTTAAAAGATCATCCACAGTACCTGCCGGTAACTTTGCGAATGCATCATTAGTTGGTGCGAACACAGTGAACGGGCCTTGGTTGGCAAGGGAATCCACGAGTCCCGCAGCTTCGACAGCTGTGACAAGGGTTGTATGGTCTTTTGAACCCAAAGCAATTTTTAGTACATCTTGTTGTGATTTGTCATCGGAAACTGCAGAAATTCCTTTGCCGGAATTGGAATCTTCATCCTTTCCGCAAGAAACACCGACTAGCGAAAGACAGGTGACAATTGTAATCATGGTTAATTGAAAAATTTTTTTGTTCATTGGATACCGCCCACTCATTGGTTCACCTACCATTGAATGCCAGATCTTCCGAAGTTGTATTGATCTAGATCAAGATGGGTCGAATCCTTTGTGTTGATAATTGTCAATTAGGGGAATGAGTAAGCGAAGTAAGGTTCGTATAAAAAATGGAAGAAGCGGAGCAAAGCCTGTTCTCTGACGGTTTAGCATTCCTTTTGAATTAAATTAGAACGATTCTTATTCTAATTATGGGATTAGTGAAATCTATAGTTTCGCGATGGTTGGGATTAATCACTTGTCCTCCTTGCGCAGTGCAAAATCCTGAAAGAACGAGGCTCTTATGATAGCGCATTGGGATTCGAAGTATGAAACGAATATTTCCGAGATTGATTCTCAACATAAAAAACTCTTTCGGTTGATTAACAATATCGAAACTGTCTATGAAGAAAACAAACACCACCTCTCTGGAAAATCGAAGGTGTTACTCGAGGCAGTCTCTGAACTTGAGGATTATACGCTGAGTCATTTTTTGATTGAAGAACGCGTGATGGAACTCAACCAATATCCGAATCTGGAAGCTCATATTTTACAACATAATAAGTTTACAGATAAAATATTGGATTTAAAGAACAGATTGAATCAGGGAAATTTACTTTCCAATGATGAATTATTGGATACGTTCTTTAAGGATCTAATTGATTTTTTACGCGCTTGGCTTACCAATCATATCCTGAAAGAAGACTTAGATTACAAACCGTTCATTAAGTTTAGTATATAACTACTGTTTCCTGAATTTACTTTGTTCATTCAAAGTATAACGAATATTTAGTTATTTTTTCGACGAGATCTGATTTTGCTTTTTTAGCTAAACCAATATCATTTCCTTTCATGATATGCACTTCATCTAATAATAAATTTATATATTTATGTAGTTCTTCATGACCTTGCCCAGTCATTGTACAAGTAGATTGGATTTCATTGATAATGGATAAAATTTGATCTGCTTGTTTATGGTAGTCCTCTATTGATTCAAGAGAATTAGCATGATGAAATTGTTTGTCCATCTTCTGAAATCCCAACCTTGTAGATTTGTCTGCCACCCAAACTTTGCCATTGTTTAGTTCAGGAAATTTTGAACCTCCATGTTCATGGCATGAGAATGTAATCGTTATTAGGAATAAAATTAAACCATGGAAAATAAACCTGAAAAACTTCATGATACAAATTACCACGTTTATTACGGGAAGGAATTGATCTAGATCAATAGATCTATTTTTAATGGATTGTAAATCATTGAAAGTTTGGAGTGGAGTTTTCCAAGTTCTGTTGAGATCCCAACCTAAACTAAAGAAAATGTTGGGATTTAAGAAAGAAGTTATACGTTGTAGGAAATCACCCGTGCCCAAGTTAGTCTCATAAATATGACTAAACCCAAAAAGATTAGAAACTTTCCAAGGAGAGCCAAGGAATCATAGGGAAAGAAAAATTTTGTGATTAAATACAAAAGGAGTCCAAGATGGTAACTACAAAACATCATCCATGCCTGCCAACTCGACCCCCTCGGATGTTCCGAAAGAAATTTGGGAAACATCCAATACGCATTTCCCATTATAAATGAAATCAAAAATCCCCAAATCAGAATCGTAAAATGCAGTGGTAGGAATTTCCAAATTTCAGGATCCAATCCAAAGGCTTTCTGAAACATAAGGAGAGCTCCTAACAAGGATCCGACGAGTAAATACACCAGGGAAATTCGAATGAACCAAACGGATTGTATAGGAAACATAAATTCTATTTTTTCCTTTGCGGTTCTAATCTTGGCCAAATTTCCAATACAAAACAAAGGATTCCCGCAAATTGTAAAAAGATGGAGCTAACAAAAGGTATAATGGAGAGGTCTCTATTGAGATACAAAAAAGGCTCAGAGAGAATGCGAAGGATAAGCCCTGAGTTTAAACAAACATAAGCCATCCAAGAAAGATTGGATCCGTTTTTCGGTGCAGGATTTTTTCCCTTAGGATACATCCAAAGAGAAACTCCCATAATGATCTGAGTGATCCATCCAAGGGCTATCATATGCCAATAAACGGGCATTAGATGAATTTCCCATCGAGATCCTGGAAATTCAGAGTAAGCATAAACTAAAACTCCAAACAACAAATACAACATTCCAGACTTGATAAAGTATCTTGAAATCTTTGGCATAGAAAATCCAGTTTGCTCTTAGATTATTTTTTTTCCGAGTCGAGTTCAATTTTGTAACTAGCGTGGCAAACAACACAGTTACGAGTGAGTTCATCCATCTCTTTTAATAAGGAATGAATGTCTTGTTTTTTGCGAATTTTTGCCGCGATTTCATCAAACTTTTCATGAGTTCCAAATCCCAGTTTTTTGAATTCCACCGGTAGTTTTAAAAGGATTGTTTTTTCCTGGTGTTCTAAACTGGCAACAAGGCCCATACCGACTGCATCTGCAGCTTTTGCTGCACCTTCGTAGTCTTTGTCTGCTAGTCCACCAAGCATTCCATTGACTGCAGTGAGTAGGGCCCTCATTTCAGTTAGCACTAATTGTCGTTCTGCAGGTGTTAGGTGAATAGCAGTTCGATTGTCAAGAGAACGGCTTGTACTTCCGAAATAAAAAAAATACCCAAGTGTGATGACTGTTACAATCCAGAGTCCGATAGCAATTTTTCCAATAGATTTTGAATTCATTTGTTTTCCCTTTTAAATATTTTGTTCCATTCCAAGATAAATACTAAATACACTCATCTGTTTGTTATAAGAAAATTGGAATGGATGAACTTCTTTACTAGAATAGATGGCATGGGATAACGTCCAGTCTGAAGTTTTTCCCCCATAAGTTTTTTTAGGAAATCCATATTCGCAAGCAATGTGTATTGTGGAATCATTCCAGGAGATACTTCCTCCCGTAGAAAGATGGTGTTCTATACTTGCTCCTAACATGGGACTCACTCCACTAGCAGGAATTACATTATTTCCATAACTATATCCCATCCGACTCATAAAACGATCATTCCACTTATACTCAGCTCCAATGGCAAATATGGTTTGATTTTTCCAATTTAAATTGAATTGAAAGGCATTGGTTTCCACTCCAATGGGAGTCCTTACCCAAACATCCTCTAGGCGAAATTTACTAGAATTGAAACTTTCAGACCAAGGAATGTATTTGATATCGAAGTCGATGATAAACCTATCAGTGCGGTAAGAAATTCCTGCGATATGTTTGTCTGGCCAAATCATATACCGAGAAACTCTTGTTCCGAAGGATCTTTCGGGTGCATAACCATCTACCTTCATGGTTCCATCCATGGGTAAAAAATTTCTGGTAGTGTAGGAATAAGCAATTCGTATATTCTCTGTTAGATCATAAGAGGCTCCGATTTTTCCTCCCATAGTATAGGCCGAATCACTTTGATACCGAATTCCTCCAGGGATAGTAAGGCTTCTTGTTTCATCTTGGTAGGTTCTTTTTAATTCCATAAACCCGTAAACTAAGTCAAAACCGGCCCCTAAGGCAAAGTTTCCTTTTTTGAAACCGGCACCAAACGTAGATTTCATGGTCATAAATCTAAAATTTAAATCTTCTACTGCTTTTGTACTTTCTCCGATGATGGGGATGTTTGTCCCAAAGGTTTCATTGAGTGTCCTACCATCAGGTGTGTGTCGTTTTATATTTTTAAACTGTCCGCCCCCACCTCCTTGTGCATACAAAGCAAATCCAATACTGATATTCTCAGATATAGGTTTGATGATCCCAATATAGGGTAGAACCGCTTTCGGATGTTCCACTGTGGAGTTGCGATAAGAACGACTAGGATCTGGATCTATGTACTCATCATTATATTCAATCGTGGGCAAATGGATTCCCGAGCCTAACTCCCATTTGGTGCGTTTGACTCGGGCCAGATGCGAAGGATTCGATTCCAAATCCATGACCGAACCTCCCACCGCTTGGAAGGCACCTCCCATTCCGGCTTGCCTTGCCCCAAAAGCCGGCTGGAGGATCCCGTGAAAGGCCTCCAGAGTGGGGGAAAGCATCGGATCCAAGATTAGAATTAGAATGAATAAAAATATGAAAATGCGACTCGAAATCATTTACTCCAAGGGAGGAGCCAACCCTTTCGAAGTCAAGGGGATAAAAATTCAGAAAAGGGAGAAGCCCCGGGACACAAGGATTCCCAAAATCGCAATCGAAACGGAAACCAACAAATTGAACCTTCCAAAAAAAGCAGAAGTTTTTCTGTATCGTTCATACTGAACGGGATCGGTTGTTAAGTAGATAAATGTTTTGGGTCCAGTCACAAAGTCGTGATACAAAGATGATAAAAATAAAATGGTAAATAATCCTATTTTCGATAAAAACATAAAACCTATGTTAGTTGTAAAAGGTGCTCCATTTAATTCAAAATAACCTTTGTTATATAGAAGTCCTATCCCTGAGATAAGAAAAACTAAAAAAATAAAGTAAGATATATTTCTAAACTGGAGAGCCGTTAACTGGAGTAACCTTAATTTCTGATCTTTTAACTCTGGATTTCGTATGACAGGCATAACAACGATTACATAAAAAATCATTCCTCCCACCCAAATCATCGCAGAGAAAATATGTAAGATTAAAAGTAAATAGTAAATCAACATGATAGATTAGAATGGAATGGATGGATCTCTTTGTCGTTTCCTTTTTTATTTTAGAAACAATCTAAAAATCTATTATATATATTTTCCTTTTTAGAAAAAGGGATTCTTTTGGGATGGGTAAAGAGTATGTCCCAGATGAGAAAAATTCCAGAACTGTTACTTCCTGCGGGAAGTTTAGAAAAATTAGAAATTGCTTATCTATTTGGTGCGGATGCTGCCTATTGTGGTGTCCCTAGGTTTTCTTTGCGAGCCAGAGAAAACGATTTTACCATGGAGGCATTGGAAGCCGGTGTATCCCTTGCCCGAAAACTCGGTAAAAAAATCTATTTCACTGTGAATAACATTCCCAGAAATTCTAAATTACCATCCTATCCAAAGTATTTAGATATGATGGCGGCTCTAAAACCAGATGCATTGATTATGGCTGATCCTGGTTTGATACTTATGACTAAAGAAACTCACCCTGAAATCGACATTCATATCTCTGTCCAAGCCAATACAATGAATTATGCGGCAGTGAAATTTTGGAAAAAATTTGGTGCCACTCGTGTCATTTTGTCTCGCGAAGTTTCCATTTCTGAAATAACAGAAATTAAAAATGAAGTTCCCGATATGGAAATTGAAGTGTTTGTTCATGGATCCATTTGTATCGCCCATAGTGGTCGTTGTTTTATGAGTAATTATTTTAAAAAACGCGATGCCAACCAAGGTTCTTGTAATAACGCCTGTCGTGATTTGTATAAAGTGTTTGTGACCAATCCGAAACAAAATGATGAACCTATGGAACTCATTACAGACGAGGAGGGAACATTTTTAATGAATTCAAAAGACCTACGAGCTATTGAATTCTTACAAGAGTTATGTGATGCGGGAGTGGATTCTTTAAAAGTGGAAGGTCGTACTAAAAACGATTATTATGTGGGGATGGTGGCTCGCAGTTACAGGCATACATTAGATAACATTGCACGAGGAGAAAGTTTTGACAGGAAGTGGTTATTAGAACTGGATAAAGTTTCTTCTAGAAAATACTTTTCTGGGTTTTTGACTCGTGGGATGGAAGATAGAGTTCCTGAAGAGGAAAGAGATTTCCAAAACAATGAATTTGGAACGAGTTTACAGATGAGTCAAAAGTATGCAGGGTTTGTAAAAGAATATAAATCCGATACAAAACGAATTGTCATTGAAGTCAAAAATAAAATCCAAAAAGGGGATGTGATGGAAGTGATCACAACCACAGATCCGGATCCCTTAACGTTTACTGTAGATCAGATATTTTATAAAGAAAAACCAGTCGAGGTGATTAGTGGGGGAATGGGAACTGTTGAGTTAGAAGTTCCATTTCTGATTCCTTCGAAATCTTTTTTAAGTAAAAAATTATAAGACAGTTTTTCTCGTCGCAGATTTAAACCTCGTTTCCTTTGAGAATCTGTCTAAGGAGAGCTGTTAAGTAACAATAGAAATAGGTAACTAAGGATCTTTTGTGAGAAATACTTTAAAATGGATCATTTTCATTCTCTTTGTAATCACCCTGAACTGTGGCAAAGAATCTAACGGGGAAAGTACGGCGCCAGTCGAAGCGGAAATGCGTTCCTTGGATGTTGCGAGTGAGAAAAAAGTGGCCCCCAGTGCCCCGAGAGCTGAAGAGAGCGTTGAACAACCGTCAGTCGAAAACCAATTAGGACAAGTATTTGTTCCTTTCCCCACTAGCTCAGAAAGATTACTCGAATACCAAGTCCAATTAAGTTACCAAACCCAAAATTTGATTAAAACACGTAAGGATATCCTTGGTTTTATCACCAAATATGGTTATATTGAAAGTAGTTCTGCTGTGAATGCAGACTCTCCTTATATGAGCCTTCGCGTTCATATCCATTCCGAAAAATTATATGAAGCCTTAATAGAATTGGATACTTTTGGGGTTTTACTGAGTGAAGACATTTCCACTGTAGATCATACCGAAGGAATGGTTTGGCAAAAGATCAAATCAAACCGTGAAAAAATTCGTTTAGCGCGACGTTCGAATGCGAACAACCAAACTTCTGCCAATTCAAAAAATTGGCAAGCGATCGAAGAAGCTGTAACCGATAGCGAAAATAATTTGGACAATTCGGAACATGAAATTTGGAAAATCAAAGATAAGGTAAAATGGGCCACCTTAAACGTAAATTTTTCGACACCCATCCCACCGGATAAAATCCAAGTCCCAACGTACAAAAATGCTTTTATTGGAATCCTAAATGTATTTTTAGAATTAACATACTATCTGATTTGGATGATTCCTTTATTTTTCCTTGTAGGTATTTTGTATTTTCCTGTGAAAAAAATTGGGAAGTATTTTAAAAAATAATTTAGAGAGAAAATGGAAGGAAATCCAATTACACAACGAAAGACAGTAATCTTTCGTTGTTGTTTTTCTCTTAGTTACAACTACCAGAAGAGAGATTGAACTTTTTTTTCTCTTCTGGATCTGCGATTGTTTTTCCGTAGTCACTTTGGAGTTTGAAACAACCCATTTTGTTTTGTTTTTCTGCTTTTTGAAAACAATCACAAACAGCAGATACTTTTTCTTCTGTGGAAAGATTGGGATTTGTTGCTGGTGCGCCAACTAACTCTTGTTCACATTTATTTAGAGAAGAAATATAGGAATCATAGGCTTTAGATCCTTTTTTTAAGGCAGCCACATGTTCTTCTCTTTGTGACAAACATTTCTTTTTGTCCGCCTCTTTTTCGGAAGCCTTTGCCTTTTTTAAACAATCGCAGAGTTCTGTTGCTTTTGCCTCTGGACTAGCCATGAGTCCTGTTGTGAATAAAAATAAAATACAAAGGAGGATTCGTTTTTTCATTCCGGTGATTCTATGTTTTTTCATCCAAAGTCAAGTAGGTTTTGATTCTTTATTTAGAGAACAAGATTCATCATATAAAAACAGAAAGCCAATCCGCTGAGACTAGGGAGTGGCTTTGCTTTAAAAAAGAATTTGCTTTTCGTAATTTAATTAGCGGGTAAGGAATAGTTTCGTATCCATGATTCTGACTTTTGGGGATCATCAAAAAAATGTTCTGAATCTTTTCCAAATCGATTTTCATATTCATTGATTTTATAACTATCGTGATGGCAATGAACAGCAGCCAAACATTCAATTCCGTTTTCGGATGTTAGTTCCAGGTTTTTTGCTTCTTCAAATAGATCCAGATATCCAATTCGCCAATTGTATCGGCTTAAAAGAAGTGGCATTATATCCCGATAGGATTTATGGGCAGAAACGGAAGCGGGGTTAAGTCCATGAAGGTTGATAAAGATTTTAAATTTAGTGCCAGCAGGAATCTCAGCAAATGTCTTTTTCAAACTTTGTTTCCATTCGGATACTTCTACTTCTGTTACAGCACCAGAGATTCTGGTTGTGATTAAGCCTGATTGTTTTTCCCATTTTGTATAGATATCATTGTTCATAATGTTTGGACATAAGTTGTAATCTCTATTTCATAAAAAAAGATTATTTTCTTACGGGAACCCAGTCCATTGCCGCTTCTTCAGAAGAGATTTCGAAAGGGATCACCGAACGATTTAAGTTATAAAAAATTGGTTCGACATAGAATCAAAATTTGCCATGGTTTTATCAAATTGTAACTTGAGGACTCATGGCAAATTTACTAAAATTTTTTTTCTCACTAGCCGTTTCTATTTTTCTAATTCAATGTTTGGGAAGTCGCCGCCCCCTTGTTCCTTCCTATGAGGATCCGCAAGGTAGTTTGCGTGATTCTGCTGTTGGAAAAAAGTTTATGGTGTCCACCGGGAATCCTCTGGCCACTAAGGCTGCGATCAAAGTTTTGGAAAGTGGTGGGAATGCTGTGGATGCAGCCGTTGCCGCACTCCTAGTATTAAATGTAACCAATGGAGAAGCTGCTAGTTTTCCTTCCGTTGCCCCAACATTAGTTTACGATAAAAAATCAGGACAAGTCAAAAGTTACATAGGAGCAGGGACAGCCCCCAAAAAAGCAAACATCGAATGGTTTAAAGAGAAGGGATATGATGTGATGCCAAAAAATTCTATTTTGACTCAGTTGTTACCAGCCTCTCCCGATGTGATTGTAAGATTGTTACAAGACCATGGAACCAAATCTTTCTCAGAACTGGTAAAACCTGCAATCAGTGTAGCGGAAGAAGGATTCCCAGCAAATCGAATTCTAGTAAAGAACTTAGACTTACCTTTGTATAAACGGTTAGGTTTTACTTTGATCATGCCATACAACTCAGAAGTATACCTTGAAAAAAAATGGTGGTATGGAATTAGAGAAGGGGAACTTACCAAACGATTGGATCTTGCGAAGACATGGAAGTCTATGGCCAATGAAGAAGTTCAAACCTTAAATAAAGGAAAAACCAGAAAACAAGCGTTAGAATCTGTACGAGATTATTTTTATAAAGGACCTATCGCAGACGCCATAGTGAAACTGCATACGGATAAAGATGGTCTGTTTACGAAAGAAGATTTGGCAAACTATACGGGTGGTTGGGAAAAACCAGTTTCCGGTGAGTTTAGAGAATATCAAATTTTATCAAACCAAACTTGGACACAAGGGCCAGTGGTTCCTATGGTTTTGCAACTGTTAGATGGTGTTGATCTCAAGTCAATGGGCCATAACTCTCCAGAATACATCCACACAGTTTCACAAGCGATAGAACTTGTCATTGCCGATAGAGAAAGATATTTTGGAGATCCAAAATATGTAGAGGTTCCTATTGATGGTTTGCTTTCCAAAAAATATGCGAATCTCAGACGGAAATTGATTCAAAAAGATGCCTTTGGGGTTACACCTCCTTCCGGAAATCCTTGGATGTTTGATACAAAGAAACCAAACTCTGCTAACACAGAACCTAACGAAACGAAAGAAGAATCTGTCAGTGAAATCAAATATGGAAAAGACACTACTTATTTGAGTATTGTGGATGGAAGCGGGAATGCAGTCTCTCTCACACCGAGTGATTTTCCTCAATCCCCTATGGTTCCAGGTACAGGACTTACTTTAGGAATCCGTATGACACAGTTTCGTTTGGATCCAAATCATCCTTCCGCACTCGCTCCTGGAAAACGACCTAGGATCACACCCAATCCAGGAATGGTATTAAAACAAGGAAAGTTATGGATGAGTTTTGGAACACCCGGTGGGGATGTCCAAAGCCAAGCAATGATCCAATTTTTTTTAAATGTCATTGTCTTTGGAATGGATCCACAAAAAGCAGTGGAAGCACCTAGGTTTCGTTCGGTGAATTGGCCCGATAGTTTTTCTCCGCATACGTACAGGCCGGGTGGGATTGAATTAGAAGAGTCTCTATATACAGCGGTCTCTGCTCCTTTAAAAGTAAAGGGTTACAAGGTATATAAAAAAGGTCATTTAGATAATGATTTCGGCTCCGTCTGTGCGGTGTTAAATGATGCTAAAAATGGGAAACTGATCGGAGTTGCCGATCCAAGAGAAGAGTCCTGGGCTGAAGGAAAATAATTTTCCACATGACCAAAATACTTCTGATAGAAGATGAACCAGGGATTCAGGAAACCATCCAAATCACTTTGGAGTCGGAAGGATTTTCTGTATCTCTGGCTTCCACTGGAAAAGAAGGGATTCAAAAAGTTTCCCATGATATCTCTCTCATTGTGCTTGATATTGGACTACCTGACCAAAGTGGATTTGAAGTTTTGAAAGAAATTCGAAAGTCATTCCAAACACCTGTTATCTTCTTAACAGCAAGAAATACAGAGATTGATAAAGTTTTGGGATTGGAAATTGGGGCAGACGATTATCTCGTAAAGCCATTTAGTCCCAGAGAACTTTTGGCTAGGATACGAGCCATTTTAAGAAGAACGACACAGCCCCAACCAATGGAAGATCATAAATTTAGAATTTCATTGGATAAGAAGCTGGTTTATTTGAATGGCAAAAGTTTGAATCTTTCTCCTTACGAATACAAAACCATGGAATTGTTTTTTAAATGGCCGGGTCGTATTTTTACTAGAGAAGAAATTATGGACAACGTGTGGACGGAACCAGAAGATAGTTTCGACCGCGCAGTGGATACAGTCATCAAAAACATCCGTGCCAGGTTTAAAGAAATTGAAAATGACTTCGACCCGATTGAAACAAGAAGGGGACAGGGTTATGGATTGAAGGAAAAGATATGAACCTTTGGATTCGAATCATCATTAGTTTTTTTTTATCTTAAGTATTGGCTTTTATTATTTAATCGATAAAACCGAAGATTCTATACGGCCTCGTTATATGGAAACTGTAGAGGAGTCGTTAAACGATACAGCTCATATTTTGTCTGCGATAGTGGAAGAAAAATTAGAACAAAATCCTCGAACCTACTTAAAGTTCCAAGATACCCTTCATTCTCTATTTTCACCTGTTTTTGAGAACACAAACAAACGTTCTTTTAAAGCAAAGATCTATTCTCTTTTGAAAACCAATACAGACATTCAAGTTTATATCACCAATGCAAAAGGGATGGTGATATTTGATTCCGAAGGCTACAGAGAAGGACTCGACTATTCTAAGTTTAACGATGTGTATTTGACTCTCCAAGGAAAGTATGGAGCAAGATCGAGTAAACTCCTTGATAAGGAAGGGGAAGGTGCTTTGTTTGTAGCCTCTCCCATTCGATATAAAAATCAAATCATTGCAGTTCTCACTGTCATCAAACCAAAAACCGGTGTGATTCCCTTTATTGAAGAGGCCAAAAGAAAGTTTTGGAGAATTTCACTCCTTGTTGCTTCTTCCATTGCCATCCTGTTTAGTTTGCTTGCTTATTTGATTTTTCGGCCCATCTTAAGACTTTCCCAGTATGTGAGTTCACTTCGAAAAAAAGAGAAAGTTGTGTTCCCCAAAATTGGAATTCGTGAATTGAACGAACTGGGACAAGAGGTGGACTTACTCGTCGAAGAAATTGAAGGAAAAAAATATATAGAATCTTATGTGCAAACCTTAACTCATGAAATAAAAAGTCCACTTTCCTCGATTCTTGCCTCTGTAGAACTTTTACATACACATCCCAACGAATCAGAACGACTCACCAAAAATATACAGGAAGAAGCAAAACGAATTCAGAACCTCATTGAACAATTGTTAGAACTTTCTTTTTTGGAAGGAAAAAAAGAGATCTCTTTGGAAGATAGAGTTTTCATCCATGGGTTAGTCGAGGAAGTGATTTCTGATTTCCAATCCGAATTACAATGGAAATCCATTTTTGTAGTGATTCAGTGCGCAGATACAACTTGGGAAATCAAGGGGAACCGCAATTATTTGTATTTAGCCATAAAAAATCTGATCAGAAACTCGATTGATTTTGCGAGCGCAAACGATACGATAAACATAGAAATTCATAAAGAACCAGACAATTCTGTAAAATTATCTGTGTTGGACGAAGGCCAGAAGATTCCTGATTATGCACTGACTCGGGTGACAGAAAAATTCTATTCGTTACCAAGACCAACTAACAATCGTAAAAGTTCTGGTTTGGGCCTTAGCATTGTAAGCCAAATTGTGGAATTACACGGTGGTAAGTTGGAAATTAAGAACCGTGACCTTCGCGGGGTTATCGTTTCCGTTTGGTTCCCAAAAAATTAGGCCCTCACAGAATCCTCACATTGAGAACATAAAAGACTCACGCTTAAGATCTATCCTATAACTAGGAGATTTTTATGAGTAAATTACAAACATCAGTCAACCTTCGGTTGGCCATCCTTGGTGGTATGGTTTTATTATTTATCATACCATTGGCTATGATAGGTTCTTTAATCGAAGAAAGAAGTGCAGCAAGAAACGAAGCGGTAACAGAGGTTGGAGAAAAATGGGGAACGAATCAAACCATAGTCGGGCCGATTTTGGTTGTTCCTTACAATGTAAGAATTCCAAAATCCGGTTCCACAAAGGAAAAGGACAAATGGGACTATATTACTGATTATGCATATTTTTTACCTGATGAATTGGATTCAGTAATAGATATGAAAACAGAACTTCGCAAAAGAAACATCTACGAAATACCATTGTATTCCAGTAAGGTGAAAGTTAGTGGAAAATTTTCATCGATACAGTCATCTGATTTTCCAATCGACACAACATATATATACTGGGATGATGTTAGGCTCGTTCTGTCTGTTTCCGATTTAAAGGGACTAGGAGGAGAAATGAAACTTACTTGGTCAGGGAAAGATAAAAAGTTTTTACCAGGAACCAAGTCTTCTTACTTTCAATCAGGGCTAAATTCTCCTGTAATGATCACAGATTCTGGTAGTTCCATCCCATTTGAAATTTTATTAGAAGTAAAAGGATCCGAATCTATTTCCTTGATTCCGATCGGGAAAAAATCCAAACTGATGATGAGTTCTGATTGGAAGGACCCTTCCTTTAATGGAAACCTTTTACCAAAAGACAGATCGATTCATGAAAATGGTTTTTCTGCCGTTTGGGAGTCATCATATTTTGCAAGATCTTATCCCCAGGTGATCCATTCCATGGATGATTCGATTTTCAATTCCATTATGAATTCAGGATATGGAGTGAGTTTGGTGATTCCAGTCGATCATTATTTGAAGATGGAAAGATCCGTAAAGTATGGACTCCTCTTTATTGTGACAAGTTTTGCTTTGTTTTTTTTGATGGAAGTGTTTGGAGGAGTTTTGTTACACCCGATCCAATATATTTTAATTGGATCGGCAATGGTATTGTTTTATATTCTGAATCTATCTTTTTCAGAACACCTGGGTTTTTTACCAGCATATATTTTATCAAGTTTGGCAGTAACAGCACTTATTGGATATTATGCGATTAGCGTATTGAATAACAAAAAGAAAGGAATCATTACTGCTTCGTATTATCTTGGATTATATTCTTTCCTTTACGTAATTTTGGCATCCGAAGAACAAGCATTACTTCTTGGATCTTTGGCTCTGTTTTTAGTTTTGGCTTCTGTGATGCATTTCACACGTAAAGTAGATTGGTATCAGTTTGGGATAAAGAAGGAAGTTTAGGACGGAATTGCAAATAGGAAATTCCAAGAGTAATAGTTAAATAGAGAAAAAAAGACCTAACAGAAGTAAAATTCTCTGTTAGGTCTTTAACTTACTAGTCGAAGCCTTTGTATGTTTTTGTAGTCAGAAGGAGATTACTCTCCCCAAACAACCACACATTCACGGTAAAAAAGACCTGTAAGAATAGATAGAGATTCTCTATCTATTACAGCAATTTTTTTAATACCTGCACTCTTTACTGCGTCATTAACTGAGTGACCTGCTCCGAAAAAAAGATAGTTAGCAAGAAAAAACGAAAAACTGCAGGATTTTCCTGATTTTTCTACCTTAGCAGATGTTAGAGCATTTCCTGTCGCATCTGCAGTAACGTGCTGACTTGTAACGTTGACTAGAATACCTGGAATTGGTGTAGTCAAACAGTTGGTAAAAAATGCCAAACTAAAAATTGAAAGTAAAAGGTATTTCATGATTATTCTCCAGATACAATGGTACAATAGTTACGGTATAAACCGGTCAAAATCGAAAGAGAAGAATGGTCGATCGTTGCAATTTTGTTAATTCCATTTTTGTTCGCAACATATCCAGCTCCAGCATCCCCTGCACTAAAAATATATAGGATCGTAAACTGACATCCTTTTGCTTCTTTAGTCGCCTTCACATTGTTTTCTGGATTGATTGTACCAGCAAATTTAGTGGAACTAAAAATAAACCCGTGAGTTGGGCCAATCGCACAATTTGCGAATAGAAATACAGATAATAGAGAAATAAATACTAATTTCATTTTCATTGGAAACTCCGATTATGATCCTTTAACAATTGTACATACTCTATGATAAACAAAACCGGCAATAATGCCCATTTGTTCATACTCTACATAGGCAACTTTTGTAATGTTTGCAGATTTTTTTGCTGACTCGATGGAAGAATCTCCAAAAGAAAACAAATACAATATGGCATGGTTACATCCTCTACCTTCAGTCGTTCCTTCTGCATTGACCCCAATAGGTCCAGGAACGTTCGATTTGTGGAACAACAATCCACCTCGGTAGTAGGAAGCTGGCGTAGCGTAATCCCTAGCTGGGTTTGTATTAGCACTTGCAATGTACAAAGAGTGGATTGAACCACCTGTACAGTTTTGTGTAAATAGTATGAATGTGAGTGAGATCGCAAAAAAAATGCTCTTTTTCACATGATCCTCCTGATTAATTTTTACCAATCATATTTGTTCTGCTGTTATATGTCAATCGTGTTGAAAGATTTATTGTAAATACTAACAGGGAATTAGTGACCTTCTAGTGAAAAAACCAGTATTTTGAATTATTTGTTTTTCTATTGGGTAAAAATCGATCTTATTAATTTCCTGCGAACGCTGAATTATTGCATCAATATGTTTTTTTTAAAAAATGTAAATTTAGATCTCAAAAATGAATCATAATTAGTAGACCAACCCTTATTTGAGGGAAAGGGACGGGGCACCCCGAATCTTTCGAAAGGTTCTAATCGATTCTGAAAGCATCGAAGAAAAAATTTGTAATTCTTGGCCATCTGGTTCGTCCCATTCCATTTATGCGAACTAAGTTCAGATTTTATTAATGCTTCCGTTGGTTCTGGAGACGTTTCTTGCCAAACAATTTAATTCCTAAACTATGGCACATAAATCTATATCTTTTATAAAGTTGGTTCCGTTTGTTTGCTAAATTTTTTTCCCCCAATAAGATGATGACGATTTCTGATGATCTTTTCACAGAAGTGATGTTACGTAACAACAAACGAATGTTCATGTCGTTTCTTTCTATCCTCGCCCTCGCAAACGTGGCCACACTTTCTATTAAAATAGCAGGAAATGGCTCAGATTACCTTACATACCAAAGTATCTTGATCGAATTTGTTCTTGCGACTTCTATCTTAATCGTTGGTTTTTTACTTTCTACACGATTAAAAGCACACTGGGCATCGAGTTATATATCGATCACTGGTGTTACTTTATGTTTGCTCGTGTTTCAATATGTAATTTATGGTGCCACGGAACTTGCCGCTACATTTTACATTTCCTTTGTTTTGAGTGTATTGTATTTCAATCGAAACGCTTCCATATACAATTTCATTCTCATCATAGTTTCTGAAATTGTTTTGTTTACATTAAGGCCAGAGTTAATACCTGGAGGCCCAAAAAGTAATATTATTGTTAGGTTTCTAATATTTGTTTGGGTAGGAATTGGTGCTACAGTAGGTGCCACTGCCACGAGAACTCTTCTAAACTTAGCTGTAGAAAAACAAAAAGAAGCAAAGAAAGCTTTAGACAATCTGATGAACATGGCAAAAACAATTCTAAATACAATTGCTATGATGAAACAGCAGATTAAAAATCAAGACACCATCTCGGATGAATTAAAACATATTTCCGAACACCAAGCATCCTCGCTCACGGAAATATCAACATCTTTAAAAGAGTTATCTTCAAAAGCAGACACAAATAATAAAATCGCCAAATCATTGTATAACGAATCAGAGATATCCATTCAATCTGTAAATGACTTAAAAGCAATCAACGAAACAGTTCAAACTGGAACAGGAAGGATTTATAAAAATTTGGATGTGGTTACAGGTTATTCTAATGATACATCTGAGCACATCCACCTCTCTATCAATAAGTTCAATATTCTCCAAGAAAAAAGTACGGAAATTTCTGATTTTGTCTCCGTAATCAATGATATAGCAGATAAAGTAAACTTGTTGTCTTTAAATGCAGCGATCGAAGCGGCAAGGGCTGGGGAACATGGTAGGGGATTTGCCGTTGTAGCCGAAGAGATATCAAAGTTAGCGGATGCTACCACTCGGAACTCAAAAGAAATTTCAAAAATCATCCAGGAAAATCTTTCTCTCATTGGAGAGAGCAGTGAACTGATTCACAGGTCCTCTGACTTAATGGGAAAATTGGACACAGCCATTGGAATCATCAAAAACGAAATCAATGGCGTTGGCTCCAAAATTGTGGAAATTGACAAAGCGATTGAAACCATCGACAACCTAAACACCAGGATTTACGAAACCAGTAAAACCATCGAAAATTCTACGAATTTCCAAAAAATTGCGACAGAAGAGTCCACCAAAATCACCGCCAGTATATCGGAATACGCAGCCAACATAGTCGAAATTTCCAAACAAATATCGGAAAGTAGTAAATCCACGGGAGGGATCATCGTTCAGCTTGATTCCATGGCCAAAGAAATGACAAATTGACGGATTCACCGTTGATTTCCGAAAAATTAGAACCGGCAGAATGCGGTAAAATCGTACACCGTAAAAAGTGAGTGGAAACTCATTTCCTGGTTGACCGATTCTTTCCCGTACGTATTGTCCATGGGTTGTGTACGCTCGCACATCTATGAACCGAAATCTTAGCCTTGTTCTTTTTTCCTTTGTTGGTTGGTTTTTCTTTGCCGTTCCGACTTCTCTCTCCGCCCAGGAATACGTTCCTAGTGCCGGTTGCGAAAAAGATCCTCCTCCTAAAAATCTTCCCTTTCCTATGGATGAGAGCAAACAACTTTGCAAAAAGGATATAGAGGATAAAAAAGAAAGTTGGTATCCTACGGGTTTACCCCTCATCAACTCTGATCCAAACGAAGGGATTGGATATGGGGCTCGTGCTTATATCTACGAGAATGGAAAAAAATCGGACCCACTTTTTTATTATACACCGTATCGTATGCGTGTGTTTGCTCAATATTTTAATACAAACAAAAATGCCCAATACCACCAAGTGAGTTTGGACATGCCCTTCATAGCAGACACACAGTGGCGACTCCGCGCTGACTTATTTTTAACCATCACACCCACCACTCTTTACTTTGGAATTGGTGAAGATACAATGAAACCTCTATCTTATTTGGAGAGAAACCAACCAGATGGAAGGCATATTGTAAATGCAAGTTACATGGATCAGGAAAATAACCTAACTTACTTTCGACCAGGAAGTAGTTCTGATCCGATTAGTTTTGGTGGGAAAACCTACTCTGGATTTCCGCAAGCACCAGGTTATGTTGTTACAGACAAAATGTACAACCGTTATACGATAGAAACACCAATGGCAACTGCAAGTACTGAACGTTCTTTTGTAGGAGGAACAGTAAGGCTTGTAGCAGGTTTTAAATTTTCCAATAATATAGTTAGAACCTATGACGGTCGATTAGCCCGTGGAGTAGATCCTCTCCTTGGTGGTGAACACACCGCAGATGTACCCAATGGAAAAACAAGGCTCACAGAAGATTACGAGGCTAAAAAAATTATCGGATATAATGGGGGTTATGTGAATGCTCTTCGGGTTGGTCTTGTTTACGATACAAGAGATTTTGAGCCAGATCCCAACTCAGGAATTTTTGCAGAAGCCACTTACGAAAAACATACAAAGTCGATTGGCTCCGAATACGATTTTCAAAAATACTTTGCGCAAACAAAATTATTTTGGAGTCCCTTTCCAAAGGTTTTTGATAAGTTAGTCATCGCCAATCGATTTGGATTAGGTGTGACGGATGGGGAAGCACCATTTTATGAATATAGAAATATGTGGGGAACAGAAGGACTTGTGGGGGGGCTTGGAGGCCTTCGAACCGTTCGAGGTTTCAAACAGGATCGATTTGTAGGCCGTGCCATGGGTTGGGGAAACACAGAAGTTCGTTGGAAGTTTGCAGAAGCCAAGTTCGGGTCTGAGTTCTTTGCTTTCAACTTAGTTCCATTTTTTGATTACGGTCGTGTCTGGGACGACGAACATAAATTAGGTTGGAAAGGTTATGCGTATTCTCGAGGTATTGGTTTACGAATTGCCTGGAACCAAGCAACCATCATCATGATTGATTATGCAAAATCTAGAGAAGACGAACAACTCTTTGTAAACTTTAGCCACGTATTCTAAAACTTTTGAGTCTCCGCTTTTTCAAATAGAATTTGGAATTCCCTCTCAATTGGTAGTATCTGCATAATCCCAATATTGGCCCCGCCCGTATTTCCTAAAGGAACGCGGCCGATGAGAGAACCAATGCCTGCTACGACCAGTCGTACTAACTGTCCGAAGATCTCGCGATTGTCTTTTTTACGGATCCCCACTTTTAACATCCACCAATGGTTGTATGTATGAGGAATCACAAACCTTTGGCCCAGGATATGAGCCCGTTCGAGATGGAAAAACGATTCTGTATACTTCGATTCTTTGTATAGATTTTTTGCTTGATTCATTTCGAGTGAAAAAGCCTGTTTTAAAATGGGATGCATGTTGATCTTTCCTTGTTTGTATTGTAATGGTTAGGTTGTAAATTCGTTTCATAATTTTGAAAAATGAAATTATTATTTTGAAGGTTTATTTTTAAACTTTAATGCATTTTTGTAATGTTCGTTTGCTTCTGTCAAATTCCCTCTTTCTGTTTCTAAATCTCCGAGGCTTTGATACACCGCACCTTTGTTTGGAAATTTTGATTCTAATAGATCCATATAAATCTTTTCGGAATCATAAAAGTTTTTAACCAATAAGAGTGCATTTGCCTTTAGGAACAAATTGTTTTGATCTGTTGGATCAATCTCTAATGCTCTATTGATATAATGAAGTGTACTTCCGTAGTGACCCAGTTTAAATTCGGTTTTTGCATTTGTAGTTAGCTTTGTTAAATTAGTTTCTTCCGATAAATCTTCTAGCAGAAATTGCGAGTAATCTCGTCCAGAAAGTCCTTGTAGAACATTGATCACAGTAGCTCTATCGTCTCTTTCTAAATTATGTATGTATTTTTCTAAAATGGGAATGGCTCGTTTATCTTTGATTGTATCAAAAGCGAGCGCGGCACAATATTTTGCATGGTAATAATTGTCTTCCTTAATTGTCTTTAATAGATATTCCGTTACTTCTTCTGTTTCCATCCAACTAAGGGCTCTTATCACAGTAAAACGAACATGGTCACTACTTTCTTTCTTCAGTAAAGATGAAAGTGCAGGAATGTATTTAGGATCCTTCGATAATCCTAAACAGGTAATCCCCTCTACATTCGTTGGTTCTCTAAATCCATATTCACTTCCATTGATCGCTAAATCTAAACATCTTTCTAAGTGATCACTGTTGTTTTCAAGAGCAAAGAGATTTGCGGAAATTAGAAAACTTGTTAGGAGGGCCAAAAAAAAATAACATCTGTTCATATTCAAAAAATAATCAAATAGATGGATTCAAACAAATATTTTTTTAATGGAGTCATGATTTTTATAAAAAATAATCCGAACGATTCGTTCTACTTAGAAAATTGTTTTTAAATATTCCTCAGGGCTTAGTCCAATGGTATTTTTAAAATCCTTTATAAAATGTGCCTGGTCGTAATATCCCAGTTCGAGGGCCATCTCAGCATAATGGATAGATTTTTCCTTTTCAATTCGTTCTGCTACTTCTTGGATTCGAAATCGTTGGATCACCCATTTGGGGCTGACACCAACATACTCTCGAAACAGTCTTTGTAAACTACGAAGGTTAATCGAAAATAGTTTTGAAATTTGATCCACTGATTGGATACTTCTATCTTCTTTGATTTTATCGATCACGGAATTGATTAAGGGAATTTTCGGATCGGATTCTGGAAGGATATTTTCTAACCAAGTTTCGATGATTTTGATTCGACTCTCTTCGTCTTCTTTTTGAAAGATTTCATTCTCAAGCGGAAGGATTTCCGACTTTGTAAGTTCAGAAATGGGAATCGTTTTGTTTGTGAGTGTAGATATATTTTTTTGAAAGAAGGGATAAAACCCTCCGGGCCGGAATTTGATTCCAAACACAGAACCTTTGCCTTCCAAAAGAATCGAAAACCTTCCTTTGGTGACTCCGAATATTTTGGAATTTCCTTTTTCAAAGACAATGTGTATACTTGGATAGGGAAGAGTTTCTGCAAGATAAGGTTCCTTGCCTGTTAAATCCCAGCTAACAGTCCAAAAGTGTTCAATAAAAAAATCTAGTTTTGTATTGGCGAAAAACCGATTGTGTTTTGCTACCAAATTGGCTTTGGTTTGGCGTAAAACTCCTCTCGTAGGTTTTCCTTTTTCTTTCGCCATACCACTTATTTATAGTTTTGTCGTGTTTTTACAATCCAAAACTTTGAATCCCTGGTATCTTATTTCTTGAGGTGACCAATGAACACTGCAAATCAAATGAATCATAATTTAAGTTTAAGTCTTACGAAAACCATTCAATCAAATCCAGAACGTGTTTGGGAAATTCTTACGACACCCAAATACATCAAAGAGTATTTATACGGATCCGATGCCATTTCTGAATGGAAAGAAGGATCATCTCTTATTTTTAAAGGAGTTTGGGAAGGAACACCCTATGAAGAAAAAGGAACCATACTTTCCTTTTTGCCGCCCCATACATTCAAATATTCTTATTTTAGCGCTTTCTTTGGTTTACCTGATAGACCGGAAAATTATTCGATCATTGAAAACAAACTAACATTTGCAGACGGAGTTGTGAAAATCCACTTAACTCAAACTGGATTTACCGCAGAGGACAGACGGGATCATTCTGTTGAGAGTTGGAATCAATGTTTGGATATTATCAGAGGGATTGCAGAAAAGTTGGATTAGAATTTTGATTGGGGTGAATCGGAAAATGAATTGCAATAAACGTTGTTACCAGTAAATTTTTCCGAATGGACTCCAATCAAATCACCATTCAAACTATCATCAATGCTGACATCGAAAAGGTTTGGGATTACTATACCAACCCGAACCACATCATTCACTGGAACTTTGCCTCTGATGATTGGCAATGTCCTTGGGCCAAAAATGATTTGCGAGTTGGCGGAAAATACAGTGCGAGAATGGAGGCCAAAGATGGAAGTTTTGGCTTTGAGTTTGAAGCCATCTATGACAAAATCATAGATCAAAAGTCATTTACCTATACGATGGAAGATGGTAGAAAAGCCTCCGTTGACTTAGAAACTGCGGGAAACCAAACAACAGTGACTGTAAGTTTTGATCCAGAAAATCAAAACCCCGAAGAAATGCAAAGGGGTGGATGGCAAGCCATACTGGACAACTTTAAGAAATATGTGGACTCCCATTAGAAACGGTTCTTTTATCTTCTGTTCTTGATTGCATTTTCAAATTGGGAAGGAAATGTCCATAACCGCTGTATCCGTAGATAAATTTTATTGATTCTTTAAATTTTCATCGTCTTTAAAACTGTATGTCTTCCTGGAATGCGTTGATCAGAACATTCATTCGAGAATCTGCTCTTCTGATTTTTGTTTTCTTTCTTTATCTCGTTGCAGGAAAACTCAGCCTCAATCTGTCTTCCATAGATGGATACAGCACTCCTGTTTGGCCCCCCGCGGGCCTTGCATTGGGATTTGTTTTAATTTTTGGCAATCGTGTTTGGCCTGCTTTGTTTTTAGGTGCTTACTTTACGAACACAACCCATCTTCCTACATCGGAAACGTGGTTCCAATTTTTAATTTCCAATCCACAAAATATAACCATCTCCCTTGGGAATTCGACTTCTGCTCTATTGGGATCTTATCTTTTAAAAAGGTATTCGAGTCCTAATTTAAATATTTTCCAAGCAAACGAGATCTTAATCTTTTTTATTTTAGCAGGCCCGGTTACTGCATTTATGTCTTCTTTGATCGGAAGTTTGTCTTTATTTTATTTTAAGGTAATTTATTTCGAATTTCTTTTCCAAACTTGGACAACTTGGTGGATGGGTGATTCGATAGGTATTATTATTTTTACTCCACTGCTTATCTTAATTTGGAAGTGGTACAGAGGTGAGGAAAAACTTTTAAGATTAATTATTTTTGCTTCTGCTACAATGAGTACTTTTGCTTTTACCTTATCCATTTTTTTCCTTACTAGGAATTGGGAAAAAGAATTTATTAAATATAGAATCAAATCAGATGGTCGAATTATTTCTACTGGAATAGAAAATCGAATATTTGAGAACCTAAGAGTAGTTAAAGGTCTTGGTTCATTTATAGCATTAACTGAAAAATTAAATCGTAGATACTTTGATGCATTTTCAAAGGGAATTATGGAAGATTCAGATAGTGTAACAGCACTATCTTGGAATCCCTTGATTAGGCATTCATTACGTTCTAGAGCAGACGCGAACCTAAAAATAGATTATCCAGATTCTATTGGAATTTCCATTCAAAAAGATAAAAAAATACACCCTTCACCTGAATATGAAGAGTATGTTTATATTAAATATATTTACCCATACATTGAAAACAAACAAGCTCTCGGATTTAATTTATTGTCAGATTCAACACGAATGGAGGCACTTTTTCGTGCAACAGAAAGACAGGGAGTTGATATGACTGGCAGAATCAGTCTTGTACAAAGCCAGGACAATAACTTAGGTTTTTTAGTACTTTATCCTGTTACTAGATGGAATGGAGAGTTTGGATTTGCCACTGCAGTGATTCGAATCGCTTCCATTATTGAAAAGGCACTGATTGGAAATGACCAAAATCATTTATGTATAAAAATTGAAGAGGTGAATGAATCATCTAACTTAAGTTTATTCTCAAGGGAATGTTCCGATATGGAAGAAAAGATTTTTTCGGATTTTTATTATGAACATAAAATGACGATCGGTTCGCATGTTCTGAATATAAAAACAATTGCGACTAAAGAATATTTTCAAATGAATCTGACAAATGCTTCTCGATTCTTATTAATCATATCTTCGCTTTTAACGGGCCTACTCGGAATATTGCTTCTTATCATTATGGGTAAAGAGAAGAGCATTCAAGATATTGTAGAAAAAAGGACTTTTGAACTGGAAAAAGCTAATCGAGTAAAATCGGAATTTTTAGCAAATATGAGTCATGAAATCCGTACACCCATGAATGGCGTTTTGGGTATGTTGACTCTCTTGGAGCAAACAAATATAGATGCTGAACAAAAGGACTACTTAGAAAATGCGGAAAAATCAGTATTATCTCTTTTGACAATCATCAATGACATATTGGATGTTTCTAAGTTAGAGAATAAAAAATTAGAAGTTATATCAAAGCCAACAAATATAAATAAACTATGTAAGGATATAACGCAGCTTTTTTTAGCGGATCTAAAGAAAAAGAATTTAGAACTTCATGTAAATATAACGGGTTTGGATACAAACTTGTTTGTTCTTGTCGATGAAAACCGTCTTCGCCAAATATTGATTAATCTAATCGCCAATGCCTTGAAATTTACAAATGTTGGGTCTGTCTATTTCGATGTAAATTTAAGCGAAGATCGAAACTATATAGTTTTTACAGTTAGAGACACTGGAATCGGCATTTCAGAAGAGAACCTATCAAAATTATTTAATCGCTTTGTTCAACTGGAAGATTCGCGTACCAAAAAATTTGAGGGGTCTGGTCTCGGTCTCTATATTTCAAAACAACTTATCAGCTTGATGGGTGGCGAAATAAAAGTTCATAGTATTCTAAATGAAGGTTCGACCTTTCAATTTACCATTCCATTTCAAGAAACGGACCAAAGAGACTCACCGTTAAGTAACATCAATTCAAAGTTAAATGGCTCTGATAAAAACTTGCATATTTTGATAGCAGAAGACAATTTATTAAATCAAAAATTTATATTAAAAATATTTCAAAAAGGAAAAATAAAGGTAAGTGTTGCATCCAACGGTCTTGAAGTGATCCAGTTATTAGATAAATCATTAAGTCATTTGGAAGATCGCTTTGATATGATCTTAATGGACATTCAAATGCCTGTATTAGATGGAATGGAAGCAACAAAACTCATTAGAAAACGCAATGATTCGTATCGTGATATCCCGATCATAGCGATCACTGCAAATAGTATGGATTCTCAATTGAAGGAATATTTGGAAAACGGAATGAATGATTATGTAAAAAAACCAATCATTCTTTCTGAGCTTCTCTCCACTATCTACAAAAATTTGATTTAACTAAATTCGTTTATATTCCGCTCTGTACCAAATAAGCCAATAGAGAGATCAAAAGGCAAAGGGGAGAAAAAAGAATTGTATCCCAATAAGCAAACTCCTTGTTTTTGATCCGTTTGGTAAAACCGACATAGTTAAAATCACCAATGGCACGAATCCCAAAGATAACAATAGTAAACCAACATCCAATACTATAAACCTTGGAATCAAATAACAAAGGTACAAATCCTGTGAACGAAAAGTAAAAACCTGCGAGAAGGGTGAGAGCTAATCCAACTAGAAAACTTTCAATTCTCTTGGGATAAAATAGAAAACTTCCATCTTTATTTCGTGGGAGTGCGGATTCAAATCCCCAAAGAATGTTGAGGGACCAAAGAAAATGCAAAATGGCGAGAAGGAGAAAAATAACAGTCAAGGCCAATGTGTAAAAAAGTTCCATAAAGGAAATCTTTAGAAATTGGAATCAGAATGAATACTCATTATTTAAAATGATAAATCATAAGAAATTAGAAACTTTTGTGCGTTTGAATTCTGCCCCATGGATATTGAATCTTTTTGGATATCGAATTGTAATCCCGATTGGTTAGTTCCTTTTTCCCAAGAGATTCCAAACCAGTAAGTGTATCCAAGTTGCATAATGTATTTTAAACCGAGTAACGTGAGTTTCAATTCATTGTTTTCGCGAATTTTATCTAAGTCTTTTTTTGAATCCAAACTAAGTAATAATAAAAGTAAATTTTGATCTGAAAAAGTTGGTTGGCTAAGATAGGAAAACTGTAATAGTTTTTGCGATTCAGAAAATGTTTCTCTCTTCTGATCTTCTTCATTGTGACCTCTATATTCTGATCTTGCAAGTAAGGTTGTAATTCCGGCGACAACATATCCCTTTCGGTAGGCCTTTGCATGAATCAGACCCCATCCTGGTAAAACTGCGCTTCTCCAAACTAAATCCCATCTCTGTCGATTCTCTATTTTTGAATCTTCTCGGTCCGAAGGTGATTCATTTTTTGAAGTAACTTCCTCTGCGTGTGAAACTGTAAATGCAGTTAACAGTAGTAAGAATATAATTTTTTTCATAGTTGTTGTAAGATAGTTTTTGAAAGTTCCTATGAGACTGATACAGGAAATTTGATAATCAAGGGAATTTACGTTTTCTATTGTTAGCTCAAGGTTTCTCAGTTGAGAGTTTTTTTGATTTTTCCTTGTTTTTATTCCATTGACAAAATATGTCTCTTTGGATTTGTTTAGATTCTATTCCGGGAGGAATGAGGTGAAACTCCTCAACTGACGGCGCAACCGTAAATCCTTATTCAATTCAGATAAGGAAAGTCGGATCTTCCCACAGATGAATCGCCCGTAAACGATCATCCGTACCGAAAATTTTTTCAGGGCCCCGGACTATTGCTACCGGGATACCCACACCTTTTCAAAAGATAAGATGTTGTGTCCCGACTAACGGAGATTTAGTCATGGATTATCAATCAGAAGTATTACTCAGAGAAAACAAGGATCGTTTTGTGATCCTTCCCATAAAGTATCCTAACATCTGGGAAATGTATAAGAAACAACAAGCATCCTTTTGGACTGCAGAAGAAATTGATTTAAGTAGTGATTTGGATGATTGGAATTCACTCACAGACAAAGAACGATTTTTTTTAAGTAATATTTTAGCGTTTTTTGCTGCCAGTGATGGGATTGTGAATGAAAACTTGGCAGTCAATTTCATGAGAGAAGTGCAGCTTCCTGAAGTTAGGTGCTTTTATGGATTCCAAATTATGATGGAAAACATACACTCAGAAACTTATTCTCTTTTGATTGATACCTACATCAAAGATCCAAAGGAAAAAAACAGATTATTTCATTCCATAGAAACAATTCCCGCAGTTCAAAAAAAATCCGAATGGGCATTACGTTGGATCGGTGAAGGAAATTTTGCAGAACGTCTACTTGCATTTGCGGCTGTGGAAGGGATTTTTTTTAGCGGAAGTTTTTGTGCCATATTTTGGATGAAAAAAAGGGGCCTTCTTCCTGGTCTTAGTTTTTCCAATGAACTCATCAGTCGTGATGAAGCCTTACATTGTGAATTTGCTTGTATCCTCTTTAAAATGATCCAAAACAAACCAAGTGCCGAACGTGTGTATGAAATTTTCACTGATGCTGTAAATATCGAGAAAGAATTTATCACCGAATCTTTGTCAGTGGATCTTATCGGTATGAATGCAAAACTGATGCAACAATACATTGAATTTGTCGCTGACCGTTGGCTCATCGAACTAGGTTTTGAGAAACTCTATTATTCCTCCAATCCATTTGATTTTATGGAAATGATTTCTTTACAAGGAAAAACAAACTTCTTTGAGAAACGGGTGGGTGACTACCAGAAGGCTGGTATTCTCAATTCGGAACAAAGTTTTACTTTTTCCTTAAGTGAAGATTTTTAAATTCTAAAAAGGTAATTATATGTTTATACTCAAAAGAAACGGAAAACAAGAATCGGTTAAGTTTGATAAAGTCACCGCTAGGATAGAAAAATTATCCTATGGACTCAGTCGTTTGGTAAGTCCTATCGATGTTGCAAAAAAAGTAATTGAAGGCATTTACGATGGGGTCAGCACATCTGAATTAGATAATTTAGCTTCAGAAATTGCAGCCTCACTAACCACCAAACACCCAGACTACGCACTCCTTGCCAGCAGAATTGCAGTGAGTAATCTCCATAAAAATACTACAAAATCTTTTTCAGAAACGATGGAACGTTTGTATTCTTATAACGACCCAAAAACAGGGAAATGGATGCCTCTCATTGCAGATGATGTTTGGGCAGTGGTTCAAAAAAATTCTGAATTATTGGATAGTTCGATTATTTACGACAGAGATTTTGGGTTTGATTATTTTGGATTTAGAACTTTAGAAAAATCCTATTTATTGAAACTAGATGGGAAAATCGTAGAACGCCCGCAACACATGTACATGCGTGTGGCAATCGGAATCCACAAAGATCGAATCGATGAAGTCATCAAAACATACAATTTAATGAGCGAACGTTGGTTTACTCATGCAACTCCCACACTCTTTAATGCAGGCACTCCGAAACCTCAAATGAGCAGTTGTTTTCTCTTAACCATGAAAGACGACAGCATTGACGGAATTTACGACACATTAAAACAAACGGCAAAAATTTCACAGAGTGCTGGTGGAATCGGGCTTTCTATTCATAATATTCGGGCCACAGGTTCTTATATTGGTGGAACCAATGGAACCAGTAATGGAATTATCCCCATGTTACGAGTGTTCAATGATACAGCACGTTATGTGGACCAAGGTGGTGGAAAACGGAAAGGTGCCTTTGCCATTTATTTAGAACCATGGCATGCCGATATATTTCCTTTTTTAGAACTAAAGAAAAATCATGGCAAAGAAGAAATGCGAGCTCGTGATTTATTCTACGCACTTTGGATTTCCGACTTATTTATGAAACGAGTGGAAGAGGGTAGTGATTGGAGTTTGTTTTGTCCCCATGAAGCTCCTGGTCTCTCTGATGTGTATGGTGATGATTTTGTCAAACTGTATGAAAAGTATGAAAGAGAAGGTCTTGCTCGTACCAAAGTTAAAGCCCAAGACCTTTGGTTTGCCATTGTAGAATCGCAGATAGAAACGGGAACGCCGTATTTATTGTACAAAGATGCGGCCAATAACAAAAGTAATCAGAAAAATTTAGGAACCATCAAAAGTAGTAACCTTTGTACTGAAATTTTAGAATTTACTAGTCCCGATGAAGTGGCTGTCTGTAATTTGGCCTCAGTCGCCTTGCCAAAGTTTGTTTCTAATGGAAAATTTTTATTTGATACATTGTATGAGATTGTTTACCAGATGACTCTCAATCTAAATCGTATCATTGATGAAAATTATTATCCAGTTCCTGAAGCACAAAATTCTAATTTAAAACACAGGCCTATTGGCATAGGTGTGCAAGGTCTAGCCGATGTTTTTATTCTACTACGAATGCCTTACGAAAGTGCTGCTGCAAAACAACTCAACATCGAAATTTTTGAAACCATCTATTTTGCCGCAATGACCGCCAGTAAAGACATCGCAAAACAAGAAGGCCCCTATCCTAGTTTTGTCGGATCTCCTCTATCGAAGGGATTTTTCCAATTTGATTTATGGAATGTAAAACCTACAGGACGTTGGGATTTTGAAAGCCTTCGTAAAGAAGTGATCCAATACGGTGCAAGAAATTCTCTTCTTGTGGCTCCTATGCCGACAGCTTCCACTTCACAAATTTTGGGAAACAACGAATGTTTTGAACCTTATACTTCCAATATATATTCAAGACGAGTCCTGAGTGGAGAGTTTATCATAGTCAATAAACATTTGTTACATGACTTAATTGAACTCGGACTCTGGAATTCCGAAATGAAAAATCAAATCATCGCAGCGGGTGGTAGTATCCAATCCATTGCGTCTATTCCTGATTCAATCAAAGAAATATACAAAACAGTATGGGAAATGAAACAAAGATCACTCATCGATATGGCCCGTGATCGTGGTGCCTTTATTTGCCAATCTCAGTCTTTAAACTTATTTGTGGAAAATCCAACCGTTTCCAAATTATCCTCTATGCATTTTTATGCATGGAAACAAGGTTTAAAAACGGGTATGTATTATTTGCGAACCAAAGCTGCGACTCAAGCCATTCAATTCACCGTGGAAAAATCCCAGGACAAAATTACAAAAGATAAGGAGTCGGCTTTGTTAGAACCAGCTAACCAACCAAAGCCGGAATCTGAATTTGTCGGAGAATCCTGTTCCATGGAAGACGGATGTTTGGTTTGTGGAAGTTGATCGAACCCACAGATTTGCCATTTTTGTAAAAACTTTGGGCGCCTCGAATTTCATCTAGTAGCCCAGTCGTTTTCAGAAACGACCGGGCTTTCCGTTACAATCTCCGCTTCGCTTCGATTTTCACTGCAATCCTATATGTGAGAAGATTCTACTAAAATAAACCTGTTAAAAAACAGAACGTAGGATAGAACAATGATGGCCAGGACTCCAGGAAGAATTCTGCAGATCTGTCCCGACGAGGACTTGCTAGGGCTTTGATTCTCCTGGAGTTCTTGACCCTGCCATCACCATTCATAGTAAGTTAGTCTTATGACGAAGACTACATAATAGGATTCATGGGATGACAGGGTTTGGCAACTTTTTTTCAGGAGAAAATTGTATGGAAACCATATACATCGGAATCGACTGGAGTAGAGATTTTGTAGATCTAGCCATCATCAACGGAGATGGAAATCTGTTACTTGGAGATAAAATTTTAATCACCAAAGATGGATTCAAAAAGTTAGATTCAATTATAGATCGGTTTCAGAATCAGTTTCGAATCGTTGCAGGTATAGAAAGCTGTGAGCATATTCTTGCTGGATATCTACGTAAAAAACAAATTCCTCTTCACGAAGTGAATCCTCGTAAGTTACATAGATTCAAAGAAATCTATTCGTTAACGGGGCAAAAGGATGATCGTTATGATGCCAAAATGATCGCAATCTATGTTCTAAAAAACATCAACACCTCTCAGAATAAAAAAATTAGAAATGAAGAATCTTCCAGGTTGATGAAGCTAAACAGCAACCTAGATATTCTAAAGAAAGATCGTGCTCGGTTAGTGAATCGTTTAAAAAACAATCTACAATCATATTTCCCTTATTTTTCAAGGTGTTTTAGAGATATTACAAAACCAGTATTAAGTGCACTCAAGATCATCCAATCACCTGAGAAATTAGAGACTTTAACCCTGGAGGATTTTTTAAAGGAAACTAATGACATCCAATGGAGCGATAAAAGAAAAACTTCTCTGTTTGAAAAACTATGTAAAGAATCTCCGGATTATATTTCTCCCATACAAAATGAATGCATTCAATACACTGAATCGTTGATTGACCAAATCAATTTACTCGATACCCAAATAAAGAAAACAAAAAGCACGATCGATAAAAATTTTAAGAACTATGAAGGAAGCAATATCCTGAGTTCCATTCCAGCTGTTGGGACTACAATTGGAGGCGTCTTATTATCCGAGTTATCGAATGATACATTGGAATTTACTGACTATCGGGCATTTCAATCGTATGCAGGAACATCACCTGTCACAAAACAAAGCGGGAAAACTATGAGGAAAGTCACCATGCGGTATGCATGTAATAAAAATTTACGCCATGCTTTGTATTGGTTGGCATTCAATTCAATTACCAGAGTCGATTGGGCCCGTCAATTTTATGACAAGCAGAGATCAAAAGGCAAAAAGAATTCCATAGCTCTTCGCTCTCTATCTAACAAGTGGGCAAAAATAATCTTTTCTATGTGGAAACACCAAACCCCCTATTCACCAGATTTTTTTGAGACCAACCAAAAGAAGAAAAATCTCTTGACTGGTTTTGCATAGTAAGCCCTGGCGCTAAAAGATTTCAAAACAAAGAGTTTTTTACGAACGGTTCTATATTTTAGGAATGACATTTTACCGAATCCGCTTTACTTATGTTTGTTGGTATGTATGCAAACATTCTCACCAAATGAAATTAGAAGAACAGGTTTCTCGCAAATTCTGCGATGTTTATATTTGTTTGGTTGTTTCTTTTCTTTTAACGCCTGCCTGCTCAATCCCATCGTTCAAAACCTCCTTTTACCTGAAAAAGATCCTTCCACCAATTCCTTGTCCGGTCTTTTCGGCTTACTTGCCAATTTCAATTCTGCTGTAGAGCTAAATCGCACTTGGGCTGGTGTTCGTAAAGGCGATAGTATACAACTTGAAGCTCAGTACTATATGTACGGTTCAAGGGCAGATTCTACTTTCCAGTGGTCTAGTAGCAACAATTCTGTGGCTACAGTCGATGCCAATGGTTTGGTCCAGAGTATTGGCAATGGAAAGGTTTGGATCACTGCTACCGCAGCCGATGGGAAGGCCAGCGCAAGCTCTGATATCACTGTATATACGGGTTATGTGTATACCAGCTTGAACCTTATTAGTTATGTTGGCCATTTGACAATGGCTGTAAATACTGGGATCTTATCTTCCAATGCAACTACTTTTGCGGGGAATTCGACTGATCCAAATGGGATTGTTACGGATCCTGCTGGAAAATACTTATATACGGGAGATTTTGGTACTGCGACAATATCCCAGTTTATAATCAACCAGTCTACAGGAGGTTTGACTTTCAACACTCCTGCTACTGTGGCAGCCGGAACAAACCCAAGAAATTTAGTCATCACTTCCGACGGAAAATATTTGTATTTGGCTTCTGAAGGAACTCAGGCCATTCGTGCATATCGAATTAATACTGATGGAACACTTACCTTTATCAATTCATACTCCACAGTCATCGGACACACGCAAATTCAAATTTCAAGAAATGGAAATTTTATATTTTATTTAAGTCCTACACTAACAGAAGTAATTTCTTACAGAATCAATAACACTGATGGAACACTAACACTAGCAGGAATTAGTCCTACATTTCCGAATAATGGCTCTGGTCATGTTTCTACCCATCCCAATGGCAATTATATATATGTCGGATCCTATCCAGCATTAATGATATTTGGATTGGATTCGGAGACTGGATCTTTGAGTTTTGTGAATTCTGTTTTTCATGGTATGAGTATCAATAGTACGGCCATACATCCAAGTGGACTTTTTTATTATTTGATTCATATAAATGAAGGTATTATCGCTTGTTATACGGTAGATCGTAAAACAGGAAAAATCTCATACTCATCTAGTGTGACGGGATATTCAGGAAATAGTTTGCGCTTTATGGTAATTGATCCTACAGGAAGATATGCCTATGTTGCTGATAATAATACCTCAGATTTATTTCAATTTAGCATCAACCAAATCACCGGTGAGCTCACTTCCATGGGGACAGTGAATCCTGGTGGGGCACAATGGAATTTAACGTTTCTATAAATTTAAGAATCCATTGAAAGGAATGTGATTCAGTTTTTGAATTATCTTTTTTAAGTTTTGGGCAACTCCAAAGCATCCATCCCAATCTTTAATTCAGAAAACCATTGGATGAACCTTTCTACATCAGGACCTTGAAATACAGAGCCATGTTGTGGACAAAGCATATCTGGTTTGAGGTTAGAAATTCGTTCACACCAAGCGAGTTTTGCCTGTTCCGAAGCCATCCATCGTTTGTGAAATTTTTCCATAAAACGAATGTGTTTATCAAAATCTTTTACTATCAAATCGGTTTCATCGACAGGAAGTAAGGCGGCACCCACATCACCGCTGAATAATATTTTTGCTTTTGGATCCCAAAGATTTAAGTTTCCCGCACTATGTAAAAAATGGGCGGGGATGGACCTAAGTTTAATGTTTTGGTGAATGATTTCCATTCCTTCATCGGGCATAGGAATGTAAGTTTCTGCATTTCCTCCAAAGTGAGGTAAAAAACCTGTCCAAAGCCAACTCACATAACAACGAATTGATGGATTAACTTCCAACCATAAAGAAATAGAGGAAACAATATCAGGATCTTGGTGGGAGGCAAAAATATTTTTAATTTGCGAAGCAGGAAACACTTCTACCAGGGCCGAAAACACTTCAGGGAAAATTTCGCTTCCCCCCGGATCTGTGAGTAGCCCCATTCCATCTGACTCAATCAAGTATTCATTTGTATCGATGAGCCAATTGGGTTTAGCTGGATCTCTTGCAATCACTGACCATTTGTGATCATTATCCGAATATATAGTTTGAATTTTTTTCATTTTTTACCAAATTTTAGCCAAGTAACGATAGGAAGATTCGATGATATTTAATGCCCCATCAAAACTTTCTGCAACTGCTAAAAATAATTTTTGATTTTCTACAATAGTTGCCGATTCAATACGAGTTTGTAAAGAAACCGTTCGTCCCTCCAAACATAGTTTAGTCGAACTTTTAACGATATTTTGAATTGCATTAAATTCTTTTCGCAACTGTGAATCTAACATTTCCTTTTCTTCGTTGCGATACCGTAAACTAGACTCAATATTTTTATAATGACTAGGATCAACTTTTCTTTTGCTACAAGTTTCGACTGCTACCTGCATCAAATGATAAACCTTGGCAATTTTTTGCATTTCACTTGCCATCTTAATTACGATATTGATCGCATCAGTTAACCTTTCATTGACTTCCTGGATTTTATGATTAAAATGAATGATCTCCGCCGATACAACACCATAACTTGCCGCAAATGCACCCGAGTTTGCAGAAAGAATCTGTGCATTGAGAGCCCGAATTTTTAAACTATAAAGTAAATTCCTTAGCTTTAAAATCTCTTCATTGGTAAAAATGATCTTTCGAAAAAAATCTTTTGTGTCTTCGTCAGCCATAGGGGAACCTAACAGGAATTTCAAATATCTGGAACTCAATCAGCAAATCATTTATCGAACGAAATGTCAAGAAGAGATACCAAGATCGAATTTAGGAAAATTAGGTAAGAACTTATCTAAAATGTCCGGTAAGTGGCCGAGAACGAGTTCCTAGAGAGTCAGGGCGCCTCGGATTGGTTTCCATTTAATGATCGGATTTTAGAACCGACCGGGCTTTCCGTTCCAATCTTCGCTTTCGCTTCGATTTCCACTACAAGCCCTGGCGCGGTGATTTTTTAGGGCATTGAATATGTTAGGTGAGTAATTTGAGTTAGTATAGTTTGCTCCCTATCCATTCCGCAAAATCTTCTCTATCGCTTTTCCTTTTGCTAATTCATCCACAAGTTTGTCCAAGTATCGGACTTGCCTAGTGATCGGATTTTGAATTTCCTCGATACGATACCCGCAAATCATTCCTTTGATGAGGTCTGCATTTTTATTTAATTTGGCTTTCTCAAAGAATGTTTGGAAAGTTACTTTCTTCTCAATTAATTCTTTTATCTTCTTATCATCAAATGAGGTTAACCATTCAATTACTTGGTTAAGTTCTTTTTTAGTTCTACCTTTCTTTTCTATTTTAGTTAAATACAAAGGATAAACGGAGGCAAAAGTCATCTGAGCCATTTTTTGATTATGTTCGGCGGTTGGTTCCATTGTGATTCTCTTCTCTCGTATTGATTAAAAAATAAAGGAATTACTATTGATCGTGCTATTTAGGCCTAACAGCAAGTAAATTTTGGAATACTTATTTTATAGATTTGCTGTAATCCCAAGATTTCGAGTACCAAAGCCAAATTGAAAAATAGATTAATTTATCACGAATTATGTACTTTTATTGAGGCCATTTGCAAATTTGAAGAGTGACTTTGTCACCAAGCTTTAACTGGATTGTAACCAATTATAAGAAATATACATTGTATCATTGCCGTTTTTCTTTTCACTCAAGGTAAGGTCTTTTATATCACTATGGATTTTAGTATTTTTTATTTTGTATTAGTATTAATGATTTTTTTGGCAATCTTCGATTTGATCGTAGGAGTTGCCAATGACGCAGTCAATTTTACAAATTCGGCTGTCGGCTCCAGAGTAGCTTCTAAAAAAATCATCCTCATCATTGCGGCAGTTGGCGTACTTTTGGGTGCGGTCAGTTCGAGCGGAATGATGGAAGTCGCAAGAAAAGGAATCTTTAAACCTGAGTTATTCACTCTCGGTGCACTTGTTTACATCTTTCTGTCGGTAATGATCACGGATGTTTTATTATTAGACTTTTATAATACCTTTGGTTTGCCCACTTCCACGACTGTATCATTGGTTTTCGAACTATTGGGAGCATCACTCGTGATGGCTTACTTAACGAAGCCAGTAGGAGTGGATGCATTTTCTTATATAAATTCAGAGAGTGCCATCAAAATTATTTCAGGCATTTTTATGAGTGTAATGATTGCTTTTGTGGTTGGTATCGTTGTACAATCGCTCTTGCGTATTATATTTTCATTTCAAATTGAGAAAACTATCGGTATTTTTGGTGGTCCATTTGCTTCATTTAGTTCCTCAGTTCTTATTTTTTTTATCATCATATCAGCGTTAAAGGGTTCTAATCTAATCGATAAAGAATTGGTAGTTTTTATCGAAACAAATTTATTGTTACTTTTTTCTATAGTATTTTTGGCACTTTTGGTGTTCTTTCAAATATTGATTTGGTTTCAAATCAACGTTTTCAAAATTATAATCTTGTTTGGAACCTTTTCCCTGGCGATGGCATTTGCGAGCAATGATTTAGTCAATTTTGTTGGTGTTCCCTTAGCAAGTATCAATGTCGTGCAATTAATCTTCGAATCCGGCAATCCGATGGACTTAGGTGTGGCATTGAGTGGTAAAGTACAAACCCCACAAGTTTTTCTTTTGATCTCAGCGGTAATCATGATTGCGACTCTGATATTCTCAAAAAAAGCCTCTTCAGTGACCAAAACTGAAATTTCACTCGCCAGCGAAAAAACAGAAATAGAATTATTTTCCTCTAATCAAGTATCTCGACGAATTGTTAAAATATTCTTAGAAGTGTGGAGCTTTTCTAAAACCTACACACCCAGTTTTTTTACTTCATTTTTAAAATCAAGATACACAAAAGTGACAGGTCAAAATAAGAAAACAGAATCTTTTGACTTACTTCGTGCTAGTGTAAATGTAACGGCTTCCAGTTTATTAATTCTAACAGGAACACTCTACAAATTACCACTTTCAACTACATTCGTTACATTTATGGTCGCAATGGGTACTTCCCTTGCCGATAGAGCTTGGGTTCGTTACAATGCTGTCAATCGTGTGAGTGGTGTTCTCACTGTGATCGGAGGTTGGTTTTTAACTGCAATGGTTACAACTATTTTAAGTGGTTTGATCGCATTTTCTTTTTATTCTTTTGGTTTTTATGCATTCATTTTTTTATTACCGATAACCTTCTTCCTGTTTGTTTCCTTCAATAAAATTCACGAACTACGTGTTAAACTAAGCGATGAATTTAGTTTGCCTTTGGACTATATCAATTCAAATCCTAAATTAGCAATTCGTTATATTTTTGAACATCTAATGGAGAATATACAAGATACAGAAACAATTTTGAGTTCGATTATCAAATCATTAACAACTGGAAAAAAATCACATCAAAAAGGTTCTGGTAATCAACTGGAGCGACTTAGTTATCTGTATGGCGCTTACATGGTTGGAATTGCCGAAGTTGACAGTAGTGATTTTGACCAAGCAGAAATTATCCAATCTTACAACTTAGAAAGTTCCATTCACAACTTCAGAAAACTAATCAACAATACTCTTTCCATTCGTAAAAATGTTTTATACAAGATAGACTTTCAATTTTCTGCTTTAAACGCGGAAGAAAAGGAAGATTTAAAAGAGATTAAAAACTTTATCCAATCTATTTTCGAAGAAATTCATTCACTAGTCAAAAAAAGAAAACGAAATGATTCCAAAATAAAAGGTTTCAGAAAGGAATTTTCAGTCCTTAAATTTAAAACTCATAGAAAACAAATCAAAAGATTAAAAGCAAAAACAGCGCAAATGGCCGGTCTTGTTCCCTTTTTAACCATTGTGGAAGAACTTTTTGACTTTAGTCATCACCTAATTGAATTATATAACAACGTGGATCGTATATTGCCTTTAATGGAGGAGAACTAATGATCCTATTGATCTAAATTATCGTAATAGTTTTTATTTAATTTGGCTTTCTCAAAGAATGTTTGGAAAGTAACTTTCATCTCATTTATTTCAAACCGATTTTATGGTTCCCACGATGGATTTTATTTCTACCAATCCTCAGCTTTTCAATTGAATGAATTTCTGAATTCTTTCGGAGTGAGCGTTGTTTTTGTTTTGAAAAGCCTACTGAAATATTGTGGGTATTCAAATCCCAGTTGAATTGCGATTTCATTCACAGACAATGAAGTAGTGGTCAATTTCGCTTTTTCTATGACCCACGTATGAATGTGTTGTTTGGTGTTTTGGCCTGTGCTCACCCTCAAGAGATCACTTAAATAGTTGGGCGAGACATTCAGTTGGAAAGAAAGATACTTAACTGTCCGCAACACCATAAATATTCATTTCTGCCAATATGGACATCCCCATACATCCGAGTCCTTCTATGGGAACAACTAATGCTTGTTTGTCTAAATTAATTTTTCTTATGTTTGTCATAAATCAAGTATAAGTTTAAAATATAAGAGAATTCAAATTGAATTCATACATAGGATGTATACAGATTCAGTATAATTGTATACAAAATGAAGGAATAGGTATGGGTTAATTTATGTTAGGTAGTTATTCAAAAATTCCATATGTTAGATTCCCATATTCGGAAATCCTTTGCGTAGGATTATGGAGATGATGCGGCGATGGAAGTGCCATAGGAAAGTGCTACGAAGACACCGTTTCCATAGGTAAGAGTATACCAAAATGCAGTATTAGGTAAAGTTCGCAAAGTCCACGTGATGCCGTCAGGAGATGTTGCGGCCCTTGTGCTGGAAATATCAATGGCAACAAAAAGGCCATTCCCAAAGGTAACCGATTGCCATCCGACTGTAGGAGTAGGTAAGGTTCGTTGTGTCCAAGTGATGCCATCGGGCGAAGTTGCCGCAATGGTACTGTTGCTACTCGCGACCGCCACAAAGAGTCCGTTCCCAAAAGTGATCGAAATCCACCAGGCACCCACTGGCATGGTACGCTGTGTCCAGTTGATTCCATCAGGTGACGTTGCTGCCGTTGTGCTTCCGACTCCATCAGCAACTGCCACAAAGACACCATTCCCGTAAGCAACGGAAGCCCAATTTCCCGTTGGTATTGTTCGGGCAGTCCAAGAGCTTCCATCCGAACCTGCAAAAGGAGGATTGAGCAACGCAAAGTAATTGATTCCGCAATGAGAGGATGGATCACGCAAACTGAATTTTAAGAGCAAGGTGGAAATATTTGTTTTACTATACGGATCACAATTATTTTCCATTGAAGTTTGTTTGCAGGAATTGGCTAAAAATAAACAGAAGATTGCAAAAAATAGGAAGATTTGTTTTTTCCAATATTGCTTCAAGAGCAAAGTAAAGAAATAAGTTGTAATTAAAATAACTTTCATCTTATGATATCTATCGTTGCTCCATAATGTGGTAAACAACCGAGTATACATTGTCAATAAATTTCTGTTTTTTTGAATCTAGGAGAAGAGGAATTATCTAAAACACTTCCAATGACGGATAACAGTGTATTGATAAGACAACTAAAAAATTGAATTCAAAAAAATGAAATAATAATTAAAAATTTATAAATCGTTTTCTTTTTATCGATTAAGAATTTCCTCCCCCTTTCCTTAGATTGAAATTGTTTCGATCACCTTTCATCTAATAAGTCTGAGAATGCACAGGAAAGAGTTTCCTTGCGTTAGGTGATTGGGGTAAGGCTTTTTGATGGTCAAAGTCTCTATGACTGACTCAAGTTCGAAACTCTCTCTTAGAGAAATTCCTCAACTTAATTCTAAAAAATCCCGCGCCCCGGATAGAAGCGGAAATCCTTTGCGTAAGCAAAGATTGGAGCGGATAGCCGGAAATGTGCGCCCAAAAAAACTAGGTCAAGATTGTTAAAAACTTTCAGCGATCTTATCGCTCTGTTCGTTTTGTATGTACCAGCGAATCGATTCTCCCTTTTTGAAAACGACGGAAGGCGAAATTCCGAAGATTTCCCGAAACACATTGGTAAAGTGAGCTTGGTCGTAAAAGCCTGCAGGCGGTTGATTTTCTTTCCAAACTCCACGAGCTTCCGGTTTTTTGATTGTATCGGAGTTTCTTAAGTTAGAAAATGCAGGTATAATAAGATAGGATTCTAATAGTAAAATTTATGCGAATAAAAATACGATTTTATTGTCTCTACCTTTTGTGCTTTCTTAACTGCAAACCAGCTGATCTGTGTAATGCAGCAGATGCTACTAGTACATGCGGAATCTTACAATTAACGATCCAAAATGCAAAACCCTCAAATCTGCCAAATTCGCCGAGCACTCCTCACTGTTCCCCTTGTAAAATGTTCGTTACGGCAACGACTTATAATGCTAATTTGGGAGGGATTACCGGTGCAGATAACAAATGTGCATCAGATGCCAATAAACCTTCCCCTGGCACTTATAAGGCACTACTTGTGGATGATGTCAATCGCAGAGCTTGTACAAGTGTTAACTGTACTTCTGGCGGAGTTACGGAACACATCGACTGGGTATTGGCACCAAATTCGAGTTATGTGCAATCGACAAGTACATCCACCATTATTTTCATATCCGATCCCAATGGAGTATTAAACAATAACTTAACGAATCTAATTTCTGTCGCGGCGGCGGCAATTTGGACAGGTATCAAAAACAATCCATCTTGGGATTGGCAAACCGATACAACACATACATGTTCGTCTTGGGTGGATAGTGTCTCAGCAAGCTGCGGAACCTATGGGGTTACCTCTTGGACTGATAGCCGCTCGATTGCGATCACATCCGCATTCAGTAACGGAGGTACTCTAAACAATTTACTCTGCGTGGAACAGTAGGGTGGTCTAATCTATATGCCATCTCTTTCCTTTCCTTCGTTTCCCGCTGCGGAAACAACCTATACTTCCTTACCTAATTCCTTTTTCCAATCCACCAAACCCACTCCCGTTTCTTCTCCCAAAGTTTTATTTTGGAACGATGCTTTAGCACTTGAGTTTCAATTTTCGCATTGGAAAAAGGAGGCGGAAGCCACCGCTCATTTTTTTTCTGGCACAAACCTTCCGGAAGGCATCCAACCGTTTGCCCAAGCCTATGCCGGCCATCAGTTTGGACACTTAGCAATGTTAGGTGACGGTAGAACGATTGTTATGGGAGAATTCAAAAACAGAAGTGGGGAACGATTTGATTTCCAATGGAAAGGATCCGGAAGGACCAAGTATTCGAGAAATGGTGATGGTCGTGCCACCCTCAGCGCTATGGTGCGAGAGTATATCATGAGCGAGGCGATGGCTGGATTAAAGATTCCCACAACTCGAAGTTTGGCGGTTGTCAAATCAGGAGAGGCCGTTTTACGAGAAGAACCCCAAGAAGGAGCCGTTTTGACTCGGGTGGCCAAAAGCCATATTCGCGTGGGAACATTTGAATATGCATACCAAACTTTATCCTTAGAAGAACTGGAAGTTTTATTTCAATACACAACCAATCGGCATGCTCCAGAAGTTTTGAAAACAGAGAATCCCGCACTAACATTTTTGGAGTTTGTGATGAAAAGCCAGGTAACCCTTGTCACAAATTGGATGCGAGTGGGATTTATCCATGGTGTGATGAATACCGACAATATGAGTATTTCTGGAGAAACCATCGATTATGGTCCCTGTGCCTTTATGAATGGATTTTCCGCAAAACGAGTGTTTAGTTCCATTGATGCCAATGGGCGATATGCATTTTCCAATCAAGTGGGGATTGCCCAGTGGAACCTTGCTTGCCTCACCAATTCCCTCCTCCCACTCATAAACTCGAATCAGGAAACCGCTATTGAATTGGCAAAAGCAAAACTGAACGAATTGGAAACTTGGTTCCAAAAAAGTTACATACGAATGTTAGGTGAAAAAATTGGGTTCCCCAACCTAACAGAAAGAGATTTACCCTTACTACAAAGCCTTTACCAGTGGATGCAAGACACGGAAGCCGATTTTACCAATACATTTCTGGTATTGGAAGGAGTCTATACACCAAAAGATTCGATTTATAATGATAGTCGATGGAAAGATTGGGTGAAAGTTTGGAGGGAGGAAAAAAAGAAACAAGGGATCCGAGACGAGGATGCCATTGCTCTCATGCAAAAAACCAATCCAAGCCTTATTCCCAGGAACCATCTCGTGGAAATCGCACTCGCGAATGTGAACCAAGGTCTCACAAGTGTTGCAGAACAACTCATTGAAAGGGGTTTGTCTCCATACAAACGGGAATTAGACTATGACTACTCAGAAGAAGTCCCATCTGGTGGAGATGGCAATTACAGAACGTTTTGTGGCACTTAGTGGCAAATTGTAAAGTTATCAAAGTGCCACTTCCTCACAGATTTGTTTCAATAAGAATGTATAACTGTCAGATCAATCCTACAGAATATGCAATTAGAAATTGCGCTGTGTAATACAGTGGCAGACCGATAGCCCTGTTCAGAAATTCTTTTTGTACGAACCGATGCCGTGCCACAAAGATATCAGACATATAGAATAAAATTGCGCCAACTAACACTAAATAACGACCAGTGGTGCCTAGTGCAAAATGATTCCACAATGAAGCAGCTCCAATCACCATCGCTGTGATGATGATGATATATCCCAAAACAGGTCCTCGCATATTCCCAAGATTTGCCTGTAGTCGCATATAAATGACGACACTCGTAAGTATGCAGACTGCTCCTATTGCTATCATGACCCATCCCAGCTCGCCCAAATGTGAAAAGGCAATGGTATACATGATGTGCCCTACGAGAAATGCACCAAGGCCTGCTGTAAAAACCTTTTTATGAAAGAAAAAAATCAGACAAATATCTCCGATAAAACTTAGAACCAACCCAACAAGGATGAGATAATGGTAAGTTGAATATTGATGGATTTGGAGAAACGCAGTTACAACAAAAAGAGATGATAAAAGTGGTTTCACACATAACAGACCTTTTATAGATTCTTTTTTTTCAAAGAAGAGGAGGCTTACAAGGAGTGGGAGTGCTGAAATTAAAATGAGAGATTGATTCATGAATAGAAGTCCTTTGCCAATGAATAGGATCTTAGCACTGAAATCAATAGAATGCAAATTTTTTTGGAACTTGTTTGGCACGAAGAGAGGTAGATTTGCCTCGCGAATGTTTGACAAATTTGACCTGCTCCCCATTTTGCTCAGGTCAAGTGACACATTTGGTATCTTGTGATTCCATTACCAAATTCAAAGGTGCCACCTAACACATCTAGTCTTCTTTATTCCTTCCTGTATAAAATTGGACTGTGGTGAACCAGTGTCATTTACTTTCCCCAAAATGCATTTTCAGCTTCTTGGTCTTCGGAAAAAAGCCAAACTTCTTTGATTTGTCCATTCTTAATTTTTAATAGGTCAACTCCTGCCATTGACATCTGTGCATTGTCTCTGGTAGCTGAAAATTGTATGATTACAGAAACCAAATCTTCGTTCACCATGATCATTTTTGGTTCTAACTTTAACGTCCCTTTGGTGATTTCCATCATTTTCCCCAAGAAAGGAAACAGTTCTTGTTTTCCATTGTAAATTCCTGACATTTGGTGTTTCCCTGGTTGGTGCCAAATGACATCATCCGCTATGAGCTCTCCCACTTTCTCCATATCTCCTTTCGCCAAACTATCAAAATACGTCTGAACTACTTCCTTACCTAACATTTCTTTTTTCATCACTTTCCTTCCTCGTATGAATCTTCTGAATCAGAATCGTTTTGGTGTTCAGACAGTATAGTATATAATAGACATTTATTAAATATACATGGTATATTGTGGAATATTAATGATAATAAATAGACATTCCTGGAATTGTAACAGAAAATAACCTTAGGCAAACCAATGAAAAAGAAAGAAAAAAAAACGGAGATCAAACGCCTTGATTACAAACCTTCTAGATTCTATGTATTGGATCTGGAGATTTTTTCTGTTTCCAATCTGAGTCATCGTATTGGTGAAGATGCTCTGCCTGTCACACGTCGGTACAGTTTTTATCATCTTTTGATTGTCACAAGTGGAACATGTATGCATATGATTGATTTCAAATCGATCCATTGCAAACCACGATCACTGCTAATGATCCGACCTGGACAAGCGCATCGTTTTGGATTCAAACCAAAGTGGGAAGGTTGGATGGTTGTCTTTCGCCCTGATCTCATTGCAACCTCAAAAGAATCATCGAGTGATTCACAACCAGATTTTATCCTCCAGAATCTTCAGAACCATTTAGAACTAACAGAAGGTGAACATCAAATCATCATCTCTGAAATTTTACAAATGTTAGAAGATACAAAGATAAAGGCTCCGACTGCGAAAATCCAAGAATTACTTAGATACAAACTGTCTGCCTTACTTCTACGACTCTACATTTATGGAAACCAAAGGAAGGATGAAGATCGAAACAACTCAAAATCGATTCAAAGGTTTAGAGAATTCCAAAACCTTGTTGAGAAAAATTTTACAAAGTGGCAAAAGTTATCTACCTATGTCGAAGCCCTACAATGTTCCGAAAAAAGTTTATCACGCGCAACGCAAGAAGCTGTTGGTATGAATGCAAAAGAATTTTTATCTTCTCGGATCAATTTGGAAGCCAAAAGACTGCTGGCTCATACGGAACTATCGGTGACTGCCATTGCTATCAGTTTAGGGTTTGATGAAGCGACAAATTTTATCAAATTTTTCAAACGTGAGGCAGATACCACACCCTTGAAGTTTCGAAGAAAATTTGCAGCAGAGAAGCAATAAAAGGAAATCCATGTTCCAAACTAAAGTTCAAAACTTAGAAATATGGAACGGTTTTGTTCAAGTGCAAATAAAAAAGGTATACCTGTTTTTTGGGGCACCTCGCCATCAAAAGTTTAAGTCTGAATTTATTGTGTAAGCGACCGGGCTTTTCGTTCCGATCGTTTCTTCTTTTTATCAAACACGAGATGGATCAGTGAAATTCCGGAATAGACCTACTTTTTCGCGGGAACCTGCTTTGCAGCAGTGGCCGCATCTTTTTTCCCTTTGGCAATAGCACTCTTTGCGTTTTTCTGCGATGTCTGTTTTGTTTTCGTTTTCGGATTTTTATCGCCCATTTGGTCTCCTGACTCATCGGTCCGGGGCTTTGGTGGCCGCGCCGTAACTACAACCGAGAGGAAATCATCGATAACATCGGTTGTAAACAAGAAAACGCAAATGTGACACCCGTCGCCGTATGAACACTCGTGGCCGGCGATGGCGTTATGGAAATGAAAAAATCTACGGCTTCGGCACTGCAAAGAACATCTGTTAGCGAAAGCGTTTCCTCATGTGGGCACCTCGCAATCAAAAGTTTAAGTCCGAATTTTTTCTCTAAGCGACCGGGCTTTCCGTTCCAATCTTTTCGCATTCGCGAAAAGGATTTCCACTGCAATCCCTGGTGCGGGGTATGGTTTTGAATTTAGACTTACTTTAAATATAACTAACAGTTGTTATCATTTATGAAAAGATTGTCATAAAAAGTAATCGATTTTAAGTTTCACTATGTTACTTAACATGAATCCATATTTTTTTAGCCAGAATTTTTAGTTCACTGAAATCTTGGCACATCAGTGATTCTTTTTTCTTCCGAGACCAACCTTGCACTTGTTTTTCACGGTAAAATGCATGATCAATTCGCAAATATGCTTCAAAGTAAATTAATTTTACAGGCAATCGTTTTTTGGTGTAATTAGATCCCTCACCCCTTCGGTGTTGATCAAGTCTTCTGTTTAAATACTTCGTACTACCTGTGTAATACGATCCATCGGAACAAATTAAAATATACATATATCCCATAAAAAGTATAAATGTCGTTTGGTGGAATCGTCGTTTCGATACGCTTCGCTACTCAACGACCGAAACGATGGCATTGGAGTAAACACTCAACACTCTCATCAATGACGACCCAAAAGGCAGAGCCTTGAGTAGGCCGAAGGCCGTATCGAAAGGCGAAATCTTCCTAACCATATAAGCTAAAAATAAATCATTATGGTTCTAATTAATTAAATCTATACCAACCAAACCTCGCGCCCCGGATAGAAGCGGAAATCCTTTGCGAAAGCAAAGATTGGAGCGGATAGCCGGAACTGTGCGCCCAAAAAAAAAGGGAACCAAAGGCTCCCTTTTTTCACCAATCCATGTAACCGAAGTTTAACGGATTCCTGGTTTGATGTATTTCAATTCATCCAAGTAACGACCGGTTCCGAGCACCACACAAGTCAGTGGGTTTTCGGCACGGAAGACCGGAACTCCAGTTTCTTTGGTGAGGTAGTGTTCGAGACCACGAAGGAGGCAACCACCACCAGTGAGGACGATACCACGTTCCACGATATCGGCGGCAAGTTCTGGAGGAGTGCGTTCCAAAACGGATTTGATCCCGTCTAGGATTTCGTCTGTTGGTTCTTTGAGGGCTTTACGGATTTCGTTCGAGTCGAGTTCGAGGGTGCGTGGGAGTCCTGAGATGGCGTCACGGCCTTTCACTTCCATCGTGTCGACACGTTTGTCAGCGAAAGCATTTCCGATCGTGAGTTTGATGTCCTCGGCAGTTCTCTCTCCCACCACTAGGTTGTATTGGTTACGGAGGTATTTGACAATGGCTTCATCAAATTCGTCACCACCTGTACGGATGGACTCAGCGATTACCATACCACCGAGAGAGATCACAGCGATTTCTGTAGTTCCCCCGCCGATATCAACGATCATGTTTCCAGCAGGTTCATGGATCGGGATGTTGGCTCCAATGGCTGCGGCGAGTGCTTCTTCGATAAGGAAAATTTCGCGGGCTCCGGCTTGTTCTGCGGATTCCCGAACGGCCCGTCTTTCTACTTCGGTAATTCCCGAAGGAACTCCGATGACGATCCGCGGTTTTACAAATGTAGTGCGATTGTGAACTTTAGCGATGAAGTAACGAATCATCTTTTCTACAGTTTCGAAGTCGGCGATGACCCCGTCTTTCATGGGACGAATGGCAACGATGTCACCAGGAGTTCTTCCTAGCATTCGTTTGGCCTCTTGGCCAACGGCAAGGACCCGACCCGTAGAGGCCTGGACTGCCACGACCGACGGTTCGGATAGGACGATTCCTTGTCCTTTCACATGTACGAGCGTGTTCGCGGTTCCCAAATCGATTCCCATATCGTTCGAGAAAAGTCCATAGAGGTTATCAAATATCATATCAGATCCTGGTGAAAGAAGTACGAAAGGGGGAATTTCAGGTGGGTTAACACCAAAATAATATAATTCTACCCGTTCCCCATAATTTTCGGCTGGTTTTTGCTTTCAACCGTAAAAATTTTCGGTACGCTTGTAAGATACAAAATGCTTCCTTTCTCACAAATCTTAAGAAAACCCAATCCCGCATTTCGCACGGAAAAGATACTCGCTGCCATTGATTTAGGCACAAATTCTTTCCATATCGTCGTCGTAAAACTAAGACCGGACGGTACACTCGAATATCTAACCAAAGAAAAGGAATCCGTAAGACTGGGAAGCGGTAGCAGTGATTATGCGGTCATTCAGGAAGATGCCATGGAAAGAGGGATCGCTTGCCTCAAACGGTTTCAGTCCCTTGCTGACTCCTACAAGGCCGAAATTCGAGCCGTTGCCACAAGTGCCCTAAGGGAAGCCGAGAACCGCCAGGTATTTCTAAACCGAGCAGAGAGGGAAACAGGAATCCAAATCCAAGTGATCTCAGGAAACGAGGAAGCACGCCTCATTTATCTGGGGATATTGCAAGGCCTACCGGTTTATGACAAACGAATCCTACTCATTGACATTGGGGGAGGGAGTACAGAACTCCTCATTGGGGAAAAGGGAGAGATTCTTTTTTCCACCAGTTTGAAACTCGGAGCCATTCGTTTAACAGAAAAGTATTTAAAGAAAGATCCTTTGAGTGCCACTGATATGCAGAAGTGTCGGATTCACATTGAATCTGTGTTATCTGCTTTTTTGCCTCAGATTGAAACTTGGAAACCCTTTCTGGTTGTGGGAAGTTCGGGAACCATCTCCTCTGTGGCTTCCATTGTTTTAGAAAAAAAGATGGAAAAAAGGGACAGATTGAACGGAACAGAAATCACAATCGATCAGTTTAAAGAGGCCCGCAAACAAGTATTAGATGCAGATAGTATCAAAAAAAGATTAAAAATTCCTGGCCTTGATGCCAAACGTGGGGATATCATTGTAGGTGGGATTTTGGTTTTGGATGAGGTTCTGCAAAGGATCAAAGCTCCATCCATTACGGTGAGTGATTTTGCTCTTCGCGAAGGAATTGTGTATGATACAATTGAATCTTGGTATAGGCAAACAGACACTTCCCTTCCTCCTTTAGATAATATTCGGGAAAAAGCAATCAAAACCGTTGCCAACCTTTATCCTGCCGGAAAACAGCATGCGGCGGCAGTGGCAAAGATCACCTTGCAGATGTTTGATGATTTGAAAGATTTACACAAACTAGGAAATTTGGAACGTGATTATTTGGAGACTGCATGTTACTTGCACCAAGTGGGGTTATGTATTTCTCATCACAATTACCACAAACATAGTTATTATATCATTAAAAACTCAGAAGCGATGGTTGGTTTTTCCAATGCGGAAATCGAAATCATTGCCCTTCTTGCCCGTTATCATAGAAAAGGTGGTCCCAAAGGAAAACACGAAGAATTCAAAGCTTTACGAGTAGAAGACCAAGTTCTTGTGAAAAAATTGGCGGCCTTCCTTCGCATTGGAGATGGACTGGATCGTTCGGAAAAATCAATCATCGAACGCCTGGATGCTGTGGCGGAAAAGGGAAAGGTCCTTTGTCGGTTGTATCATAAAAAGGGAACTGATCCCAATTTAGAAATTTGGTCGGTTGCCGAAAAAAAAGATCTTTTTGAAGAAACCTATGGTGTATCCTTAGAGTTCCAAACCTTTACCTTATGAAATTCTATTTTAGAATCGTCTTTGTTCTCTTTATTTATTTTCCCATCTCGCTTTGGGCTTTGCCAGTGGATCTTACAAAAAACTGGAATGTCAAAAAGGGTTGGTTGGAATCAGAAGTTCCTACAGGTGTCGGTTGGATTCCTTTAGAATCCCTTCCTCTTGTTTCTATCAAGTCTCAGTTAGATTTTCCCGATGGAATTTTACAAAAAATCACAATGGTAAAACCATTTCTTTTATCAGAAATTGATTTTAAGGAAACGGAATCAGATTCTTTTGCATTACATATACCGTATCTTTCCAATGTGTACAAAGTGTACATAAATGGAGATTTAGTCGCTGGTAGCGGGGTCGTAGAAAATGATCGTATCATCGAGAGTGGGTACAAAAGAAACATTCTGATCAAACTATCTCGGAATTTGTTGCGAGTCGGAAAAAATGAAATCAGAGTCCTTCTTGCATCAGAATCGGGTGAAGAATTAAATTTCTATAAAGTTTTTAATGATTTTGGTTCATCAATTGATCGTTATGCGGTTTTGGAAAAAGTTGAGGATGAATATGCAACCTTTATGTTGTTATTTTTATACTTTTTTGTTGGAATTTATCATGGTTTGTTCTATTGGAAACGCCGTAATGAAACATACAATCTTTACTTTGCTCTCTTTGCCGTATTTTTATCCGCTTATATGTATTTTAGATCCCAGGCCATCTACCAGTGGGATGTGGATCCGTTTACCACTACAAAAATAGAATACTTTATCGTATTTTTGACACCCACCTGGCTTTTGTTATTCGTAGATACTTTTTTTCGTAAACGAATTAGCCTCATCACAAAAGGGTATTTTGGATTCAGTTTCATTTTGGCGGTCTTACAAATTTTTGTGAACCGAGCTAGTTCCGTGATGCTTTTGCGAGTCTGGCAAGGATCAGTTTTGGCATTTAGTGTGGTTTTGTTTTATATTACAGTCCGCGCTGTTATGAAAAACAATAAAGACGCCAAACGTTTGTTGATTGGAATTTTCTTTCTAATGTTTACAGCCATATGGGATATTTTGGGTGCTTCGGGAATGATCCCCATTCAAAATTTAAATTTATCAAGATTCGGATTTTTATTCTTTGTGCTTGGGATTGCTGTCGTGCTGGCCAATCGTTTTTTAAGTGTCCATAAACAAGTAGAAGAGTTGAATGCCAACTTAGAAAGAAAGGTAGTCCAACGGACAAACGAATTACAAGAAACTCTCACTCGAGTTCAGGAGTTAAAAATCCAACAAGATGGGGATTATTTTTTAACATCGTTACTGCTTGATCCACTGAACGACTCCAAAAAGTCCCATTCTGAAATGATTGGAATCCAATCCTATACCAAACAAAAAAAAGAGTTCGAGTTCAAAGGAAAAATCAAAGAGATTGGGGGAGACCTCATCATCTGTGATGACATTGTTCTCAATGGTAAAAAATACTTCGTTTTTATCAACGGAGATGCGATGGGTAAGTCCATCCAAGGTGCAGGAGGCGCCCTCGTGTTAGGTGTTGTGTTTTTATCATTTATCAAACGCACACAACTGCTATTGGAAAGTCAGTCTAAATCTCCAGAACGATGGATCAAAGAATGTTTTTACGAACTCCAAACCATATTTGAATCCTTCGACGGATCTATGCTCGTGTCTGTTGTCCTAGGCCTTGTGGAAGAGGAAACAGGAGTTTTGTATTATCTCAACGCCGAACATCCTTGGACCGTTTTGTACAGGGATGGAGTTGCTTCCTTTATTGAAGAAGAATTGGAACTTCGTAAAATTGGAACCAAAGGAATGGCTGGAAATGTGCGCATCCGAGTTTTTGTTTTAGAACAAGGGGATGTTCTTTTTATCGGTTCGGATGGTCGGGATGATTTGATTTTGGAAACGGGATCTGATGGATCGCGTGTGATGAACGAGGATGAAACCAAATTTTTACAAGTGGTTGGCGAGTCGAAAGGGGAATTGGAACAAATTGTGCAAAACCTCCAATTAATTGGAAGTTTTTCTGATGATTTGACCTTACTACGATTGGAATGGATGGGTTCCGCCAAAAGGATGAGTTCCTCTTCACTGACATCAGTGGGATCAGATCATTTTTTATATTCCGAACTTCAATCAGTATTGGAATCAGGGAATGCGGAAGAAACTTACTCAACCATAGAACGAATGTTAAACAATGAAAATTTGGAAGATGATGTGCGAATCAATTTACTTCGCGAAAAATCTCGCATTTCCCTTTTATTGAAACGATTTGATTCCGCTGTAGAATCTTTGGAATCCATTTTTCCTTATTTTGTTACCGACAATGAAATTCTATTACAATTGAGTTATGCCTACCGAAAATCAAAGAATGTACGTAAGGCGGTGGAAATTGGAGAGAGGTTACGAGCGAGGGATCCAAAACACATTCGAAATCTTATTAATTTAGTAGAATGTTACAGACTTCTAAAAAACAAAGAACGAGCTCGTAAAATTTTGGAACGACTGGGAACACTTGCTCCCGGAAATTCTCAATATTTGAAACTAAAAGAAGTTTTGGACAAAGAACTTTAGTTTGCAGAATTTCCTTGGGATTGGTGAATAGATCAGAATAAGGAAATAGAATGGATTTTAAGTTCTCTACATATCATGTTTTTGTAGTTGGTTTACTGGCTTTTTTGCAATTCACAGTTGTCCTTGATTTTATGATCCTCTCTCCGCTTGGAGTTTTGGTCATGAAAGAATTACAGATTTCAACACAACAGTTTGGATTTGTAGTGTCAGCTTATGCGTTCAGTGCAGGTGTTTCTGGAATCCTTGCTGCTGGTTTTGCGGATCGTTTCGATCGCAAAAAGATGTTACTATTTTTTTACATAGGATTTGTAGTCGCTACCTTTCTATGCGGAATCGCAACTAGTTATTTCTTTTTATTTGGTGCTCGCATCTTAACTGGGGTTTTTGCAGGGGTCATTTCCTCCATATCCTTTGCCATTGTTGCCGACTTATTTCCTCTCCAAGTAAGAGGTAGGGTTATGGGCTTTATCATGACTGCCTTTGCGGCAAGCCAAGTTTTTGGACTTCCGATTGGAATTTTTATCTCCAACTTATGGGGATGGCAGTCTCCTTTTTTGATGATTGCTGGTATTAGTGGAACTGTTGGGTTTGTGATTGTTTTCTTTTTAAAACCACTCACCACTCATTTGGATAATAAAACGGAAAGACATGCTTTTTTGCATTTGGTGAAAACTCTCACGGAACCTAAATACTTTCCTGCGTATATTGCAACGACCTTACTTGCTACCGGTGGATTTATGCTGATGCCTTTCGGCTCTGCCTTTTCTGTTCACAATTTGGGAGTAAAATTAGAAGATTTACCTTTGGTTTATATGGTCACAGGAGTTGTTTCTATGTTAGGTGGTCCACTCATGGGTAGATTGAGTGATTGGATCGGAAAATACAAAATGTTTGTAATTGCTTCACTTTTTGCTTCTGTGATCATCATATTCTACACAAAAATGCAGATCACTCCTTTGCCAATGGTCATTTTTATCAATTCCATTCTTTTTGTATTTGTGGCAGCACGAATGATTTCTGCCAATGCGCTCACCTCAGCCGTTCCCGACTTACACGACCGTGGTGCCTTTATGGCGATCAGTTCATCCGTCCAACAGATCTCTGGTGGGATTGCAGCCACTGTTGCGGGCCTCATCGTTGTACAAACTTCTAGTGGTTATATGGAAAATTATGAAACATTAGGTTATGTTGTCGCAGCGGCCATATTGATTACCGTGATCTTAATGTACAATGTGAACCGAATCGCTTTGAGTAAACACTCAAACTAAAAAATGGTTTGCTTTGGTGAATGAGTTGTTTGGCAGGAAACGTGCTGCTCCCAGTTGATTTTATTCACTAAAAAAACGCAGCCGAGTTTGATTGAAACAGAAAATTCAGTCAATCACGGTGGGAGAATTAAATTCCCCCGCCGTTTTTGTTTTTAATTGGTTAGGCTATTTACTTCCGAGATAACTCGTTGGCCAAATCAACTAACAGGCGCACACCGTATCCTGTCGGGCCGTGGAATTGAGTCCCCGATTTTTTCTTTCTCCAAGCGGCACCAGCGATGTCAATATGAGCCCAGTTAATAGATTCATCCACAAACTTGGAAAGAAAAATTCCTGCAGAAATGGTTCCTGCCCCTTTTCCCCCACCAGTGATGTTTTTGAGATCGGCAATGTCTGATTTTAAATCTTCACCATATTCTTCCCAAAGAGGAAGTTCCCACACTCGGTCATCCGATGTTTCGGATGCTTTGAAGAGTGCTTCACGGAGTGGATCTGAGTTGGTAAGGATGGCCGCTGCTTCATGGCCTAGGGCAATGATGACAGCTCCCGTGAGTGTTGCTAAATCCACCATATAGTCTGGTTTGTAGTTTTTGGAAACGTAGGATAACACGTCCCCGAGGACTAGCCTTCCTTCCGCATCTGTGTTTTGGACTTCCACAGTAGTTCCATTGTAAGCTGTATAAACATCACCGGGTTTGATTGCTTTGCCATCTGGCATATTTTCGGCCACACCAATGGCGGCTACAATATGGATGGGAAGTTCGAGTGCGGCAATGGCACCAATCGCGTGTATGGTGGCTGCGGCTCCGCACATATCATACTTCATTTCATGCATCTCACCTGGAGGTTTTAATGAAATTCCGCCGGTATCAAAGGTTAAACCTTTTCCTACAATAGCGAATTTCTTTTTAGCCTTGGCCGGTTTGTATTCCAAAATCACCATTTTTCCTTGGAGTTCCGATCCGCGTGCTACTGCGAGGATCCCACCAAGGCCTTCCTTTTTCAATTGAGATTCATCCCAAACTTTAATGGATAGTTTGTACTCTTTTGCAATTTCTTTGGAACGAGAAACAAAGTCATCGGGAGTGAAGTAGTTTGCTGGTAGGTGAGCGATGTGACGAGCACCATTGACTTGTTTGGCGACGATTTTACTTTTAGAGAGTCCAGATTCTGCTAAACTGGTAACTGATTTATCTTCAAATTTTAAGTAAACGGCTCCTACTTTCTTTTTTTCTTTTTTCTTTGTTTGTAAAACGGAAACTGGATAACTTCCGATAAAAAGTGTGTTGGCAATTTGGTAGGCAATTCGGTCGGCTGAGAACTTTTTGGAAAGTGATTTAGAAATGATGACCTCAAGACCCATTCCATCATAACTAAGAATTTTTTCTCCGTATTTAAAAAAATGAGAAATGAACTTTCTGAAATTTAGTTTTTCTTTTTCACCTAATCCGAGATAGATGGTTTTTTCGGATTCATCTCGAAATTCTTTTCCAAGATCTCCAGAAAATACCTTGGTTTCTATTTGGACTGGGAATTTTTTTCCCAATTCTTCTTTCACATCCTCTTGAAAGATAGGGATGAGTTTGTAATAAGAGCCGGATTTGGGTGCACCGATTTGGATTTGTAGCGGAGAGATTTCTATTTTCATTTCCCTTGGATTTCCTGAATGTCTTTGATGATTTCTTCCACGTGACCTTTTACCTTCACGCTGTCATAGATTTTTTTGATTTTGAGAGAGTTGTCCAAAAGGAAGGTGGATCTTACAATACCCATGCCTCGTCTTCCCATAAATACCTTCTCTCTCCAAACCCCATAAGCTTCACAAATTTCTCCCGACTCGTCGGAGATTAGATCAAAATTGATTTCTTGTTTTTCAATGAACTTGGTATGAGATTTTGGATTGTCTTTGGAGATTCCAATCACATTGAATCCGAATTTTTTCAAGCGGGCAAAATTGTCTCGGAAGTCACAAGCTTCTGTTGTACATCCTGGTGTCATATCTCTCGGATAAAAATAGACAACGATCCCATTTTTTCCTGTTAGGTCTGCGAGTTTTACTTTTTCGCCATTTTGGTTGACACTTGTAAAATTGGGGGCTTTTTTGCCGACTTCCAACATATATTTCTCTCCTGGTAATCACATTCTTTTAGACAAAATTCAGTTGTCAATTTCGGAATTTGGTTCGATACTCTTTGTATGGACTCCAAGGAAAGAGCACAACTCATTCGCGAAGCAAATACCGCCTTCAATGCAGGTGATATTCGGAAAGCGCGTGAACTCTTCCTAAAAACCGATTATAAAGACGGGCTCATTCGTTTGGGTGATCACTTTATGTACGATCGGAAACTTCCCATGTTGGCCTTTGGATACTACAAAAAAGCAGGCCGTCAAGACAAGGTGGATGAAATTTTCCAACGAATGGTCTATGCACTCTCTGTTTGGCTCGGTCGTGACAAATGGAAACAACCTGCATCGGCAAATCAAATGGATTCGTCTACTTCCAAACCATCCTCTCTGCTGAACCCTGATGACTTTGTTGTCCATCCCCTTTTAAAAGCAAAGGCTTTAGAGATACTTTCTTCTAAACGATAGTCGTCCGAGATCGTCTAAGGAATAAACATGATCGATAGTTTTACCTTACAAGCTCTAGTTATCTCCACACTCATTCTATTTTCTATTTTATCGAGTAAACTATTCTTTCGTTTTGGATTCCCCATCCTCCTTATTTTCTTGACCTTTGGAATGTTAGCTGGTGCGGATGGCCCTGGTGGGATTGATTTCAGCGATTATAGTTTGGCACAGTCGATTGGCATATTTGCTTTAATTTATATTTTATTTTTAGGTGGACTCGAAAGTGAATGGGATAGTTTAAAAAACTTCCTTGCTGTTGGGATTCGTCTCTCCATCATAGGAACAATTCTTACAGCCCTCATTTTAGGTGTGGTCATTCATTATTTATTTCCAGTGCTTGGTTTTATGGAATCGTTTTTACTCGGATCCATTGTCAGTGCGACAGATGCAGCCTCTGTATTTAATATTTTTAAAACCGATTCTAGTGATCTTCCTGTTCATTTAAAAAAGATCATTGAATTTGAGTCTGGATCAAACGATGCGGTGGGAGTTCTTCTTACCACCATCTTTATGAACCTACTCACTGCCGATGCCAGTTTCAGTGGGTTCCAATTCTTTCGGTTTTTTGTGATGCAAGTCCTTGTCGGAATGATGATGGGATATAGTTTGGGTATCCTCATTTTGTATTTGATGAACTCCGTCAAACTTGGGTATGACGGTCTTTATTTAGTTTTTATTACGGCATCGGTTCCCTTCATTTATGCAGTGACCACTGTCTTTCAGGGCAATGGATTCTTAGCTGTTTATATCGCTGGTATTATTGTTGGTCGAAACAAATTCATACATAAAAAATCCATCTTCCGTTTCCTCAATGGATATGTTTGGATTTTGCAAATTGGTATGTTCCTTTGTTTTGGACTTTTGGTTTATCCCACCCGTATGGCCAATATTTGGGTACCCGGTCTTCTCATCGGGGTAATACTGATCCTCTTTGCAAGACCAGCAGCAGTTTTTATATCCTTATTCCGGGTGAACTTACCTATAAGAGAAAAGTTATTTATTTCTTGGGTCGGCCTACGTGGTGCGTCACCCATTATCCTTGCCACCTTTCCTATTGCCCAAGGTCTCGTCTGGGGAGATTTACTCTTCCATATTGTATTTTTTGTGGTCCTTGTTTCCTTACTCATCCAAGGATCGCTCATTCCTAAAGTGGCGCAGTGGTTAGGAATCTTAAAAAAAGATCCCGATCGTAAAATTTATCATCCGACAGACTTTGATAACATCGAGTTTCCAGGTATGACCTTACAAGAGTTAATCGTGCCGTATAACTCCAGTGTAGTGGACAAAGCTTTGTTTGAAATCAAACTTCCAGAGCAGTCACATATCCTTCTCATTGCTCGGGGGGAACAGTTTTTAATTCCCTCAGGAAACACACAAGTCAAGGGTGGGGATGTGGTTTGGGTGTTGGCAAAAGACGATGTGATGCCGATCATCGGAAGAACCTTTATGGCAATCGCCTAAAGATTGTTTTAATTTCTAATTTTAATTCTTCACTTTGACCATCTTTTTATCCAAACGGAATCCGTAATAAACGGGAAGGGCAATGAGAGTGATCATAAGCCCCCATCCCGCCGTGATCGGTTTTTCAATAAAGAGAATGGTCATCACGGCAATGTTTGCTAAGATATAAAGAAAAATGGGCAGAGGATAAAAGGGAATTTTGTAATCTGATTTCATTCCCATCTTTTCAAATCGAAACGGTGTAGCGGCTGTTAGACAGGATAAAATGAGTATCGAACAAGTAATCATATAGAGAAGTGCTTCGATTTCTTTGACAAACAAAAAGAGAATGGCAACAAAGGCCTGAAAAAAAATAGAAACATAAGGGCTATGCCATTTGGGATGGATTTTGGAAAAAGAGGGAATAAACACTCCATCTCTTGCCATAGCAAAGTAAACTCGACTTCCTCCAATGAGGATGGCCGACATAGATCCCAATATCACCCAAGCAATGAAACTCGTCGTAAGGATCGAATAATTCACTCCAAATAACTTCTGAAAGGCGATGGCTCCAATCCCATCTTGACCTGCAAGCTCCTCAATGGGAGCAGAAATCACAAAAAGTAAATTGATGGCAAAATACAAACCAGCCACAAGAAAACAAGCCGTGATGGCAGAACGAACGATGGTTTTTTCTGGATTTTTTACTTCTTCTGCAATGTAGGTAATCATATTCCATCCCAGATAGGAGAAAGAAACCGGCACAATCCCAATCAAAACCTTAGAGTAAAACGAAAGTTCCAAAAGATTTGGAAACGGAGAATTCCATAAATAAGACCAGTTGGTATTTCCGATCGAAAACCCAAGTGCCAAAAAGAGAAGAAGTCCTGTGATTTTTAAAACCGCAAATACATTTTGTACACGAACCGCCGATTTGATTCCGAAGTAATTGAGTCCGCTAAAAAAAAGAATCGGCAAAATTCCAATAAAGGTGATAGAACTAATTTGTAAATCTAATCCGAGTAAGGTGAAAGTAGAAGATTCCCAAACAGGGATGCCTGGAAATAAAATTTGAACATACTTGCCGAAAGCAAGTGCAAGTACAGACACACAAGCAGAGAAATTAGTGAGTAGAGAGGACCAACCACTCATAAAAGCAATGGCAGGTGAGTAGGCAACTTTTAGGTAAACGTAATCTCCTCCAGCAAAGGGAAGGAGGCGTGCGGCATAAGCATAAGTGATGGAGCCTGAGAGAGCAAGTACTCCGCCGACAATCCAACAGAGAAGGACAATCCAAAGATTTCCTGTTTCTTTAATCAAATAACCAGAAGTGAAAAAAATTCCCGATCCCACCATGGAAGAGAATAGGACGGAGATGGAATCAAAAGTAGTAAGGGAACGTTTTAATTCCAATTAACCGCCGAGGAGTCGTTTTACCATCGTTTCAGAAATTGGTTTCATCGAAGCCGTAGACACAGATCCAATTTTTCCTTTGAACTCGTCAGGACTTAACATCATTCCTAGAGAAAAAATGTTTTCCCCTTCGACTTCTTTTTTCTTAAGCTCTGCTAGTAGGCTTGAGATATTACCTTTGCTATTTTCTAAAATTTCTGGTTTGGTGGCTTTGTTATCACCTAACTCTGGGAATAGTGGTTCCCCTTCAAAAAGAAGTTCTTTGAGTTTGTTTTCTTCTTGAGTGGCATCTTCCAAAAGTCCAATCCGAGATTGTTCCTTGGAAAGTTGTTTTTGCAGTTCCGTGAGTCTTGATTGGATATTGTGGTACTGGACAGGAAGGCTGACAACGAAGTCGGATTTTTCATCTGACTTTTGTACGGTGGTTCCTGTCTTTCCAGAACCGACATCTTTAGTGTCTTTTTTGTCCTGGACTATTTTTTCTGCTGAGTTGAGGAGACGATTGAGACGAACATCCATGTCCTACCTTCCTTGGTAAAGGCCTTATGTCTCGGCGGTGCCTGGACATAAATCCTGTGACTACCTGTCTAATTTTCGGTTAGCCTGTACAAGGAAAATAAACTTTTTCCAAAAAAAGTAAAGAATTATTAAAGTTGACTCGAGTTTTTGCAAGGTTTTGCTTGTGGGAGTTTATGGAAAGAAACCAATTTCTTCTCTTTCTCTCCTTTTTGTTCTCCACAATTGCCACAATTCTCGGAATTGCCATCTTGGTATCTGGATCAAGCCTTGCCCGTTTCTCTAGTGGAACCGGTGGCGGTCTCTTCCAGGCCAGTGAAATTGGAGCCGTCGTCATACCGATCGTAGGCGAAATCCACTCCGGGGAATCTACCTTTGATTCTACGGGAGCCGACACCGTCTTACGCCAATTAAGGGAACTCGAAGAAGACGGCAATGTCAAAGGGATCCTTCTTGAGATCAATTCCCCCGGTGGAACGGTCGCTGCCTCCCAAGAAATTTTTAATGAACTCCTGCATCTTCGTAAAACCAAAAAGATTGTCGTGAGTATGAAGGATGTCGCTGCCTCCGGTGGTTACTACATTGCGGCGGCTTCGGATTATATCTTTGCCCAAAATGGAACGATCACAGGCTCCATAGGAGTCATTTCCTTTGCACCTAATGTAAAAGGTCTTCTCGACAGGTATGGGGTGGGGGTTCGCACTTATAAAGCAGGAAAATACAAAGATATGTATTCTCCGTTTCGCGACTCTACTAACGAAGAAGATGAGATGATTGGAAAACAGTTACAAGACACCTATCGCAAGTTTGTGGAAGATGTTGCCAAGGGACGAAACAAAACGGTTAAGTCCATTGAAGAGTTGGCAGAAGGTAGAATTTATTCTGGTGAAGATGCTTTTCGTAACAAACTTGTGGATGACATTGGAGGAAGAAGGGAAGCCCATAAAAAACTTTCTGAACTCTGCCAGTACGATGGACTCATTCCTCTTTTTGAACAAGAGATTTCTCCCTTCGATCGATTTTTGCAAACCTTGGGTGTGAGCTTTTTTGGAGACAATTCTCATGTATCCAAAATTCGTTCCCTCATCCAATCACAAGTGTTAGTCATTCTACCAACAGCTCTTGGAAAATTGATGTTATGAGAGATTTTTTCTTCGATTTAGTTGACGTATTGGAACTCGTGTTTTTGGATCCCCTTCGTTATTCGGAGGAGGTACAGGAGATCCCCTTTGCAGCAAGTCCCATCTCGAGTTGGTTATTTTCCGTTTTGGCCGCCTTATCTCTGTCAGTGGGGATGAGTATCCTCTCGGCCCCATACACCATTTCCACTTTATCATTTTTATTTTTTGGTTTTATAGCCAACTTGATTCTGTTTCGATTTTTCCCTTTTTTTTATGCATTGGTAGCTGACTACTATGTTCAGAAAAAAGGAAGATCACAAAAACTCCTGTTTTTGTTAATGTTTTCGAGACATTCAGTGGTTTTATTTTTGTTATTTGCACCAGTTAGTATTGTCATTCATGCTGTTGGGCTTTCTGGACTCGGATCGGGATTATTGTTACTAATCACATTTGTATTCCTTTATAGTTTGGTTGTGTCTCGTGGACTCAAATCCATTTATGAATTAAGAAATCGCGACTCGCTTAGGTTTTCTTTTTACGCACTCGGACTCACGATTTTATTTCCTTTCCTTATGAATTTGTATACTGCAACCAGTATCCTCCAATCGATCTCAGGTGGTTTATAGTTTGAATTTACTCATCACAAATGACGACGGAATTTCTTCCGCTGGAATTAAAGCTTTGGAACGAGTCCTTGGAAAATCCTATAATACGTATCTCATTGCTCCCTTAAAAGAACGGTCTGTCACTTCTATGGCGCTCACTGTCTTTCAAGGAATGCGAGTCGAACGAATCAATGACAACCATTATATCGCGGATGGATTTCCTGCCGATTGTGTGAACATTGGATTGTATGCAGAGATTTTTCCTAAGATTGACTTTGTGATCTCTGGGATCAACCGGGGAGTGAACATGGGATATGATGTCCATTATTCGGGAACAGTAGGTGCCGCCAAACACGGTGCCCTTCATGGAATTCCAGCACTGGCGGTGAGTTCTGGTCGGATTGATCCAGACGATGGTTATACAAAAGAAGCTGAACTCGTGTTAACTTTTTTATCAAAGTATAAAGAACAAATCCAATCGGGCGAAGTTTGGAACCTAAACTTTCCTCCAGAGATTTCTGGATCGGGCACGATAAACGAAATTGTATTTACTAGGCTTGGTCGCAGGCGTTATTCAGAAAAATATGAGAAAAAACAAATCATTGAAGGCGTCAGCGAATTTCAGTTAAACGGAAGTTTACTCGGACACGATGAAGAAACAGGAACAGACTTTGAAGCCTACAACCAAGGAAAGTTACCGGTCACTCCGATTCAATTGGACTTAACGGAAAAAAGACGACTTACGGAATTACAATCTAAGTAGATACAATGGCAGAAGAGACAGACTACCTCGGTTACATGAACAAAGGCAATTACGCCATGGCACTGAATCTTTTGGATCAGGCCTTACTCCAAAATCCAGAAGATCCGATTCTTTTGTATAATTTTGCGCTCTGTTGTTTCCAGACCAAAAACTTTAAAAAATCAATTCAGGTTTTGGACCGGATTCTGGAAGAATACCCAGGTTTTATCGAAGTCGATAATGTCTACCGATTGAAAGTGTTTGCCCTCGTGGAATTGAAAGATTGGGAAACTGCTGAGTCGATCATCAAAGATCGTTTGCAAGTAGCAGTGGATGATCCCAAACTCCTTTCCTTTTTGGCCCATGTTTATGAATATACCCATCGTTTAGAAGAGGCGATAGAAATCCACCGCCGCATCTTGAAACATACTCCCGATTACAAAAACAGCCTGAATTCTTTGGGTTATTTACTCGCTCTAAAGAAAAAAATCAGCACCGAAGAACGCACAGAAGCCATCAAATCCTTAAAAAAAGCATTGGAACTTGATCCGAACAACCCGGCCTACCTAGATTCCTTCGGATATTTTCTGCAAACTATAGGAAAACCAGAAGAAGCATGGAAGGCCTACCGAAAAGCCCTGCAAAAGAACCCAAACCATCCCGTTCTCTTAGAAAGATTGAAGAACCTGAAGAAATAAATCTCCCTTTTGTTGACACAGTCCATCTGCCAAAAACACTGGTGATTCAAGGACTTTCTCGGGATGTAGCGCAGTGGTAGCGCATCTGTTTTGGGTACAGAGGGTCGCAGGTTCAAATCCTGTCATCCCGAATCAGTTGGTTCTATCTGACCCGGTAGCTCAGCTGGATAGAGCAACTGCCTTCTAAGCAGTTGGTCGGGGGTTCGAATCCCTCCCGGGTCAATGGTTTTAGAAATGGTGGATGTAGTTCAGCGGTAGAGCCCTGGTTTGTGGTACCAGTCGTCGCGGGTTCGAATCCCGTCATCCACCCACTTAGAATTTCCCCTTCAACGATATAGTTTTTCCGCTAACGGCAATGGGCGCCTCGCGTTCGCCTGGCCCTCCGTGGCCAGAGCTCCCGCCCGCATCCATCCATGGATGCTGTTCGTCGCCCATTGCCGTTAGCGGAAAAAGATTCGAATTCATTTGGGAAATTGGTACAAATGAAAAGTTTATTAAGATACTAGTTTTGACTTTTTGAATATCTTCATATGAAAATAGCGAACTAGAGGACCAACCACAGCGAGTTGCGCCAAAAGTGCCATCGGGTAGTTTTTGATTACAGAACTTATGTAATGTTCTAGAAAATGATTTTCTGTACCAACGTTGATGAGTATCATCAGAAGACACATAAATGAATTTGTTTTAAAACTTAAGTTGTCGTGATATTTGGGAATAAATCGTAACTCGTCGAATGAATATCCAAATCATATCATCTTTCCTCCGGAAACCAATCGTATTCCATACGTTTGGCTGCTCGCACTGCCACTTCTATTCCGAATATTTTTTGCAGAAGATAAAAACTCAAATGAATGCCAGAAGAGATTCCCCCTGATGTTAAGATTTTCCCGTTATCTGTATATCTTATGTTTCTTTTTACATTTAACGAAGGATAGTTTTTCTCTAGAGTGTCTACGTCCATCCAATGAGTGGTCACTTCCAAACCATCCAAAAGTCCAATTTCTGCTAAAAGAAATGCACCTGTACAAATAGAGGCCAAATGCTTAACTTTTAAGTATTTAGCTTTAATCCAACTAAGGGTTGTTTGATTTTTAATCTCTAACTCTTCGGCACCGTAACCTCCTGGAATGATCAAAATGTCCATTATCGGGCAGTTTGTATAATCAAAGTTAGGTAAAACTATCAGTCCATTTCTTGCGGGGATTGGGGAAAGGTTTTCTGCAACAAGAAAGACCTGGCATAATTTCTTACGATCGTTAGTTTCTGCGAGAGAAAAAACTTCAAAGGGACCAGCAAAGTCCATCACTTCGACTTCTGGGAAAACGAGTATACCTATTTGCATCATGGACTTATATTTCCTTTTTTTACTTTACTTTATAAATAATTAATTTCTAATATGCCTCGTTTGTGACGAACAAATTTAATAATTCACTGGAAGGTAAAATTATATGTCATTCCAAGATGCAATCAAAGTATGTTTACAAAAGTATGCTGATTTTAGCGGCAATGCAAAACGGCCAGAATTCTGGTGGTGGATTGTTTTCTGCATTATCATTAGTGCGGCAATTAGTGTAGTTCTTCCTTTTATAGCAGGAGTTTTTTCCTTAGCTGTACTTTTGCCAAGTTTGAGTGTGGGTGCAAGGCGTTTACACGATACAGGGAAAAGTGGATGGTGGCAGTTGATTGGCATCACAGGGATTGGAGTTTTAGTGCTTATTTTTTTCTGGGCACAAAAAGGAAAAAGTTAGGATCTAATTTCGAAACTCAATTACCTTTTTCCGCGTTAGGGGGACGGAGGGCTTGGTCGCCTACCATCGTTAGATGGTTGGTGACGGGAGCGTAAGCGCACCCCGGAGTGACCCGGCCCTTATTTGAATTTATTTTTAAAAACCAATCAAATTGGGAACGTACGAAACTCTTTCTAGTCAATTTTTGGTATTAGGTGATTTGTTTCTTTTTAGGTTTGTATAAAGTTTTATCAATTTCCAATGCGTTTTGGATATAGGGTAGGAGAAGTTTTGAGTTTATTTCCTCTGGAGAATGGAAGGTGAAACAATAGACTTGTTTACGATTTTCTTTTTCTAGTTTTTGTTTGGGATCGTTCAAAAGGTATCCATTACAAAATCCCAACTGCACTCCAGATTTTGGGCCAGGTTTGATGGATGCGGGCCAGATAAAACAAACACGGCTATTTTGAAAGTAATAGAGAACAGAATATGAAATTCTTTCTTCTAGGGTAGCAAATGGTTTTAAAATTTCTTTCAGTTGTAACACAATCGAAAGTTCAATTTCGGTTAGGGAGGAATAAAATAATTCAAATTTCTCTTTCATTTAGCTTAAACTTTTTTTTCTATTATTTTTCTTTTTCTAAAATAGTGAGATAAATTTCGCGCAAATCTTTTGGAAGTTTCCCATTTTTATAGGCAAAGGTAAACATAGTCGATTGGGATAGGCCAGTGACCATTCGAGAGATTTCTGTCGATGCAGGCCACCCATTACAGCCGTCATGCGACCATTCATAGATGATTTCTTTTGGTGATTCTGAGATGATATGAAACACTAAAGTAGGGCAGTTTTCGGAAAGGCCTTCTCTAACTGCGTTCATAAAAGAAGTTCGATTCGATGATCCGATTGTTTTTAAAAGATTTAACCGATAAATTTCAGTCCATGTTTCTATTTTGGTTCCGTCTGGTATCATTTCGATTAACACTTGTTCTTCGTTTTCTCCAGAATTTCCAACATTCCATCGCCTCCCATCTAGGTTTCGATAGAAGGGCACTTTGATAGTCTCTTTTTTGATGTTTAGGTTTTTTTCCATGACGAGGCGAAGAGTTTCTTTGCTTTTTTCGGAAAAGTTGATGGGAACATTCAAAAACTTTTTTTCACCTTTATTGTTCGTGATTTCGAATGTAAAAAATAAACTCGTGTTTCCCAATTCATAAATCCAAAGATAATCTTTTTCAGTCAGCGCTTGGCTGGATAAGGATAAATTTCCCTTTGTTAATTTGGATGTTTCTGAAATCTGTTTTGTTTTTTGCGAACCGTTGACTTCGAAACCTTGGATACTTTCCAGATGGTCCACTTTAACATCTGCAAAAAAATTCCACCGAATGGAAGTATCGTCAATCACGGGACCAAGACTTTTGGATTGAATCCATTCATTTTCTAATTCGGGTTTTAGTTGAGCAAAAACATTTGTAGAGTAAAATAGCAGGGATAATGCGGATAGAATAAGTTGTTGTTTCATTATGATCATCTGACTCAAGGGAAGTGATGGGACGAATAAAAAGATAACCTGAGTATAAATTTCGTCAACCAATTGTTAGGAAGATTAAAGTCTGTTTGGCGAAAAGACTTGGATTTGATAAAGGAAACTTATTTTTGATTTTCTGTGTCTGGAAGAGAACTTGGAATTACTTTTGTGGCTGAGATTCGATCTAAAGGACTCACAATGTTTTCTAACCGACTCCTTGCCACCTTTGTATAAATTTGAGTGGTTCGGACACTTGCGTGCCCGAGTAATGTTTGGATCATTCGTAAGTCAGTCCCAAGCTCTAACAAATGTGTTGCGAAGGCATGCCTTAAACTATGAAAACTGACCTTTTTCCCAATATTTGCTTTTTTGGCAGCATTAGTAAAGATTGCCTCTGCGGTTCGGATATGTAAGGGTCTGTTTCCAGAACCCGGAAATAACCAAGGATTGGCACGCACTTCGTTATAACTTTGTTTTAAGAGTAAGTTGTATTCTCTTAGCTTTAGATATTCTTTCAACTCTTCGATAAGAGAAGAAGCGAGAATCGTATACCTGTCTTTTTTTCCTTTGCCCTGGCCCACACGAACCATATTTCGTTTTAAGTCTATGTCGGTTATTTTTAAATGAATGACTTCACTCACACGCAAACCAGAGGAGTAACTGATCAGCAGTAACATTTTATGTTTTTGATTGGGAAGTGCATTGAATATCGACCTAGTCTCTTCTGCAGATAAAACCTCTGGTAGTTTGGAACCGACTAACATTCGTGGAAAATTCAGTTGTGTGAATTGTTGTCTGACTTCGCGGAAATAGAAGATAAATGCCTGTCTTGCTGACTTTACACTTGCGGCTTTTACTCCACGCTCTGTTACAAGGTGGTCCAGATATTTGTCCAAATCACTGGTTTTGACATTAACAGGGAGTTTTTCTGTGAAGGTCAAAAGTTGAAATATATGTGAGTAGTATGTTTTTGTTGTGCGAAATGAGAAATTACGTTCTCTCGTGGCTTTAAAAAAATCTTCTAATAAACCGCATTGTTTGGGAATTTCTTTGGGAAGAATTCGGATATCGTGAGCAGAAAAAGCATTTAATACATGTTTTATGATCATTGGCTCATTCGGATACGACCAAAAATTGTCAGGGGAATGGAAACAACCCTTGGGTATGGATTTCGCAATGGAAACAAAAGTTTTTGAATAGTGAAATCGTAAATAGAAACGATTGTCCTGGGAAGAATAACGAAATTTGATCATGAAACACCTAACCTTACATTGGTAAGATAATTAGGTGGAATCTTTACTGATTGGTTCTTGAATTTCTCTTTTAAGGAAAGTTTTTTATGGAAATGCAGTTATTTTCTTGGGTGTGGGTGAGAGGCTTTTTTCGAATCTAATATCCCCGCCCTGACTCGGGTGGGGAACTAGACCCGCCACCCAATAGGCTCCCTTTACCATACCCCAAACAAATCCGAAATCCAAATCTCCCGATCCCCGTTTTTTTTCTTGGAAAGTTCGCATTCTTACATAACCTTACAGAATCAAGGAGACTTATGAATTTAATCACAGTTGGACTCGGCATATTTTTTATCCTCTATGGAACCACCACCTACATCCTACGCCTCTACAAACCAGGATTTTTTTGGAAACTCGAACCAATGAAACAAAAATGGGGCGAAAAACGCGGATACTTCATTCATGTTTTTAGTTATTCCATCCTCCCCATCATTTTAGGAATTGTTTATACCATTCTTGGACTTAGAGGTTAATGATTATTTGGCGTAATTCGTCAAATAAGATTCTTTAACATCCAACAAATTTGAGTTATGTGGGCGCCTCCAACTCGTTTTTTAATTGTTATTGAATCGAAAAAGGACCGGGCCCTCCGCTTCAATCTTTCTCTTTCGAGAAAGGATTTCCGCTAGGGTCCCTGGCGCTTGTATTGATTTGTTTTTTAGAGTTTGTGGGAAAGGATGGTATCTTGGCGCGAAGGAGTTCTATCTTCTGGATAGTCCGTGCTAAAATGAAGCCCACGACTTTCCTTCCTTAGGAGTGCCGACCGAACAATCAGCTCAGCCACTTTTACTAAGTTACGAAGTTCCAATAAACCAAGAGAGACCGTGGTTCGGTTGTAATAGTCTTTTACTTCTTCGGAGATCAGTTTCAATCGGCGAAGGGCTCTTTCGAGCCGCATATCCGAACGAACTATCCCTACATAATTACTCATAATGGTTTTGATTTCCACCAAATCGTGGGAGATAAGAACCCACTCTTCGGTGTTTGTGGTCCCTTCTTTGTTCCAATCAGGAATGAGATCTGTTTCTGCAGAGTAACTCAAGGTTCCTTGGGAACGAATATCGCCTGCTATGCGGTGAGAGAACACAAGACATTCCAATAGACTATTGGATGCCAATCTGTTTCCCCCGTGAACCCCAGTGCAAGTGGTCTCGCCGCAGGCATATAGGTCTGCGATGTTTGTCCTTCCGAGTAAATCGGTAGCCACACCTCCGCACATATAATGGGCTGCGGGCACTACAGGGATCGGATCTGTTGTGATGTCAATGCCCAGTTTTTTACAACGTTCATAGATGGAAGGAAAGTGGTTGATGATATCGTTAGCCGGTCTATGGGTAATATCCAGAAGAACATGGGGTTCTCCTTTCTTTTTCATCGTATCGTCAATGGCTCGAGCGACAATATCCCTTGGGGCCAGTTCCCCCATTTCGTGGTAGTCCTTCATAAAAGGTCTACCACCTATCTCACGTAAGATGCCACCGTGACCCCGGACGGCTTCCGAAATTAAAAAACTATTACCTTGTTCGTGAAAAAGAGATGTGGGATGGAATTGATAAAACTCCATATTTTTGACAATGGCACCAGCACGATAAGCACTCGCGACTCCATCACCCGTAGCGATGTTTGGGTTTGTGGTATGCAGATAAACTTGGCCTGCCCCACCCGTTGCCAAAATGGTTTTTTTAGCAAGAACAGGAAATACCTCTCCTGTTTCTGTATCTACGATATAGGCCCCATAACACCGAAGGGGAAGATTGTCTTTATCCTTTATATGGTGTTTGGTGATAAGATCCACACATGCATGGTTTTCTAAAATACGAATGTTTTGGTTGGCGTGAACATGGTCGAGTAGCGACTGTTCTACGGCACTTCCCGTTCTATCAAGGGAGTGGATGATTCGGTTTTTGCTATGTCCGCCTTCGCGGGCAAGGTCTAGTTCCCCAGTTTGGTTTCTTGTAAAAGGAACTCCAAGATCTAGTAACTCCCTAACCCGAGTTGGTCCTTCTTCGACAAGGACTCGCACGGCATCCAAATCACAAAGGCCCGCCCCCGATTCCAAGGTATCCTTTATATGTTCTTCAAACTTATCTTTGTCGTCAAAGACGGAAGCAATTCCGCCTTGGGCATAATTGGTATTGGATTCGTAGTCTGCCTTTTTGGTAACAACAACTACGGATCCAAGCGGAGCCAACTTTAATGCGGTAAAGAGGCCACTCACTCCGCTTCCAATGATCAAAAAATCCGATTTAATTCGTGTCACATGATTTCCAATTCTGTCCAATCCAAATCCTTTTCCCTCTGGAAACGGATTATTTTGTATTTAACATCCCTTCGATGTAATCCAAACTCCTGATCAGCATATAATCTGGTTTGATGGCATCAATTGCATGTTCTTTTAAATATGTATCTGCCTTTCCATTTTTTTTCACAAAGTCTTTAATGTTGTTCAAGTTGAATCTAGATTTGACAACCCCTTCGTGTGGAATTAAAGGTAAGTGATTCCACATATCTTCTTCTCTGTAGCGAAATGGAAATGTTCCGTCTGGTTCTTCTGAAACTTCTATATCGGGTGATACACCGACCACTTGGATTGTTTTTCCTGATGGAGAATAGTATCTTGCATTCGTGATTTTAAGTAAATAATCTGGGTTGCTATCAAGACGTTCTAGTGTTTGCACTGTAGCTTTACCAAATGTCCTTTCCCCAAGTAAAATTCCGCGACCGTGGTGTTGGATGGCACTTGCTACAATTTCAGAAGCTGATGCCGACTTTGAATTGATAAGGATTGCTAACGGAAGTTTTGTGATATCCTTGTTTCTTGCATATTTTTCTTCATCACTCCTGGAAGGAGTTTTTGTGGAAACGATCAATCCTTTTTCAATAAACATATCAGCGATATCAATCGCTAAATTCAAAAATCCACCGGAGTTTCCTCTGAGGTCCAAAATCAAAGCTTTGAGAGGTTTTCCATTTTCTTTTGCAGTTTTTTCCATCTCTGATAAAGCGTCAGCAATCTGTGTATCAATCGCTGCTTCACCGGGACCTGGTTTTACAAAACCAGTGAGTTTGATGTAAGCTACTTGCGGATTTTCTTTTACTAGATGATAAGTTACGTTTTTAATTGTAATTTTATCACGAACTACTTCGATATCAATTTTTCCTGTGTTTCCCTTTCTGGAAATGGTAAGGACAACTTTTGTTGCTTTTGGTCCTTTGATTTTTTTGACTACTTTATCAAGAGATAGATTTTTTATTAATTTTCCATCAACTGCTACGATGTTATCACCACTTCGAATCCCTGCTTTTAAAGCGGGGCTTCCTTCTAATGGATTTTCTACAATCACCTCTCTGCTTCCCCCGCCAGAAAGAATAGCTCCGATTCCTTCAAAAGATCCATCGCTGATTTTTTTCATGGATTCTTCCCAAACTTCTTCCAAAAAAACATTGGAATGTGGATCAAGAGAATTCAAATAACCGTTGGCGGCAGCAACAAACACTTGTTCCATGCGAAATTCTTTTTTATCTTCTTCCTCATCTTCAGGAAGTTCACCATCCAATTCTACTAATCCTTTTAATACGGGTGTTTTGTATTTTTCGAGGTTATCCTGGATGTAAGAGATCACTCGATCAAAATCTTTCTTAGAAAAATTAATTTCTTCCCATCTAGCAGAAATTACCGATTTTTTCAGTTTTTCTTTTTCGATGAGTTTTTTTAGTTCTGCATCAGAAAGTTTTCTGTTTTCGTTTTTTTTCCTTTTTTCCTTTTGGATTTTTTCAACCTGTTCATAATCCGGATCAAAAATTACAAATTTATCGGAAGGAGAAAGTTTGAACGTACTTCCTGGCCAAAGGTCGTCCTTATCATCGTATTTTTCGCGTTCTTTGAAGTAACTTTCTGGATAAAGGTAAAGCGGATGTCGCAAACTGAGAGCAGCAAAGCTGGCAGCATCAGTAAAGGCCCGGTTGACATTGATATGTTTATCAATATACAGTTTGTCCACAGAACGAATCACAGTTTCAAAGTCTCTGTAAGTAAAATCGGTTTCACGATTGGGAGCTTTTTTAGCTTCTGGTTCGCAGGAAATAAAGCCTACAGGAAGGGCAAAACTGAGTAGGGTAAAAAAGGAAAGTAGGTAAACAATTCGTTTCAAGGGAACTCTCGTAAAGTGGATAGATTATCCTAAGAATTTCCGATTTTCCAGTCCATGCAACTCAAAAAAAATCGGGACAAATCTAGGACACACGTATATCATAGACGGTGTGATGCGTCCATTCGTTGTCCTGATTTTCGCTCTTTCCCTTGGGTTTTGTACAACAGAGCCTCAGAAAAACCCTACCCGGGATCCGTACAGTTTGGAAACCCTAATCTTTTTGGAAGAAGTGTTACTCGACGTTTGGGAGTCTTCCGAGACCAAAGTGGAAGCATTATCTCGACTAAGATATGTTTGCCGAACTCGCGACACAGATGATGGATATTTATGTTACACTTGGGGTCTACTGGAATATCACAGAGGCAACTATGCTGAGAGTTATACTGCCTTTAGAAAAGCCCTAGAAAAAAATCCGAACGACAGCCTTTATAAAAATATGTTACGTATTTCCGCTGAAAAATCGGGAAATTTAACTGATCTAAAAGCCCATTCTCAGGACGGAGAGGTTCTTGCTGTTTTTACAGAAACACAAAAACTCTGCCAGGAAAACAAACCACCAGATAGAGAATCGTTTCGGTTCCTCGCAGAACGTGGGATCCTCACAAGAGAGTCTCTTCGTAGGGGAATCCTTTCGGATTGTTTCCAACGATTCAGTGAGGGAGACAAATCGAATCTTCAAAAAGAAATCCGGCTTTCTTCCCTTTCTTATCGGGAACGTCTTTATGCGGATCAAATGAAATCAGATCCTTTTTCAAGGATTTGGGACACAACCAGTTACCACCGAGGGGAATCTGGCAAAGAGGCTGTGGGTGCGAGCGCTGGGGTGGTAACGGTGAATGGTCCTCTCGGAACAGATGCAGGAATTCCTTCGGGAGCCGGAACCACAAAATTAGGTTCTCCGATTACAGATGCTTGGAGAAAACTGAAACTTGCTTCTGTTTCGGGAAATGAATCGCAAGGTCGGGAAGCCATTCGTAGTTTTCTTTCTGAAATCCAACAAGCCAAACGTAAGGGAAAATTAGAAAGTCAATTGGCTTTGGCTCTAGAAAGAGCAGCCAAGTTACTTTTGGAACAAGACCCACAGTATTCTAAACTCCGCTCCCTTGTGAAAGAACTTTGAGGTAATCCTTGATGGTTCTTTCCATTCCTACAATCAGACTTTGGCTGACAAGCCTGTGACCAATAGAAACTTCCGCTAAATGAGGAAGTTTAGCAAAAATTTGCAAATTGTTCGTATCCAAGTCATGTCCCGCATTGACACCTAACCCTAGTTTGTGGGCTTCTGTGGCAGCAGTTTCATAATCTTTGAAACTGAGTAAACCCTCTTCCAGAGACTGTTCGTAAGCAGAAGCAAAAGGTCCTGTATACAACTCGATCCGATCGGCTCCTAAATCTTTTACCAATGGATACTGTTCGAAATTCGTTTCCATAAACAAAGAAACTCGGATTCCTTTTTCATGGAACCTTTTGGTTATGGACTTTAAGGTTTGGAACACTGTTTTGTCTTTCAAATCAAATCCATGGTCTGAGGTGATTTCTCCCGGTTTTACGGGAACGAGAGTGGCTTGGTCTGGTTTGGCAGCAAGAACTAGGTCTAAAAAGCGTTCACTTGGTTCGCCTTCAATATTGAATTCTTTTTTGGGAAATTGATTTTTCGATAATTTTTCGTTGTAAGATTCTAAAAACTCTCGTATTTCGAATACATCCTGTTTGGTGATATGCCTTTCATCCTCTCTAGGATGGATGGTAATGCCTTCTGCACCAGCATCCAAGATGATTTCTGAAATATGAATGACACTGGGAATGGATCCGCCACGAGAATTCCGTAGAGTGGCGATCTTGTTGACATTGACACTTAATTGAGTCATAGGAAAAAAAAAACTTTTCATTAAATTTCATCCAGGAGAAAACCGTCCAATTTCAAAAAGGTTGTCCCTCTGAGGGGATTTCCAAAACTGTCAAAAGTACGTTTATGGTCGCAAAAAAAGCAGTCAAGAAGCAGGCCCCGCCCAAGAAAAAAGCGGTAGCCAAAGAAAAACCCAAGGACGCAAAGTCCACTTCCCCGAAGGAAGATAAAAAAAAGCCCGTAGTCGGCTCTAAAACTCCTGCTACGAAGGCGAAAGCCGTGCCAGCACCCAAAACAGCGTCCGCTGTGAATAAGGACAAACCGGCCCCAGTTGCGAAGGCGCCAGCTGTAAAAATCGATCCTAATAACCCTTTGGGCAAAAAGTTCAATTGTTACTCTTGTGGTACCAAGTTTTATGATTTGCACAAACCGGAAAAAAAATGTCCCAAATGCGGGGCTGACCAGTTGGCAAAACCTGCAATCAAATCACGAATGGCGGCTATCCGCAGTTCTGAATACGAAGTGGAAGAAGAGGAAGAGCCAGTTTTAGAAGATGATGAACTCTTAGAAGAAACCGAAGAGTTGGAAGAGGCCGAAGAAGAGGAGGTCGCAGCCGAGGAAGAGGTGTGATCCTCCCCGTCCTTGGTGGACCCACCGGTTCTGGAAAAACCGCCCTCACTAAAGTCCTCGACCCCAAACGTTTCGAAATTGTTTCTTTTGACTCACGCCAAGTCTACCGGGATCTTCCGGTAGGCACAACGGCACCCACTCCTGAAGAGTCCTCCCATATCCGCCACTGGCTTGTTGCCATCTTGAATGCAAACGAGTCTGTCAATGCCAGCCAATTTTCCCTTTGGGCCCGCGAAGCCATTAACGACATTCGGAGTCGTGGAAAAATTCCTTTTCTCATTGGTGGAACCGGATTTTACCTTCGAGCTTTTCTTATGGGAATGTTTCCCGTACCAAATGTACCTAAGGAAACAAAAGATTATGTTCTGGAACTTCCCCTGGAAAAAGCAAGAGAGGAGTTATATGCAAAAGATCCCAAAGCACTGGAATCTTTATCACCACAAGATGGATACCGAATCAAAAGGGCACTGGAAGTAGTCCTCACCGGGGTTTTATGGTCCGACGTTTCTAAAGAAACAGTCGGAGGATACTTAAAAGAACATCCCGATGTTCAATTGATTGGACATTGGTTGGATTGGCCACGTGACCTTCTCTATAGTCGAATCAATGAACGAGTGAAACAGATCGCAACGGGTATGTTAGCGGAGACAAAAGAAGTGATTTCAAAATATGGATCGGAATGCCCAGGCCTACGAACCTTAGGTTACAATTTTGCGCTTGCTTTCTTAAATGGAATCATAGACAGTAATACATTCATTGAGCAGTTGGCCCAAAGCCACAGGAATTATGCGAAAAGACAGATCACTTGGTTCAAAAAAGATCCATTACTTTCGCCCATTTCCTTCGAAGCCGCTGTCCAACTGTATACAAATATAGATAAAATATAGAGAAAACACTCGGGATTTCCAATGTCGGCAAAAAATAATATCCAAGACCAACTTCTAAATACAGCAAGAAAGGAGAAAATCGATCTCACCATCTACTTGTTAAACGGAGTTCCGCTGAAAGGAAAGGTTGTCAGTTTTGACAATTTCACAATCATCTTAGAAAACGAAAGCAAACAGAACTTGGTGTACAAACACGCCATTTCGACGATCATCCCAGCAAAACCCATCAAACTTCATAGTGAAGAAACACCGAAAGAAGCGGGAGGGGTCTAACTCTTTTCTGGTTTTCCTCTGTTTGCTTTGCTAAATTCTGGTTCCAAACCCTATGGCAAAATTACCTAAAGAATCCCCGGTTGTCCTCATTATGGCTGGTGGAAAGGGGGAGCGGTTTTGGCCTCGCTCCCGCACCAACTCCCCGAAACAACTCCAGAAAGTTTATTCCAATAAAACCCTTCTCCGTGAGACCATCGACCGGGCTCTCACCATCACAACTCTAGACCGAATTTATATTGGAACCAACGCCAACCTAAAAACGGAGATCCTCAAAAAAGATCCTAAATTTCCTTCTAACAATTTCATCCTAGAGCCCGAAGGAAAAAACACAGCACCCATCATTGCACTCTCAGCTTTATACTTTCAGAAGAAATTTGGAAATCCGAATCTTATCGTTTTGTCTGCGGATGCTTTTATTGATCCGATCAAAGAATTTACAAAAACCATAGAGCAAGCCTTATACGAGACAGAAAATGGAATGGTTTTACTTGGGGTCAAACCCAACCGTCCCGAAGTAGGGTATGGTTACATCAGCACTGGAAAGCCAACTGATGTAGGTTATACGGTAAAAGCTTTTTTTGAAAAACCTGATTTCAAAACCGCTTTAAAATATATTAAAAAAAAGAATTTTTATTGGAATCCAGGGATTTTCCTTTTCCGCACAGAAACCATCCTTTCGGAACTCGAACGCCATGCTCCTCACATTCTAGGCCCTTTAAAAAATGGATTTCCCTTTAAGAGTTTTGGAGATCTAAAAACCGCCTTCCAAATGCTTCCTTCTGAAGCGATCGATACAGCCATTATGGAGAAATCCAATCGCATCCGTATGGTAGAAGCTACTTTCAATTGGGATGATGTAGGATCTTGGATGTCTCTAGAAAGAATCCTTCCTGGAGACAAAGAAAAGAACCACCACCAAGGAAAAGAAGTTCTCTATCACAAAGCTTCAGGGAATATTTCTTCCGTTCAGAAGGAACTCATTGCCTTTCTTGGAGTTAAGGATCTCATCGTAGTGGAAGAACCAGATGTCCTTCTCGTGACCTCTCGTGATGGCGTAGGGGATATCAAAGCTATGTTATCCACTATGCGGAAAAATAAAGTTTTACAAAAGTACCTCGACTAGAATTTTGACAGATAGGCTTGATATAAGGAGGAAGGAATGCCTTCCGGAAAAAAGAGAAAGCGTAGAAAAATCGCAACCCACAAACGTAAGAAAAAACGCAGAGCCAACAGACACAAAAAGAAGAAATAATCTTTCTTCAGTGACTTTCTTTTTCCTCCGATAGATTTGTTATGAAACAAGTCTGGAGGAAACAGAAACCCCGCACACCCGGTTTCATCCGAGCATTTACCATGGAAACACCTCTCGGGGATGTCCTGGAGGCTGAGTTCAACTTTCACGAACGACTCGTTCGGTTAGCTGTAGAAATCAAAGAAGAGAAGGGCCGCATGTATGGTGCCACCGTAAAAAACGGAACCGTACAGGCAGAGAAGGATATATCTTCTGGTCGCGCCTATCCCGTTTTTAGAAAGGTTTGGCCCTTTCGTGAGTACTTCAGTGCCCTCCCCGATAAAGACATGCTTGCATGTATTGGCGGGGCGTACGAAATTTATCCCCCGTTCCTTCCTGATACCCAAGAAAAAGGCCGTAATTCTAGATTGCCTTTGCAATCGGCACTCTTTCCCTCCACTCGGTATGATTCCATTTTTGGGATTATTCGGGAAACTCGGTTCCAACGTTGGAGAAGGGAAAGGCGTGAGGCAAGAGAAGCCCGAGGATCGCTCTGGTTGCGTTTTAAAAGGCGTGTCTGGGGAGATTTACAAGATATCTGTTTGGGGATCGGATTTGGATGTTTGGTGTATTATCTCTATTATGATTATGTCGTATTAGGATTAACTTTGGGAATCCTAGGTATGACCGCAGGACTTCTGGATTTTCTTGTCAGAAAACGTTCTGTCTTAATGACAAAAGTGTTGTCATTTCTGAGTTTCGGTTCATATTTTTTCTACAATGGCTACGTCTACTTCTAGTGCGTAGGTACCATTGTAGAAAGTTATATGGCAAAAGAAACATCATCCGCAAACCAATTCATTCATGAGCAGTACATTATATTCAATTTGGGCGATGAAGAATATGCCATTCCCATCACCATAGTCGAAGAAATTGTCAAAATCACTAACCTAATCCGTGTTCCACAATCCAAAAGTTTTTTTGCAGGGATAATGGACATTCGTGGCAAAGTCGTTCGAATGATTGACCTTGCCAAACGTCTGAACATTAAAAATATTACAGAAGCGGCAGCAGACCGAGCCATTGTGATCAATGTCTCTGGAAAATCCATTGGTGTGATTGTGGATAAAGTGTCTCACGTGGTGCATTTCCCCGCAAACCAAGTGGACCCACCTCCCCCTTCGGTCAAAGGGATTTCGTCTCGATACATCACGGGTGTGGGTAAAAAGGACAATCGGTTCATCATCCTGATTGATATTGAAAAAATTCTCACTGTGGAAGAAGTTACCGAGTTGGCAACCGTCTAACGACCGAAAGGTTTTTGTTTTTAATTATAAAGTATGATCATTTCAAAGTTTTATTACCTGAGAAAGAACTTGTATTCCATGGCAGAACTTGTTTTGGAACAGGTCATTCTCTTAAGTGAAGCTTTGGAAGCTGATGATTATGCGCAAGCCGAACGTATTGTAGAACGAGACGATCTTATCGATGATTTAGAAAAGGAAAATGACAACCTTTCCCAAAATGCCATTTTAGAAGCGGTGAGTAATCGTAACATTCTTGGTATGGGAGATGTGGACAACGACATCGTTTTGAAAAAAGACCCACTTCGTTTTGCGCTCTCCGCCATTCGAATTACAAGAAACATGGAACGGATGGGAGACCAAGTGGTCAACTGTGCCGATGTATTCCGCCATAAAACCATTCGCAAAGGTCTTTTTAAAAACGAAGAACCGATGACTCTCATCCTCTCTCGGGTGACTACCCTTGCGGGAATGGCCATTGAATCCCTTGTCGAAGAAAAAGAAAGGTTTATGGGAAGTGTCAATACATTAGAAGATGAATTGAATGCTCTTTGTGACCAAGCATTTCATAAATATCGTTGTGTCCCTGATATGGAAAAACAGGAATTTGCTGATGTATATCGCATTATTCTCGCACTAGAACGGTTAGGTGACTATGCGGTAAACGTAGCAGAAGAACTTGTGCGATTAAATACGGGTAAAGACATTCGCCATTTAGAAAACGTCAAAACAAAAGCCTCTCATTTTCCCTAAATAATAATATTTTCGTACATTATTTTCAGTTTTCCTCGAACACTTTGAACCTTCTTTATTTTTCTGGTTACTACTCACATCGCTTTCAATATTTAGATCCCTTCTAATTGATATAACAATTCGATAATTGTTGTCTTCACTAAATCAGTATTATTTTTTATTGGATCATTCGAATCCTCTGAAACAAAATAAATTGACAATTGAAATAGAACGTGATTAGAATTCCTTCCCAATGACAAAACAAGATACGATTTCCAATCAAAAAACCTCTGGATTTATGGTTTCCTATCTTATGATCACCAATCTAGATCCATTTATTTTTTTTACAGGGATGTTCCTGCTCTTTGGTCTGGAGAATTTTGAATCCATCCTAAAAATATTGGTTTACCTAGCTCCGCCGATCATCGGGCTCCATGCAATTTTATTCTTTTTTAAAAATCTGGAATTTCGGAAACAGATGAGGCGTGCTGAAGGAATTATCTATTCAGACAAAGAATTAAACTTCATTCGAGGATTTTCAAAATCGGGAGCACTGAATATTTTGTCTACCAATGTGGGTGGGCCAATTTTAACCATGCTCCTCGCTTATCATTATGGTTTGGTAAAGACATACGGTGAAGTAGTGTTTTTTAGCATTCTTGGGATTATACTCGCTATGGCGATTTCTTCCATATTTTACGTAACCGTTGAGAAAAAACTTTATGATACTTATAATCGGTTACATTTGCCGCCTTTAAGTTTGTTTGTAAATTTACTTTTTCCAATTTTTTCAACATTTGTAATCGGATACTTTATATTTGCTTTTTATGTTTACTCTCAGTTTCGCTCGCAAGTAGATCAAAATCATTTAGAAACCATTTGTATTGGATTAAGTTTCTTTATCCTCTTTATGATCGCAATTTTGTTTGTTGTTTTATGGAGATTAACAGGAAATACTTCTGCAACTATTCGAGAAGTTTCTTCTATGTTAAAAGCATTTTCAGACGGAGATTTACGATCTGGTATACAAACCAATAAAACACGAAATGAAATTGGTTTGATTTCCGTTTATTTAAACGAAGCAAAAACAAAACTAAATAGATTGATTACTTCCATCACGAACCACTCGATAAAAATAGAGGAAGAAGCCAAAAATTTGGAAATTTTGTCTGGAGATTCAGCAGAACATTCTCAAATCCAAGCGGCTTCGTTAGAAGAGGTGGCAGCTGCATTAGAGGAAAATGGATCTTCTATCAATGGGATTTATTCAGATGCATTGGAACAAAAAAAATTAACTGCATCTACAAATGAATCTATCATTCATTTATTTACTTTGTCATCGAGCCTAAAAGAAATTTCATTATATGCAAAAGAAAAAGCCGATTCTGTAGAAAATGAAGTAACCAAAAGTGCAAAATCGATTGTCACCACCATTGAAAGTATTGAGGAAGTAGATAAAAATGCGATTGAAATTGGAAAAATTTTGGCAATCATCAAAGAAATTTCAGAACAAGTCAACTTACTTGCGTTAAATGCTTCTATTGAAGCGGCGAGAGCCGGAGATATGGGAAGAGGATTTGCAGTTGTGGCTTCTGAGGTGGGGAAGTTAGCGGAAAGAACGGCGTTTTCTACAAAAACAATTTCTGATTTGATCAAACGAGTCTCTGTTTCCACAAGTTTATCTGTGGAATCAGTAAAATCTGCGAATGATACTTTTAAGTATTTATCAGAGAGTGTTGTTGATATCATCACAAGCATAGACAAAGTCAATGAAGCGAATCTAGAGCAAATTGCAGAAGTAGAAGAAATTCGTAAACAATCCGAAAATATTGTGAATCGTTCCAGTTCTGTTTCCTTTGCAACAGAGGAACAAAAAAAAGTGAACGAAGAAATGAGTTCTTCTGTACATCATCTGGCAAACGATACAGCAAAATTATCAATGATGTCTGAAAAAACGGCAAAATCCTCAGCAGAGTTAAATTCCTTGATTTTAGAATTAAATCGCGAATTATCATTATTCAAACTATAATTATGATTAGTGCGACTTTTATTTTTAAACAAAAAAAAACAGATACAGAATTTGAAACTTTGGATTCTTCAATTGAATCTTATGTAGAAAGTCACCCAGAATATTTAGGAAAGGATAGTTGGGTAAATGTAGAAAAGGGGACAATGGCGGTTGTGTATTATTTTAAAACATACCTTGGTCTCGAATCACTGAGGACCTTTTCTGATCATACCTTGGCAAAATCCCAATATTCTAAATGGTATGAAGGGTACCAAGTGATCATTGCTGAAGTTACCAAAACCTATGGAGATGGCGGGATTGTTCACGTAACTGAAAGTTAGTTGGTGTTGTCGTTTTTTGGTTTGGTTCTGATTTTAAGTAAATTCAGATTTTGTTAGAATCCAATTCTTCTTTGTAAGTTTGTAATAAATTTACTTAGAAAACTTTAGGTTTTTCCTTCCATGTAGGCTTGTAATTCCTGTTGTAATCCTTCTGGAAGACTCAAGCCCCTTGCTCGGATCCTTTCGTTGTATTTGTTGAAAGACATTCTATGTTGGTTGGTGTTGAGATACCCTTCCAATGCTTCTGCCGCCCAAGGCATAATTTCTTTTACGAAGTCGTGGTTTTCTTCCAGTTGATCACAAAAAGGAATGAAAAGGGGACGGTTTACGGGTCTTCCGATATTTCTATAAAATAATAAACAATATAAAGTCTCATCCCCAAGAACGGATTCAGTTCTGATTTTTTCTTCTACATATTTCAAGTTGATTGTATCCAAGTAATCGATGTTAAACGTTTCTGGGGCCAATCGTTTGGAAACAAATTTAGAAATTTCCGTTTTTACAAAAGACAGGTTTGTACAGTGAGCTGGGCAACAACTTTGGTCTTTGTGTAAATCACATTCTAAAAGCAATATACAATCAACATCGGAAGTGGGATCAACAATGCCAAAGTTGATCGATCCCAAAAGTTCTAATGCAACTTCATAGCCTTTGCGTGACAATTCCTGGGTTGCTAGCCGGAAAGCCTGCATTCTCTTTAGGGCATACTTGGTATCATAATTTCTATATTTGTTTTTGAGGACGAGATACCGTTCGACGATGTTTTTTGACATAGGAGATCCAGATCTACTGGCGGATTGCCTTACAGTGAACGCCAGTCATTCGAATTATACAACCCCTTTTGGTTGTTGGAATTTGATTTTTCGCCGATACTTAAAATTAGGGAACTTCGGCGATAGTATGGAGCAGATAGGACCCTGGGAAATTGGGGAAAGGACAACAGAAAGAAGATGAAAAGTGGCTTTCTTCGGAACCTGGGCGAGAATGATAATTCGGTGAAAAAGGTAAGTAAGTTACTTTTCCATGTAAGTTCCGAGTTTGTTTGCCTTACCTATTGTCTGTTTGTTTTTTTCTCTTTGTTCAGTAGCTCCGGGGTTATCTGGGCCGGTGAAGAGGACAGGCGAAATCCCTTGTCTGGACTTTATCTATCTCCTTTACAGGTAATATCCACAGAAGAAATCCAAACTCTTGATTCAGAAAAAAGAATTCCAATCGACGAAGATTCGGGAATTGCTCTTCGGGAAGAGCCAAAACCCGTAGATCCGAATGCTCAAGATGTTCCGGTTGTGCCAGGAGCCGATACCCCAGTAGAAAATACCGGATTAGAGACTGGCCCAAAAAATTTAGAAACTAAGATTCGTGAGGCGGAAGGTCTTCTCAAACGATATTATAGTCAGTTCATTGAAGAAAAACGAATTTGGGAAGATCGAGAGAAAGGAAATGTTTATAACTCTCGAACTGAGATGAATGATATCCGTCTTTTGTTATGGCAAAGCACTCATAAAAATTCAGAAACTTATATAGTTCGAGATTCACCATTATTATACCAATTACACATAAGGCTTGCTCGGTTGTATGTTGAGTCGGATAAGTATGCACCTGCCTTACGTCATTATCTTGCTGCGTTTCGATACCATCCTTTAGAAATGACGGAAGAAGGATTTCGAAATGGAGAATGGCAAAAAGAAGATGTATTGGGATATGATGCGGCTTCCGCAAAAGAACATGATCGTTTGTTTAACGAATGGAAACAGTCTGAACAAAAACTAAAAAAAACGAAAGATGAAATTCATCTCAAAGAAAGTAACTGGATCCGAGAAGGAAAAAGTTTATCGGATTTAATTCCCCAATCGAAACTTTGGAAAGAAGATGTTCGGCTTGCGGAAGAAAATAGAAAACAAACCAAACAGAAGTATGATGAGTCTGTGAACCTGCGGTATTTGGCCTATCTCAACAAACGAAAACAAGTGGAATCAGGTGACCTCTATGCATTTGCTAATGTGGTTAGGAAATTAGAAGATGATAACAAGGAACGCCTAAAGATTGTTAATAAACTAGGTACTGCGGGTAAGGGAATTTATGTTCTATTTGATTACAAGAGGAACACAGATTTTTTTGCTTACGAACTCATTTTGGAAAGAGCTTACCGGTTATGGAATGAAAACCCATTGGTGCTAACCGATATTGCGGAACAGTACAGACAAGATGGAAAAAAAGAAAGAGCCGCAGACTTTTATGAAAAGGGTTTGGTCGAACTTTTAAAAGTAAAATCTCCATCACAAGAAGAACAAGAAAGAATCATCAAATCCAATCTTCGTTTGGCTACCATTAATGCAGACTTAAAACGTAATATCATCGCAGGTCAGTTTTACGAAAAGTATTTTAACTTATCTCCTGATTCTGCTGATAAAACCAGAGTTTCTTATGAGATTGGAGTTTTTTTCAATTCACAAATTGGAGATCCTGATCGGGCAGTTCCATTTTTAGAATACTGGTTAGAGCGTAATAGTAAGGACTGGAATCCTTCCTTAGATACGGATACTGGACTTACGGAACTCGAATCCATAGCCTATTATTATCTGAGTAAAAAAGATAAAAAACACAAACGAAATGAATTGGAACGTAATAAACTTAATCTCTCTTTTGCACAGTGGAAGAGGTTAGATGAAAAAACGATCCTTGCTGAAAAAGAACTGAAAGATTTGATCGAGAAAAAACAAAATTTAAAAAAAGATCTTATGGTAACAACCCTTGATGAAATTCTTTCACAGTATCGATTGATGGATTTAAAAATTGAAGACCAGGAAGCAGTCATTCGTGTATTAGAAACCAAAAGAAATAAAATTCCGTTGATTAAAATTTTATTTCGGTTGGGTGTATTGGCTGAAGAATCGAGAGACTTTGTGAAAGCAAAAGAGTTTTATGAGCTAATCATCAAAGAAGGTGGAGAAACCGACATTCGAGTGGCTCTGAAAGAATTAGAGCGAGTTAGGAAAATTTTAGAAACAGGAAATATACAACCACCAATCAGCGAGAGTATTTGATGATTTCATCTGTCTGGTCACCAGCTAATTCTTGTTCTAGGTTTTCTTGCGTATAACCTTCGTCAGGTAACACGCGAAATTTCACCTCATCCACAGTGTCCCCTTCATGAACAATTTTAATCAAATACTCGCCAGTTCGTAATAGGGAAAATTCATCTCTGATCGCAAGGGAATCTGGTTCCACTCGTTTCTTTTTGATATCAATTTCCACGAAGTCCAATTCATAACGATTGAGAGAGATATAGAAGTCGGTTTCTAAACCTGGACTTCTGGAAAACTGATAGACATAGTGAATGGTATCAGTGGGAGAAAAGATAAGATCATCCCGCATCATTTTATAGTCTGTGATGGTTTGGATGTGTTTTTCTAAAATGTCCATTTCTTCCATCTTTGTAGTGGTCCAACCAAACTCACCTTTGGGAACTCCGCATTGGATGAGAGTGAGCGTAAAAAGGATAGGTAGAAATGAAAAAATATGTTTGGAAAAATTCCGAATGAGGGGACTAACCACCGAATTCTGTCTCATCTTAGTTTGATTTTCGACAGATTTTAGATTTCTCCCGGTAGGAAATCGAAACTTTAATCTATAATTTTTCCACGGTCAGAGATGTCCTTCTCTTTGGATTTTGTCCATTCTGGATTGTTTGGATGTCCTTCCCTTTGTCTGTTTCCCAGTTCTTCGGCAATTTTAGCCGGCAAAATCAGGATTCGGCTCACCCAACGCAGGATCAAAAAAAGAAGAATCGAAAGGACTATGATTTTTGCCATACAAACCTCACCGGGCCCGAAGTGATTTGGGAAGGTGGCGGTCTTCCTGGTTTTCGCCCCAACCAAGCCTCGTAACACCATACAATCCAACTAGGAGAAAAAGGAAAACGGAAAGATAGAGTATGGGACTGTATTCTTCTGAATAAAAAACCCGACCTTCTCCTGGTTTCGGAACTTTTTTGGGTGTTTGGGGTAGGCCAAATTTTCTGGCAAGTGATTCAATTTGGATGAAGTTGATGACGGGAACTTCACGTTCTAAGAAAGATTTGATTACCGAATTGGGAACATGAACTTCTTCCGGTAAGTCGGTGATGAGGCCATTTTTGAAAACTTGTTTTCCTAAGTTAGTTCCTAGTATAGTTGTGCCGCCGCCTACATTCACAAATAATTTGATTGGTTTTCCACCGGATAACTCATCATACAATTTCATTCGTTTTTCAATGGAGTCGTCAAAGTGGAGGGGATCCAATAGTTTTATATGATTTCTTTGTAAAGCGCGACCTAAAAGATCCTTACCTTCTTTGGAAATTCCCATGGCTTTATCCTGAATTCCCCCAAGAGACGCATAACTAGACTTAAACGAAAAAATTCCTGATTCTACAAGTTCTCTTTCCATATCCAACCAAAGCATTTGTGGATGGTTGGCACCAAATTGTGATGCGGAAGCACTGGAGATAATGATGGGTTTGAGTTTTAAGGTATCTAACGCTGCAAATAAACAGATATTGAGTGCCGGAAAAGATCCTGATACGGCCACTGCCACCGTATCACCTTCTTCCAATTTTGCTTTTTTTAGAAATTGGATCATAACGGCAGCGAAGTTTGGATTGATGGATGTTTGTTTCGCTGATAGAGACCCACTATTGCTTGTAACGGGTGTTAGAAATTCTCCGATGAATCCAGAATTGGTTGGATCTAATTCTTTATAATCTGGTTTTTTATATTTTAGAAGTTCGGGTTTTAAAATTTGGAATCCACGTTCGGCAAGTTTTGCCGCATGGAGTTTTTTTTTGAAATAGGATTGTTCCTTTTTTACCTTACAAGTTTCGATTAACAAAAGACCTAAGATTCCCAAAATTGCTAATAGAAAGAGTGCGATCCGGGAATGTTTCCACGGCGACCAATAAATCTTAGTCATCATAATGTTTCTAACTCTGTTCCCAAGATGAAAATCAAAAGAATTTTTACGAATATAGCGGCAAGGATAAGTACAGATGTTGTTTCTAATACACCTTGTCTTTCATACCAAACAGCAATCAGACCTGGAATGATAAATCCGATTCCTCTTACTTCTGAAAGATAAGAAATATCTATATCTGGAAGGATTTGGTAGTTGAGTAGGTATCCGAAAAAATAGCCGAATAACAGAATAAAGACGATTTTTCTTTTCCCAAAAATAAGTAAAAAATTAGATAATAGTTCTACACAAATATAGGAAAGTAATGCAATCAGAAAGGTTAGGGCAATGTCCTTTGGATGATTTAACGACATTGCCAAATACCCCGGTACAACGAGGCCAGTTCCAAGAATACCAAACAATTCCGAAAATACTAAACTAACAACAAGACTCAGTCCAATAGAAAGTGGAAGAATTTCATTCATTCGTTTGTTCCGACCTGTTTTTCAGATATAAAGATAAATCCATTCCGAGTCCCACTATATTTCCAATCCCAAAAACCATAGATTGTTTTGGTAGAATAGAAAGTAAAGATTCAAAAATTTCATCTAAACTTAAATGTTCCCATACAAAGATAGGTATGTCTTTTTTGGAATAAGACTTTAGATATTTAAACGCAAGAGAAGTGGAAGATCCAATCAAAATGACTGCTTCGTATCCTTCCCAATTAGCAAACTCTTTGGTCAATTGATGGCTTCGTTCTGGTCTATCTTCTCTTGTATGGAATAAGATGAATCGTTTGTTGTATTGCGGGTATCTTTCAATGACTGATGACCAAATCAGTTTTGTGCTATCGGGGTCATTTGCTGCCATAGCATTTGCATAAATAAATTCCTTTCCAAAAAAATGGATCGGCGATACTGAGAGAGCTCCTGGATCTGGATTTACTTTCCACATTGATTCCAGTGCTTTTTTTCGATCCACTCCTAGTAATTCGCAGACCTTAAGAGCGAGGTATACATTCTCTTTATGTTCCCAATAAGAAAACTTCGCCATCTCTTCATCTGTAATGGTTTGCACTGATTCTTCTTGGATTAATAAAGCTTTTGAACTGCGATCGTTACAAACCTCAAGGATCAAGGATTCAAATTCCGTAGGTCCAGTAACAAGGATTCCTTTCACTGGACAACCAGACAATAATGACTTGGCGACATCGACTAAATCGGGCCCCATCACTTCCAAGTGGTCCTCTCTGATGTTTGTAATCACTCCAATGTCTGATTTTAAAATTTGTCCTTCACTGGCCCATTGGTAACGCGGTTCTAAGGCCATACATTCTAAAACAACGATATCTGCACCCATCCGTTCGGCCTTTTTTAGAATTTTAATTTGTTCTAAAATAGATGGCTTGCCAAATCGAGATATAGACTCTTCGGTTCCGTCTGGAAAAATCATTCTCGCCATACTTCCCGTTGTTTTTGCGAAAACGGACATACCTGTGGCGGAAAGTCCTGCTCGTATAAGTCTTGTTACACTAGACTTTCCTCTGGTTCCATTTACATGGATTCGGTGTTTAAACTTTTTTAAGGTACGATTGTGTAGGAAATATTCAAAAGTATAATAAAGTATTAAAACAAGAATAATGAGGAAAAAAAGAAAAGCGTTTGGTTTCATTTGAATTTTTCGGGATGATACATTTCCTTCAAGGGAATGTCATTTGATTGTAACTCAAAACTGAGAAGATTCACGTAGTTTTCTATGAGCATACGATACAAATTCTTATTAATATTGAGTGTGAGTCAAATTCTTCTTGTAATTGCTCTCACGACTAGCTTCGCCTATCTTTTACAATCGGTAAAAAATATTCCACAAACTCAGCGAGCGGAAGACTTGTCTCGGAATTTTCAAAGAGAACTGGAATTTAAAGAAGAAAAACTGCGTTTATTATTAGAAGAGATCACTTTTAACGCACAAACTCGAGGAATTTTAGAAAGGGGTCTTACGGATCGGTCCGTTTTATCGAAAGAACTCCCTTATTTACAACAAATTCTAAAAAGATACGGCCTTTCTATTTTTGAAATTGGAGACAACCAAGGAAAGGTTTTATTTCGTGTACATCGTCCCAAAGACTTTGGCGATGATAAAAAAAACCAACCCATCATTCGAAATGCCCTGAACGGAGAGGCAACCGCTGCTTTGGAGGATGGACATAGTGGACTTGGATTTCGATTGGCAGCGCCACTTTTTGGTAGAGGGACCCTACTTATCGGTCAAGTAGTGGATGATAATTTCACAAAGACCATTTCCAAAGATAACAGAATCCATTTAGCAATCTTTCAAGAAGGTAAGGTTAAAACCATCGGTTCGGATATGATCCGTTTGGTGATGAATGAAAATCCCAGTTTGTTAATGGAGGAACAACGGTTCCATTTTCAAGATAAACCTTATTATATGGTTAAAATTCCTTATGCCGGTAACTCCCAATCGGTAAAACAATTGGTATTTCATGTGATGATTGATGAAAATGAAGTGGAATCCAAAACATGGAGAATTTGGTCCTTTTTTGTGGTCGCATCACTCGTATTATGTGGTGTTATTTTTCTTATATCCTTTTTGTTTTCCAGGGATATGGTGGAAGCAATCAAACTTCTCACAACAGCAATGGTGGACTTGGACCAGTGGAAACCAGAAACTTTGCCAACGCATAGAAGTGATGAAATTGGTCAGATGGGAAGAGTTTTTGTGGGAATGAAGGAAGAATTAGCGGAACACCAAAATCATTTAGAAGAAATGGTAAACTTAAGAACCAGAGAACTAAATGAAACTTTGTCTGAGATGCAAAAACTTCAAGACAAACAAGATGGAGATTACTTCTTAACTTCACTTCTCATCAAACCTTTACGTGGTTCTTTTTCAAAATCAGAAACAGTGTCTGTTAAAATTTTTGAACGTCAGATGAAACAATTCAAATTTAGAAATAAACAATCGGAAATTGGCGGGGATCTTTCCGTTTCTGATTCTATTTATTTGATGGGTAAAAAATATACCGTCTTCTTAAATGCGGATGCCATGGGTAAATCCATCCAAGGGGCAGGTGGCGCCCTTGTTATGGGTACAGTATTAAAATCTATTATTACAAGAACACAAAAACTACGTTATATGCAAGATAGGCATCCTGAACGATGGCTGAAAGAATGTTTTCAGGAAGTGCATAACGTCTTTATTAGTTTCGACGGTCATATGTTACTTTCCGCCATACTAGGGTTAGTTGATGAGGAAACAGGAACTTTATATTACATTAATGCAGAACATCCTTGGATTGTATTGTATCGAGATGGGATTGCAAGTTTTCTTGAGAATGAACATTCTCTAAGAAAAATCGGTTTTACCGAGATGAGTGGGGACGAAGTGGTGATTCAGATTTATCCTTTGCGTCCAGGCGATGTATTGATTTTGGGGTCGGACGGACGTGATGATTTGTTTGTTGGTCAATCTGGTGGAAACCGAGTGATCAATGATGACGAAACTATTTTTCTTAGACATGTGACAGAAGGTGCTGGTGACTTAAATCAAATCTGTAAGGTCATGTTACAATTTGGGGATTTGACAGATGATTTGAGTTTGATGCGTATTGCTTTTTTAGAAGAAGTTGCTTACGCTGCCAAAGAATCAACGAAACCTAATGTTTACTATCAGATGTTGGGAGAAGGGATTCAATCTTATCGTGATGGAGAATGGAACAATGCTATCTTTGCTTTAGAACTAGCTTTGGATTCTGAACCTGATGATCTCTATTGTTTAAGAGAATTATCAAAATTGTATATGAAATCTAAGGATTATGAAAAGGCGATCGAACTAGCGAATCGTTACTTATTATTGAATCCAGGAGATACTGACTTTTTATTTTATATTGCCTATGCCCACAAACAAAGAAGAGATTTTGTTTTAGCAACAGATTTTGCAGAAAGACTTCGATTTAGAGATCCAAAAAATTTCAATAACCTATTGTTACTTGCAGAAATTCTAATGCACAGAAGGGACATTGAACGTTCCAAAGAAGTGCTCCTTGCTTTGCAAGAAATGGCACCCGAGAACCCAAAGGTTCAGAAGTTAAAAAACTTTTGGAAGAAAATGGTGACTACTTCAGTCAGTTAAGTTATTTGAAGGAATTGATTGCCTCTTCCGTACTTTCAAAGATTTGAATGACGGAAGAGATTTTTGAAATCCGAAAAATTTGTCTGATGGTTTTGGAGACGTTAACGATTCGTAAACCTCCACCTAACTCGGATAATTTATCATTTAAAGACATGATCAGTCCAAATCCAGACGAATCAATAAAACTGACCCCTTCCAAATCAAAAATAAATCGATGTTCTTCTTGAGACGCAGACTCTTTGATACGTTCTTTAAGAATGCCGGCATTTAACATGTCTAAGTTGCCGAATAATTTCAGAACAACAATACCGTTGAATTTAGATTCTGTATATTCCATTGAACCGCTTTGAGAATAGCCAATTTTGGGATTTGGTCAATAGATTAATTGACGAACTTATCCCATTTTTCTTCAACCGAAACGGACCTAAGAATCCTCCAAATCAGTTTGGAACCATTTTCCGAATTGGTCATAATGACCACACCATACCCTTTTTCTGTATTGAAAAGGGCAAGCGACTTATGTCCCTTTGTATGACCCCCATGGAAAAAATATTCTGTTTTGCCGGTGCGATTTAGGAAGAACCCATGGGCGACCAGCGCATGGACAGTAAGATTTGCGGCACTCATTTTGGGTGAAAGTAAATACTCTGCAGATTCTTTGGAAAGAAAGTTTGATTTCCCTTGTTTTGCTTTGGCCACTTCCGAAAATAAAATGCCAACTTCTTCTGGAGTTGTCCAAAGTCCTCCAGAGGATAGTTCCGGTGTGACAAATGCTTTTTGCGGAAGTATGTTTCCAAGTTCATCGTATCCATCACAACGGTCGTCATTGATAGAAAGATTTTGGCGGAATGTACTTCGTGTCATGTGTAAGGGTTGGAAAACAACTTCAGACATCAGGTTATGGAATGATTTTCCCGTTCGTTCGGTTAGGATTTCTTGTACGATGCTGTACCCTCCACCGGAATACCTAGACTTGGTTCCTGGTTTGTAATATAATTTTAAACCGTTTCCTTTGGTTGTGTTTGTATCTTTTAACTCACGCAGATGTTTTTTTCCTGAGTTTATGGGATCATCCCAATTTCCTTTTTCAGTAAGCCCACTTGTATGCGATAGAATTAAATCAAGATTGACAACGGATCTTCTTTTCCCTTTAGGGACGGACACTTTGTATTGTTTTAGTTTTCCTATCCAATTCGAATATAAATCTATTTGTCCTGATTCGACTAATCTAAGTGTTGCGGTTGCTGTCATAGTTTTAGAAAGTGATCCGGCCCGAAAAAGTGTATGTTGGGATTTTGTTCCATACATTTTTTTCCAACTTAATCCATAATTTCTGAAAACAGCAATTCCAAGGGAAGGGACTTTTTCTTCCTTCATTAAATCTTCAATGTATACTTCGTTTGGAAGATCAGATTTCTTTTTAAGGTTTAATTTTTTAGCATCAAAAATAATCTCTGTGAGAGCCGATTTGACAGAAGATAAGTCACCTTTACTACTTCCATAGGGGCTGACGATTGTGAGGAAGATTCTACTTTTTAAGTCATGATAAACAAAATTAGAAATTCCTTTTTCTTTTCCATAAGTCCAATAAAAATAATCCCCAACAAACACTCCTTCACCAAATGCAATAGGGTCTTCTGATATGGAATCAGACAAAACGGTTTTTTTGATAATTGTATCTTTGGATAATTTAGAGATAAGTTTTGGTTTTTTAAGTTCTAAACTGAAAAGAGAAAGGTCTTCCGGTGTAGAATAGATTCCGCTATTACCAATTAGAACTTCATTTGAATCTACATTTGTATTTTGAAAACCAAGAGGATTAAAAATTCTCTCTTTTAGAAAATGAGAATACGAAGTTCCTGAAACTTTTTCTATGATATAAGATAAAAAAAGAAAATCTAGCCTACTATACTTCCAATACTCTCCTGGAGGGAAAGCAGGTTTTAGTTTGGATTCTAAAAACAGTCGTTTGATATCATCGCGTTTTAAATGAGATTTTTCCGTATCAAAATTAGGCAAGAACTCAATGACTTTTGGTAGTCCCGATGTATGTCGTAACAAGTGACCTATTGTAACTTTTGGATAAGGGAACCATTTTAGATGTTTTGATACTGGATCGGTTAAGGAGATTTTTTTCTCCTCCTCTAATAAGTGAATTGCAAAGGAAGTAAAAGTTTTTGTTGATTCACCTAACGGGAAATTGTGTTTTTTATAAAGTTGGTATCTTTTTCTTTTTTTTCCAGCATAAATGGATTCTCGGAAAAGGATGTTGTCATCTTGGGAGATAAGGACAACACCTTGAAAACCTTCTTGTTTGATTTTTCTTCGAATTTTTTCTTTGGTTTCTTCAGAAAAAGAACCGATTCCAGGCTCTGCACAGTTAATAATGAATAAACTGAAAAGTAACCCACTGATAATCCGAAAATACATGATTTTATTAAGGACTTAGTCTCTTTTGATTAGACTAGGGTGGTATCCTTCCGGTGCATCAAATCCTAAAAGATCCATCATTGTTGCTGCAACATTGGCTAGTCCCTTTTCTTTTAAGTCCTGATTGAGTTTAATTTTTCCCTTTGGATCATAAAGAACGAATTGTACTGGGTTTAATGTGTGGCTTGTTTTCGGAACAGGTTTTCCGTCTTTCGATGTTTCCGCCGTTCCCTTTTTTGTGAGTTGGTACATCTCGTCTGCATTTCCATGGTCAGCCGTAATACATAATACAGTTTCTGTTTCATCACAGATTTTTTTGATTCGGTCTAAACATACATCCAGATACTCCAATCCACGAACGGTAGCACCCATATTTCCAGTATGCCCCACCATATCTCCGTTAGCATAATTGACTCGTAAAAATGGAAATTTGTGAGATGTTAATGCAAGTACTAAGTTGTCTGTAATTTCTTTTGCTTTCATTTCTGGTTTTTGGTCAAAAGGAATGATGTCTGATTTTACTTCTTCATATGTTTCCAAAGTTTGATTGAAATATCCAGACCGGTTTCCGTTCCAGAAAAAAGTTACGTGCCCATACTTTTGTGTTTCAGACAAAGCATACTGAGCAATTCCTTCATTGGCAAAGTATTCTCCCATGGTGCGATCAATTACAGGAGGGGCAACTAAGTATTGTTTGGGGATAAACAGATCTCCGTCGTATTGCATCATCCCTGCAAATTCAACTTTGGGAAATCGTTTTCTGTTGAAGTTGGTTAATGAATCCTCTGTAAAGGCTCTAGATATTTCGATTGCACGGTCACCACGAAAGTTAAAAAATACTACAGAATCATTATCTTCTACTTTACCAACGGGTTTCCCATTGGAATCACCAATCACAAATCCTGGTAGGTATTGATCAATGACTGATGGATTTTCTTGTCGGAAAGTTTCAATTGCTTCTTTTGCGGATTTGAAGTTACGACCTTCTCCTTCGACATGGTGGTTCCAACCTCTTTCTACCATAGACCAATCGGCATCATACCGATCCATGGTGAGTTCCATTCTTCCACCACCAGATGCAATTAGAATGTCGATTCCCTTATTCCTATAGGAATCCAAATATTCTTCAAAAGGGTTTAGATAGTCTAACGCTGATTTTTCGGGTACGTCCCTTCCATCTAAAAGAATATGAAGTCGTATCTTTTTAATATCTTGTTTGATTGCATTGTCTATCATAGCCTTTAGGTGATCTATATGGCTATGGACATTTCCATCTGAGAACAATCCAAGAAAATGAAATGTAGATTGTTTTGATTTACAGTTGGAAACACATTTATTCCAAATTGGACCTGAAAATAAACTTCCATTTTCTATCGATTGAGAAACCAATTTGGCTCCTTGATCAAAAATTCTTCCCGAACCTAGAACATTATGACCAACCTCAGAATTACCCATATCATCATCACTGGGCATTCCCACTGCCGTTCCATGTGCTTTTAATAAAACTGTGGGGTGAGTTTTCCAAAGTCCCTTTAAGACAGGCATTTGGGCCTTTGCAACGGCGTTTCCGTTTTCATATCCTTTTTCTGTAAATCCAACTCCATCTAAGATGATGAGTAAAACTTGTTTGGTTAGTGAACCATTTGGATTTTTTTTTAGAGTTAACATAAATTAGATTCCCCTGTCTTTTTCCACTCTGAGATTTATTGAAGATTTTGCAACTGGAAGATATCAAAAGGTGTTAGTTCCACTGAACTTGGAATTGGATTTAAAAGTACGTTTCCCAAATTGGAGTCATAAACATAAATTCCTGGTCGGGTGAAATCCGTAGATCCAACCAACAATTTGCCTTCACTCGTCAGTAGTAAACCAGAGAGACTGATTCCGATATTTCCAGGAATTTGTAAAAGTGTTCCGATACGTTCGCCAGTTCGCGGACGAAAGGCTTGGACTGTTTTTGTAAATCCCGCATCTAATACGGCTGCAAATCCCAATTCTTCGTTTTTGATTTGGAAAGCGAGAATATCTCCTCCCGCTATTTCTTCGGCAAACAGACGATTGGCGTGAAATTGACGAGTGCTCAAACGAAAGGCGACAATACCTGCATCAATTTGCGAAATAAAGCCAACACGTCCCACGCAGGAAAAAACCAAATGTGGTTCGCCAAACAAATTTACCTTTTGGATTTTAGAACTTGGATTTCGATAAGGTAAGGTGTAGATCGATCTAATTTGATTTATATCCATATCTATTTCCACTAGATATGAATCAGAGTTAGGTGGCAGATAACCAGATACATCATTTCTATCAAGTCGTTGTAATAATACAAACAAACTTGATCCGTCCTGAACCATGTAAGAGGATTCAACCGAACTATCAGGAATTCCAGAAGTAGAATAGGTTTCTCTTAATGAAATAAAAGAAACACCACCAATTTTTGTTCCATTTGATCTGGAATAAATAGCCAATTCATCAGAATTATATAGGCTTACGAAATATTTATCGTTCCAAACAGAAATGTCTTGGGGATTTTTACCTTGTCCAACACTAAACTCTTGTTCGGTGATAAATCCTAATTGAGGATTCAATACCTGAATGCTGTCGCGATTCAAACGATTGACAATAAATACTCTGTCATTTGTGTATCTTCCCACCGCATCTGAATGGATTGGAATCGAAGTGGGAAATGTTGTAAATGAGTTTGGTTCAAACGTTTTGAACCTCCCACCACTTGCAAAATCCGAAGTGACAACACCAACGGATGTGGGAGATGCCGATAAAAATAAAAACTGAAACAGACTTGGCTTTTCAATTTCCAATTGAGCACATTGCAATTGCAAAAATATGCAGAGTAGAGTGAATCGAAAGCCATGTTCGGGATTTATGCGTTGCCCGTTTAACCGCGAGCAAGATTTATTGGAAGTTTGGATCCAATTTTTGGTGGGTAATAACCGTATAGCGTATATTTCCCATATGGTTTTGTATACGAAGTGCGAATATTTTACTGTGAATAAACGTATAGCAAATATTTCCCGCACGGTTTTGTATGCGAAGTGCGAATATCTTGCTGTGAATAATCGTATTGCAAATATTTCCCACACGGTTTTGTATGCGAAGTGCGAATATTTTCGAGCAGATAACTGTATTGCGTTTAAAAACCGACAATACCAAGAAAGTTTAGATCCAACAATTTTTGTTTTCATTAGAACTTGTAACTCCCTGTAAAATAGTAACTTCTTCCAGGCAACGGATAACCTACCAAATCTTCCACTCGTTTATCTGATAGGTTGCGAACTTCAAATCCTAAAATCAATTCGTTTCCTGTTTCTAAATTTTTATAAGGTATGTACTGGATATAGAGGTTCCAAAATTGTCTTGAAGGCAAATAACCTAAATATTCGTTTGTTCGGTCTCTGAAGTTTGCACCAATATACTGATACTCCAATCCAATTTCTCCAAAGTCTTTGAAAAAAGAGATTAAGGCACTTCCTTGGCTTTTGGAGCGAAGGGGAAGGTATTTGCCATTTAACGTCGGTGATTCGGAATAATTTTTTGCATCTTGGTATGTATAGTTAAAATTAAATTTTAATCCTTTGTTCCAAATCACATTATGACTTGTTTCTAAACCGCGGATGAGGGCTTGGTCCACGTTTTCCGGCCTGAGTGTAAATTGTGAGTTTGGCAAAAACAAAATCATGTCGTAAATTCTTTTTTGAAAAACAGAAATATCGGATTGAATTTTCCAGTTGGCATAAGGTTTTGTAGTGAGATAAAAACCAAAATCTCCGTTTCTGCTTTGTTCTGGTCGCAGTTTAGTATTTCCTATGATACTTCCACGTTCACCAAATAACTCTAAAAAGGTGGGAATTCGAAAATCTTTGCTAATATTGGCTAGTGTTCCGAATTCCAAATTCTCTTTTTTAATCCAAACAATTTTAATTCCAAAACTTGGATTGGTGAATGCCTGTTTTACATAAAAAACATCACTTAGCGGATCGAGTAGTTGGCTTCGAACACCGGTTTCATCCTTTCCAAACCGGTCCGTATATCGCTCCCAACGAATTTGGGGGACTAAAAAAAGTCGGTTCGAAAATAGTCTAATTTCATCTTGAAAGGTAGCACTCAAAGTATCGCGACGTTTTTTTGGTTCTTTCCTTTCTGTTTCATGGTCGAAACGTTTTTCATATCTTGTGAAAAACTCTTGTTCTGTTTGAAAGGAAGTTCGAATCACTTGGTTGTATTCTAATAAATAGAATGTCGGTGTTAGTTGGAATCCATATTGGTTGGTTTTGGTAAATGCGTTTGGGGTTCCGTAACTAAATTCTGATTTAGGATCAAAAAAATCATCTTTGGAAAAGTTACCATAAGTTTTAGTTTCTAGTGTTAGGTTCTGCAATAAAAATTCATTGGTTTCCGTTGTAATTGCAGTTGAGAGTTTGCTGAATACACGTTCTACGGAAGCGGTCTGTCTGTTTCCGGGTCCGGGTAACCCTTGTTTTCTATGGATGTAATCGTTTAGTAAATTGATTTTGGTTTTACCAAATTCAAACGAGATATTCCCAGTAAAACCTGTCTTTCTGAATTGTGCGTTTCTACGAGTGTCAATGGAATCGTCGTAAGTGTTGAATAAAACTGTACCTTTGTTATTGAGATAACTAAAGTTTTGGTCCGAAGTTTCCTGGAGTGCCTGCACAAAATAAGAACCACCAACAAATTGGTCCATGTGCGTAACCGTCGCTTTTGCGGTTTTAAAACTTCCACCCATCAAATTGATTCGAGTCACTGGTTTATCAATTTTAGATTTGGAAACTAAATTGATGGAACCACCAATGGAAGATCCAGAAAATCCTGCCGGTGTTCCCGATTTATAGATTTCAATTTTTTCTAAATTATCAAAGGGCAGGTCAGCTAAATTGATTTCGCCACCCATGGAGTTGTTTATGGGAACTCCATTCCAATAGATTTTTGTTTGGTTGGGGTTGGTTCCTCTTAATGACAAAGTGGAATAGGAACCAAGTCCACCGTATTGCCTGACTCGAACGCCCGCTTCTCGGTTTAATACGTCGGGTAAGCTCATATAGCGCGTGTTTGTTTGTGATAAATCAATTTCCTTTTGAAATCCAGTTGGATTTTTTGTGAAATTGGAATTTTTTGACTGGCTGTCTAAGTTTGCTCGGATCTCTACTTCTTTCGGGTCTTTGTTTTGTGCAACTAGAGTGAGGGGTCCAAAACATAGGCAGAGGAGAAAATAGAATCTGAAATTAGAAATCATGGAGCTTTATTTTCTCGGTACCTGCCAAACTGGAGCATGAAAATTGAGTGTCAATTCCCTAAAGGAAAAAAGCATTGTCCCCATGAAGCATTACGACGTATTCGGTGTAGGGAACGCCCTGGTAGATATCATTGCCTTTATTGATCCCAATTTTTTACAAAAACAAAATATCACCAAGGGTGTGATGACTCTTGTAGATGAGTCTAGGCAAGGTCAAATTCTTGCCGACCTTCATGATGAAAAGAAAGAACTTCGCTCTGGTGGAAGTGCCGCAAACACAATGATCGCCATTGCAAACTCCGGTGGAACTTGTTGTTATACGGGAAAAGTCACTCATGATACTTATGGTGAATTCTATAAAAAAGATATGGAAGACGCAGGAGTTTTGTTTGAAACTATTCCTGATGTTAATGGTCACACTGGTACTTGTGTTGTATTAACTACTCCTGATGCCGAAAGAACCATGCTTACCAATCTTGCTATCTCTACATCCCTTGGTCCCAATGATATTGATGTAGAAAACTTAAAAAAGAGTAAGTTTGTTTATGTAGAAGGTTATTTATGGGATGGTGATTCTACAAAAAAAGCAAGTGAACTGACCATGAAAGTGGCAAAGGAAAATAATGTAAAAGTATCTTTTACTTATAGTGATCCTTTTTGTGTAAATCGTTCTAGGGATGAATTTATCCATCTAACAAAAGAATATGTGGATGTTGTTTTTTGTAATACAGAAGAAGGTTTAGCACTCAGTGGAGCAAAAACTGCAGAAGAAGCTGTTGAATTTATATCCAAACTTTGCCCGCTTGTGTTTATGACTTCAGGGAAAGAAGGGGCTTATGTAGCCGAAAATGGTAAAATCACTTTAGTTCCAGGTTTTCCTGTAAAACCGATTGATACGACAGGAGCTGGGGATGCCTTTGCCGCTGGAGTTTTGTATGGACTGACCCAAGGGTATTCATCACAAAAATCAGCTCGTTGGGGAAATTATGTGGCCTCTCGCATTGTTTGTGAAGTGGGACCTCGTTTGTCTGTTCGCCTGATGGGAAGACAAGACGAGATTTTAGAAGGGTTTAAAGAGACTTAATACTTACTGCATTTTTTTCGAATCTTCCCAAAGGGTTTTGATTTTATCAGCAATTTCAAGAGGGGCAAAGGGTTTTTCAATCACGCCGATGCCTCCTCTTTTTTGGTATTCCAAAATTTCATTTTTTAAAACACGAGAAGTCATAAAGGCAACAGGAATCGATTTGGTTTCTGGAAATATTTTTAACTCTTCAATGAGCTCCATTCCATTCATTCCAGGCATCAAAACATCTAACAAGATCAAGTCGGGTTGCAAAATGATTGCCTTTTGTAATCCTTCTGGGCCGGTTTTTGCAAAACTTACTTGATAGGTTGAATTGAATTCTAAAGCAATCCGAAGTATTTCCACAATATCTTCTTCGTCTTCAACGATTAACACATGTTTTAAGATAGATTCTGTCATTGATTGAATCCTGGGTTTACTATTGGAAATTCAATGGTAAAAACAGTTCCTTTATCATCAGAAGTGAAAAATATTTTACCTTTCATGGCTTCCACAAAACCTTTTGTGATGGATAACCCGAGTCCAGAACCACCCACCAATTTATCCTTAGGCGGTGCCCCTTGCGCAAACCGGTGAAATAATCGAGGTGCAAAATTGGGATCAATCCCTGGGCCATTGTCTTTAATCAAAATTTGTGCATGAGTGTCTGTTGGAACCACAGTGATATACACTTCTGAAAATTTGGGTGTGTATTTCACAGCATTGGAGATAAGATTGGTGATACAATGATTCAACCTGTCTTCATCCACATAAACAGATGTCGAAGGAAAGTTATGATCATAGTTTAATAGAACATGGTATTGTTCGGCAAAGGTTCTCATTCCATCTACAGAACTTTGCAAAATTTCTTCTAATCGGTAGGTTCGAAATTTGAAATTGATATTTCCTGAATCTAACGCTTCAATGTCGAGTAGGTCTGTTACAAAACGTACAAGTCTTTGTGTATTTTTGCGGCAAATGTTGAGTAAAGATTTAGTTTGGTTAGAAAGTTCTCCAGCAACTCCCGCAAGTAACAAATCGATTGATCCTTTAATCGAAGTAAGAGGGGTTCGCAATTCATGGCTTACCAAACTAATGAATTCGTTTTTTAATGCTTCCGCCTTTTTCCGTTCGGTGATATTTCGAACAATAGCTAGGATGTCTTTCTCTCCAGTTTTAGTAAACCGAGCTTCAAAGTATTTTTCACCATCGTAATCCTCGATGGAATACTCATAAGTTTTCGTATCACCCATTTCTAAAACTTGTTCTAATATGGATTCAATGTCTGATAATTTTTTAGTTGGGAATAGATTTTCAATTCTTGTGAACCGGATGCCTTCTTCATTGTGAGAATCCCAACCCTTAAAATCTGGAAATTCTTTATGATCAATAACGGATCCATCTTTGTGAATTCCGTACAATTTGTCCGGTAGAGAATTTAATATGGCTTTGTTTTTTATAAGAACTTGGCTGTAATTGTCTTTGGCATTTTTTTCAGAGGTGACTTCTGTCGCAATGATGATGGTAAAGTTTTCCTGAGGGAAAACCTGTGTATCAAACCATCCTTTTGATTCCAAAAAGAATTCTCCATACCGGAATGTTTCCTTACTTTTGATGGCATGGGCCAATTTTTTACCAAATTCGGTCACATCAATGTTCGGGAACAAATTCCAAATGCTCTGCCCGAGCATCTCTTTTGCCGATTTTTCCACCATCGCTTCAGCGGAAGAATTTACGTAAGTGTAATTTCCATCCTTATCTAAGACAAAGACGGCATTGGAGCGGGATTCCAGGATTTTGTCGAGGTATTGGGGCACAAATTTGTGCCAATTCTGTTGCAGAAGTTGCTTTGCATCAAAAAAGCTGTCTTCATCCTTGAAAAAGCTTTTGATTTTTTCCAGAAATTCATTCATAGGTGCAGGTATACGAAAACTAAACCAGAGTTATGATTCAAGTCAGCAATTTATCAAAATTTTACGGCGAAAAACGAGCCATCTCAGGGCTTAATTTCAAATTAGAAAAGGGCGAAATCGTCGGTCTTTTGGGACTGAACGGCGCAGGGAAAACCACTACCATTCGAATCCTTACCGGGTATTTGATTCCTAGTGCGGGTGATGCATCCATTGATGGAAAGTCCATCTTTGACTTTCCAATGGAAGCCAAACAGAAAATAGGTTACCTTCCCGAGACTCCTCCTCTCTACGAAGACATGACAATCACAGAGTATCTTACTTTTGTGGGTCGGATCAAAAAAATTGAGGACACCAAACTTGGTTCCGAAATTGAAAAAGTCCTTTTTAAAACCAACATTACAACTGTTAAAGATAAGTTGATTGGAACTTTATCACTCGGTTTTCGCAAACGTGTGGGAATTGCACAAGCGATCCTTGGCGATCCTGAGATTGTCATTATGGATGAACCCATATCGGGTCTTGATCCCAAACAAATTGTTGAAATTCGTAATTTGATTCGCAGTCTTGCAGGGGACCATACAGTTCTTATTTCCAGTCATATCCTAACTGAGATTTATAAAACTTGTGATAAGTTTTTATTTTTACACAAAGGAAGCCTCAAACAGGAATTTTCTTTGTCTCGTTTAGAGGAAGAAATGAATCGGCTTGCCGGATGGGAAGTGGGTCTTTCTGGAAAAAATGCAGAAGAACTCCACACCTTCGTCAAATCAGTGATAGGTGATGGTGATACTGTGGCAGAACTCGGAACCAATAAAGAAGAAATTCAATTTTTGGTGCGAACCACAAATCAAAAACAATTTAAAGAATCTTTGTTTTCCAAAGCATTGGCGGGTGGAATCCAAATTGAATCTTTAAAAAAACAAGAAGTGTCTTTAGAACAGATTTTTATGGAGAAAATATGAACTGGCAATCGGCTGTTTGGATCTATAAAAAAGAATTACGATTATTTTTTGGAACTTATATGGGACCTTTGGTTCTTGGCGGAACTGCATTTCTCAATGCACTTTTTGTGATGATTCTGAATTTTAATGGTACGGCAAATTATGAAATTGCAACCTACATCACATTCATTTCTTTTATGACAACCATTCTCATCGCAATGGTGATCATTTCGATGGGATCAATTGTGGAAGAAAGAAACAAAGGAACTTTGGAATTACTTTTTACATCTCCCATTACCGATTTGGAAATTGTATTTGGTAAATTTCTATTTGGTGTCACAGTTTGTGGTATCATCACCATCTTTATCAACGGATTGTTTCCTTTACTTCTCTATTCTTTTTGGAAGGCTCCGTTTTATATGGTAGCTTCTGGTAGCGTGGGAGTGTTTTTGTTAGGTGTTTTTACCTTTACCATAGGAATGTTTGGTTCCAGTCTTGGAAAAAATCAAATGATATCTCTTTTGATATCGGTTCTTATCATTTTGACACTTTGGGTCGTTGGATATTTTTCTCATCTATTCCAAGCAACCACAAGAAAGGTTCTATTTCATTTACATATATTTTCTCACTTTGCTGCTTTTGCAAAGGGTGTGGTTCCATTAACTGGAATTGTGTTTTTCCTTAGCGGAACATTTTTGTTCTTATATCTTACCGTAAAGGTCTTGGAATCCAGGAGATGGAGGGGATAGACCATGTTTTTAACAGCAGATAGAGTTTTACCATTTATTAGTTTACTTTCACTTTTCGCCTACTTCCTGTTTGATGGAATGGTGGTGGATCCCAAAAAAAGAATTTTCTTTTTGGGTGTTATCTTTTTATTTTTAGCATCGGATACCATCGTTCGTGCCTTTTCTAAAGGATTACGAAAAGAAGACCAAAACCGTTATGTTGCTGCCGGTTTTGGAATTGGTGCTTTTTTATTATCGGTATTACGTGATTTTCTAGATTTGAAACCAGTGTCTGGATTTAACGAAGAAGTCAGCGCGATCCCCAAAGTTCGAGAATTTTTACTACTTTGTGTGGTTCTCTTATCCATTGTTTTTTTACTCCAAATCATTCTCTTGGAGATTGGAAAATCTTCTTTGGAAGCACAGAGTAATTTAGCAAAATCCAAAAGTTCTCTCTTACAAAATGCTGTTTTGGGATTTTTGTTTGTTTTGCCGATTTTGGTGGCAGTTAATTATTTTGCGATCAAACGAAACTATAACTTTGATTTGAGTAGCCAAGGTAAGTTTTCTCTATCCCAAACTTCCAGAAATCTAATCAAACCAATCTCAAAAGATGTCACCATCACTGCATTTTATCCGCGTCCTCTGGAAGCAGATGGACCGGCAAACGGCGATAAACTCGCTGCCTTTGCACTCACTCGCGTCCGACCCGATATTGAAATTCTCTTAGATCAAATCAAAGCAGAAAACTCACACATTACTGTCCAGTTCATCAATGCAGATGTGGAAGTGGATTTACTAAAAGAATTTGGACAAGTTTCGAATGGAACCATATTTGTTCGTTCTCAAAAACAATCACTTTTGACATCAGGAACACCTTTTGCTGAAGAAAGGGTCATTGCTAAAGAAACAAAAGATTTGGAAGATCTGGAACGTAAGTTAGTGGGTGCACTTCTGAATGTCACCACCGAACAGAAAAAAGTTTATTTTACAGTCTCCAATGGAGAAAGATACGGAATGTCCTTTAAGGCTCTTCCGAATGAACAAGTAAACCGATTTGTTTCTTCTTTGCAGTTTTTGAATTTTAAAGTAGCAGAGTTAGGATTTGCACAGGGTTGGCCATCCAAATTACCGGATGATGCTGAAATGCTTGTGGTGCTTGGGCCTACGGTTCCCTTTTCTAAAGAAGCAAAAGAAGAACTTACAAAATTCGTTTTGGAAAAAAATGGAAAACTTTTGATTACCATGGAACCAAAAGGGAATGAAGACTTCAGTTGGTTACTAACAACAGCAGGACTTAAATACAAAACCTCGCAGTTAATTGAAAGAGAGGAAAAACCAGGATTTGTTGTAGCAAAACGTTTTCCAGACCACAGACTTACCGATTTACTCCAGAAAAAAGATATGGGGATATTGTTTCCTTACAGCGGTTATTTGGAAACAGATGCCACCATTCCTTCCCCTTATGCATTCAAGTCGGAAACTCTACTCGAGTCTGGGTTTGAAGCGTATGCCGATGAGAACAAAAATGGGAAATTGGATCCAAACGAAAAAAGAGAAAGTAAAATCCTTTCCATCGTGCTTACACCAAACTCTCTAAACAATGACAAAGCAGGAAAAATCATTTTACACACAGGAACTTCTTGGGTAACAGATCAGTTCATTCCGTACGCTATGAATTCACAATTCTCGACCGTGTCCATCACTGGTTTGTTTCAAGACGTAGCTGTTGCCGAAATTCCATTAAAAAAAGAAGAACTCGATACCATCTCTCTTTCCGACAACCAAAAGTTGATTGCCTGGGTGATTGGAGTGTTTTTGTTTCCAGGATTCATTTTGGCAGTGGGATCCTACTTTGTGTATTCCAGACGAAAGAGTTCCATGATTGAAGTATGAAACAGAAAATTAGTTTAGTTGTTATCGCTTTTGTTGGATTGTTTTTACTTTTTTATTGGATGGAAGACCATCCTGAAAATATTTCTGAAACGAATTATTGGAAAGAGGATTGGAAGTCCATTCAGTACATTCCACCAAAAGCTGATTGGTGCGGGACAATGGAGCCAAAGTTTGCAGAAGAAACTATGGTCTTTCGTAAGATCCCTCGTGGATGGAACCAAACCCCATTGTATACAGTGACTTCAACAAAAAATGGAAAAACCATTTTTTATGAAGCCAACTATAATGTTAAAAATAGTTTTTCGGAACTGAGTGTTCTCAAAACAAAACTGATTGAAAAATCAACAGAAGACATTCAAAAGTCCTACTGTTTAGGAGAAAATTCGCCATCTTTATCTCTATCAGAAGAGAATGGACCTACGATTGAATTTTCTAAAGAAAAACAATTGTTTTTTGGTAAAAAAATCGGATCTGATGAAGGCCGTGTGTCCGTTTTGGTTCATGAGGAAATCATTGCTCCTTATAACTATTTGATCGAAAAGTTTCGCACTCCCTCTACCAATTTCCGCGAAAAAATGTATATAACCTTTAACGATGGTTATTTGAAAGAACTTTCCTTTTCCGGCCAGATTGTCACAGTAAAGGCAGAAAACCGTGCCAAAAAAAACCAATACAATGTTTATGTGAATGATTGGAGTCGCACGACAGGGGAACGGATTGTGTTGCCACCGGATGTGGGAAACCAATGGGAGTCGGTTGTCAAAGGTTTAAAAGTGGAATTTTATTCCGATGAAGTGGGTGCACCGGAGTTTCCTGAAGTATCTCTCGTAGAAAACCCAGAAGCTGTTTTGGATGTGGTCCAATCGGAAGGAATCAAATACCGTCTCTCTTTTTACCCTTTGTGGGAAACCGATTCGGGAAAATGGCGACCAGTTCGTCGCGAGCTGATTCCTTATTTTTCAGAGACTGTCACTTGGATCAAAGAAGAAAGCTTCCAAAATTTGGTGAATGCGGTCATGAAAGTGAAAAATGCTTCCCGTTACGAGCGTCCCAACCAGAAAATCCAATAAGGTGCAAAAAGTTTCTACAGTCGCAACTCGGATGGAAATGATTCGAGATTTATTCTATTCCCCCATGTCCGCCTTCGAATCCTACTTTCATAAAACGGACTTGGGTGGTCGTGATTTATGGTTGGCCCATCTCCAACTCATTCTACTTGCCCCCGTTGCCAAATTTTTTGGTAACCTGATCCAAATCCTGTTATTCAAAGTTTCCACCGTAGATGAAGAAACAAGACTTACTTACACCCAAGGGATGGGGACTTTATTCTTTTTTTATTTAGGATTCTATATTGTAATCCGACTAGTCGATAGTTTTCGGATGTACCACCAAATGCGTGATCGAACCAAAGATTGGGATGGTCCCGAACCTCATGTGTTTATGATTTCCTTTTTGCCGTTTACAGCGACGTCAATCTTCTGGATTTTTCCTGCTCCCATACCTTTGTTAACATTAGGTATTGGATTTCTCTATTCTTTACATTTAGCGTATTATTATCTAGCCCACAGAAGGGAATGGACTTCGTTTGATTTTTTGTTTTTCCTTATGAAAGTAGTTTTGTTTTTTTTAGTTCTCACTTCTGTTCCTCTATTTGTCTACAACCTAATTAGGACGGTACTCTTTTGAAAATCTTTATGGTCGGTATTGGTGGGATTGCTATGGGCAATTTGGCTTATATGCTAAAAAGTCAAGGTCACGACGTATCAGGTTCGGATCAAAATCTATACCCACCTATGTCTGACAAGTTGGTAGAGTGGGGCCTGTCACCTAAATCTGGTTATCGTAAAGAAAATGTAAAAGGTTCTGATTTAGTCATCATTGGAAATGCGATCTCGCGCGGAAATCCTGAAGTAGAAGAAGTTCTGAATACCGGAATGGAATACATGAGTATGGCGCAGGCGATTGGAACTTTTTTTCTAAAAAACAAAAAACCAATCGTGATCTCCGGCACCCATGGCAAAACCACTACTACTTTTTTAACCCACTGGATTTTGGAATTCATTGGGTTAAAACCCGGCCTCTTTGTGGGTGGAATCCGAAAGGATGGGTATCCTGGATTTGCGATTGGGGAAGGGGATTATTTTGTCATCGAAGGGGATGAATATGATTCTGCTTTCTTTGATAAAAGTTCTAAGTTTTTACACTACAGACCATACTACTTAGCAATGAATGCTTTAGACTTTGACCATGCTGATATTTTTGCTGATTTAAATGCGATCAAAACCATGTTCAAACGCCTGTTAAATCTGGTTCCCGGTCGTGGTAAGGTTTTTTATTGGAAGGGCTCCAAAAACCTCGTAGAGATTACAAAAGATTACAAACACGCACCAGTGGAACCATTTGAATTAGGTGATAATAATTCCATTTTTAAGTACGAAAAAGGTGTTCTATCTGAAATCAGAACCAAGGCCAAATTAAAACCATCCCTCATTGGTGCACATAACTATCGCAATGTGGAAGTCGCAGTTCGTATTTGTTTGGAAATCGCTCCACAAAAAAGAAAAGAAATTTTAGAAGCAGTTGTCTCCTTTCCGGGCGTGAAACGTAGACAAGAAAATCTATTTGTCTCAGAGTTTAGTTTACTTGTCGAAGATTTTGCCCACCATCCTGTTGCCATCCAAGAAACCATCAAAGCCCATAAGGAAGCCTATCCAGGTTATAAAATCATTTCTCTCTTTGAACCAAGGAGTGCTACTTCGCATAGAAATGTATTCCAAGATGATTTTGCCAAATGTTTTAAAGGAAGTGATGTAAGTATTGTTACCGAAGTGTACCAAGTGGACAAGGTAAACAAATCTCTCCGCCTGAATGTCAAAAAGTTGGTGAAGGATATTACAAAACATACTAAGAAAGAAGCTTTGTATGCAAAAGATCCAAAAGAAATTCCTATTCTCTTAAAAAAGATTCTACAAAAATTCCAAAAAGAAAAAGTCATCATCCTTGCGATGTCGAATGGCGCCTTTGGTGGAATTTATCCTGAATTAAAATCATTAATCCAATTGCGAGAAACTGTATGAGCCTATCCCAAGAAATCGAATCATTAGTCAAAGAGGCTGAGTCTGTTTTATCATCCGCAACATCGGAACAAGAATTGGATTCTTTCAAAAACCAGTTCCTGGGTAAAAAAGGAAAACTCACCTCTGTATTAAAAGGTCTTGCTTCCCTTTCTGTAGAAGAGAAAAAAACAGTTGGAAAACAAGCAAACGAAGCACAAAACCGGCTCGAAAGTTTTGTGGAATCCAAACGTTCTTCGCTCAAAGAAAGTTTTTATGAAAACGAACTTGGCCAAGAATTTTTCGATAGTTTGCGTCCGCTCGCCGCCAAAGAAAGAGGAAGCCTTCATCCTATTTCTCAAATCCAATACGAAATCGAAGATATCTTTACCTCCATGGGTTTTTCTGTGATGGATGGACCAGAAGTCGAAACCGATGAAAATAATTTCGGTGCCCTAAATTTTACCGAAGACCATCCGGCACGTGACATGCAAGATACCTTTTACACAGCCGATGGAAACTTACTCCGAACGCATACATCCGCCATCCAAGTGCGAGCTCTTCGCAAATTAAAACCTCCGTTTCGGATCATTGCTCCGGGTCGTGTGTTTCGTTATGAAGAAGTGGACGCCTCTCATGAAAATACTTTTTACCAAGTGGAAGGGATGGTGGTAGGAGAAAATATTTCTGTGGCCCATTTGATTTATACCATGGAGACACTTCTTTCTCGTGTGTTTCGTAAAGAAATCAAAACAAGACTTAGGCCCGGTTACTTTCCTTTTGTGGAACCTGGTTTTGAACTCGATATCAACTGTTTGGTTTGTAATGGGGATGGTTGCAGTGTGTGCAAACATTCCGGCTGGCTCGAACTACTGCCATGTGGTCTCGTACATCCAAACGTATTAGAATCGGCTGGACTTGATTCCAAAAAATGGACAGGCTTTGCCTTTGGTCTCGGCCTAGATCGTTTGGTCATGATGCGTTACGGAATCCATGACATCCGGTATTTCCAATCAGGGAATTTAAGATTTTTAAAACAGTTTTAACTCAGTAAAAATCCTTGTATCTTCCCATCCTTCTCCTGGAACTCCACTTTTGATTTTCCAAGATCCAATCCCTCTTTTGATACAATCTCAGTTCCATCCTTTGCAAAAAGATTGGTGAGAACCATCTCACCATTTTCTTTTTTAGAACAGACTATGAGGTAAGGTGGCTTTTTTTCTCCACCAGGATTGAAATAGATGGTACTGGCAGTGAGGATGGTCGCCTGTTCTCCCGGTTTGGGACTTGGAACATTCACTTCCAATGGTTGTAAAGCCATAGGTTCTCTGGTCACAGATTCGGGTTTGTCTTTCGCAAATAAAATCACGGAGTTGATGCTATCAATTCCACCATTTCCTCCCAATAAACTCACCTTAGGTGGACTAATCAGCCTTTCTGGAATGGAATCTACGGCCAGACCATATTGGCTTGCGATATCCACAAGGCCTGTCGCACCAGAAAGGGCCATGGCTGCTTGGTAGTTCAAAATTCCCCCACCTAAGTTGATCGGAATCTCTTTTGTTCCATTGGATATTTTGCCTTTGCGAAGGGATGTGGCTGTATCTTTTGGGGATACTCCAAAATACAGTCCCGCTTCATGAATGATCATTCCAGTAAAACAATCGTAAATCCAAGCGTAATCAATGTCCGATCGTTTGAGTCCAGAAGAGGCCACGGCTCTTTCGCAAGCAATGGCGGCAGGGCTTTTTAAGTCTTTCTTTTGGATGAAGTATTCGGCATGGGCACTTTGACCAGAACCCACCAAATAAATATGTTTTGAATCTTTTTTGATGATATTGTTATCAATTAACTTCTGTTTCATGAATTCAGAAGTCACGAGAGTCGCAAATCCGTGATCAGTGACAATCGCAATCATCGGCGTACTATAAACACCAGAAAGAGGTTTTTTTAACTGTTTTTCCGTCAGTGGCTTTTGGTATTGAAAGGCTCTTGGATTGGTTTCTGCCAAACTTCGAAAGTGTTTTGTGATTTCTTCTAAATCTTCGCTGGTAACACCAGTATCAAACATCATTCGTTCACATAACAAAGAATAAAGACCAATGAGTGTGGCCCCATAAGGCATTTCCCAATCTTTGTGACAAACAGTCGCAGTAAGTCTTTTTAAATCTGATATTTGTTTAAAGACTGATTTCGGGACATCGGCAGCGGCCACAAGAACCACTGCATAAGGATTGGCTTTCACAATCGTATGGGCTTGTCCAATCGCCCCACCTACACTGGCTCCCCCTAAATCAACAGTGTGACAAGCAAGGCCACCAAAACCCATATCATTTGCATCTTTGACAGTGAACCCATACCCTTCGCGGCCTAGAGACTGGGCTTCGATAGAAACAAAATCGGTTAGGTATGGGGCAATGGACGAACGATTCGTTCCCAAAAAACCAAAAAGTTTGTCTACGGAACGGAACAGTAGGGAATGGTATTTTTCTAAAGGAGAAAGGTTTTTATAAATTTCCGAATCAAATTCAGATTCGATGGTGTCGCTGACACCGAGTAAAATTGGGTCCATACCGCCAAATTAGAACTAACCTTCCATATTCATCAACGCATTCATTCGAAAATCTTGTATGATTTGTTTGCAGCGTTCAGTGATTCGAGTCAGGCTCTCTCCAAATTTTTTTCCACCAAAAGTAGAATGAGCATTAGGATATTCCTTTTCATTGACTTGAACAATCATATCAGGATTGATCCTGTTTTTACTGACCAAATCTTGGACGGCTACCGTGATATTTTTTAAAGCAATACATCCGTCTTTCAAAAGATTTTGCGAGGCTTTTTCGATAACTATATTGTTTCCATTGGCATCAAGTAAGGTTTTGATAAACTCTTGCATCTTCATAGAAGGAAGGCCACGTCTTGTCATTCCAATCCGTTCCACTTGTAATACAGCATCCTGTAAAAAAGAATATTCAGGTGTTCCTTTAAAGATATAAATGAGAACTGGAAGTTCTGTTTCTGCAAAATCCAACATAGCACCATAGAAGTACCTTGTTTCTACTTTTGCCAGAGGATGGAAATCTACCTTTTTATAGTTTGCTAACTTTTCAATGGACTCATCCATAATCCGATTTAAAGTTTGCGCTTTGGCAGCTTCTTTTCTCGCGGCAAGTTCTTGAAATTTGGATTTTAATTGTTCGAGAAATGTGACTTCTTCTGTAAGGAATTTTGTGATATTTCCACGGAGTTTGAGTATTTGTAAATATCTTTGTTCAAATCCTGTTTGGTCAAAGGCCTTGGGATTTAGTTTTCCGTGTTCTTGGTATTCAGCTCTAATTTTTTCTAATATTGCTTTTGTTTCTGCTTCCGACAGTTCTTTCATTTCGATAGTTTCCAGTGTTCTATATCAAGTATGGTTTTATCCAAATCTTGCGCAAAATAAAGGGATGCGTTTTTTGCGTCTACGTACATCAATTGGTTTGCATATTGTAATTGTTTTACCTGAATGTCACTCTTCAGATTTAAAATATTCAACAATTGCAAACTCAGTTTTTTGAAGTCCTTAACAATTATATCGGAAAGTCTTTGCATTTCAAACAGATGGAGTCTGTTTAATTTTTCCTTATCCGACTCAATCAATTTCATCTCTTCTCTTTTTTCTGCAGGTGCTTTCGAAATATAATACGTAATAGGACGAGGATAGGATGTCATTTCTTTGTGAAGGTCGACCATTTTGTCGATGCCTTCAAACACTTGTGCATCCATTTCCCGAGCAAAATTCCCCACGATGTTTTTATTTTCCGAAGGATCCCCAGTCAGTTCAAAGATTCTTGAGGATTGTAAGTTACGAATGATGGCAGTGACCCTTTCGCGGTAGGTTGTTAATAGTTTGATAAATTCTTCAATTTGTTGGAAGGCAGTTTTGTCATTCGAATCTTCCCCCGCTTGTAAGTTAGGTTCCGCATTTCCAGTTTCTTCCACTTCTTTGGGACTGGGTAGCTCAGGAGTATTGAGTAGACCCGCATGAGAGAGTGTTTCTTGCATTGGGGGAGGATCTTCCCCTTCGAAAATATTTAAGTCCACATCTTCGCGCATTAGATTTTCTTCTGGCTCTGACCCCAATTTTTCACTTTGAATTTCCGATGGTTTTTCAGTTGGATTGAGTTTGGCACCTAGAGCACCAACTAACTTTCCTAAAATGGGGTTGGACATTAAGTCTTCTGAAATAGGTGTAATGAGAGGAGAATTTTGCGAAGTCTGTATCGCAGAAGATTTTGTGTCTTCCGCAACTGTATGTGTCTGAGAATGCGGAATTAGTTCGAAATGATTGCCAACTAGTTTTAAAATCTCAATTCTGCGTGTGTCTTTGTTAAAACGTAAGGCGTAACGGTTGTTATCTTTATCGATATATCTCTGTTGGATTTGGGAAATTGATAATTTAATGGGATCAATTTCGGAAATGGACTCAATTTTTATATAATGATATTTTGATTTTTCGGGAGTCACAGTCGTAAAATTTCCAACAAAGCTTCTGTGAAAGCATATGAGAGTAATACGTTTGGGTCAACTTCCTTCTCCCGAGAAATCAAAGTTAAGGTAAAAAAATCGTACCGGCTAAGTTCCATCCGTTCATAATGGCCAGATTGGCGTTTCTCAAAGGTTCCCGGTTCCATTCCTTCTACTTTTAAAGACAATATAGCCATTTTCGTGACAAGACCTAGATCCAAATTCCTTTGTTTTAGGATTTCATACAGTTCGGAATCAATCCAAATGAGAATTGGGAACATGGGTTTCTCCTATGGTATGGGGTTTTGGACCCTTACTTTGGTTCCCATTTTTTTCTCTTTCGCCTTGACCGGCAGAGTGGTACTCAAAAGATAAGTAAAAATTCCTCGTAGGGGACATTCCTTGGCTAATTTAAAATCATCTAAAAAAGACATTCGCAGAACTGCTCGTAGAAAAGCACGAAATGGTGAGGATCGCACTGAATTGCGTACTTATGCTCGCCTTCTCATCAAAGCAATTAAATCCGGAGACAAAACGGAAGCTCTTACTGTATTCTCAAAACTTGCATCAAAGTTAGACAGAGCAGCAAAAACAAAACTGATTCATAAGAAAAATGCGGATCGTAAAAAATCACGTATGGCACTTCGTATCAACTCCATCGAGACAAAAGCCGCCTAACATTCGCTTTTAGCTAGAAGGAATGAGGCCACCATGGGTGGCCTTTTTTATTTCTAAATCTTATTTACAAAAATCCCAACTCCGGTTCACTGGTCATTACAACGGGCGATTAGCTCAGCTGGGAGAGCAGCTGCCTTACAAGCAGCGGGTCGGCAGTTCAATCCTGTCATCGCCCAAACCGTTTTTCTTTTATCTTCACTTTTATTCCATTTCACTGACACATTCTAAAAAGCAAAAAGATAGACTTGCAGTGGGAATCCACCACCTTTGATAGTATTGTATGCGATTTACGAAAGAGTATGATCTGTCCTCCCTGATGATTTCTATTTCCGGTGTTCGGGGTAAAATTGGACAAGGGTTTGGGTTAGACGAAGCATTGGCATTCTCAAAATCATTTGCTTCTATGATGAATGGAGGAACGGCCGTAATTGGTCGAGACTCAAGACCAAGTGGCCCGTATTTAGAATCCCTCCTCACCTCTGCATTGTTAGCTTCTGGAAATTCTGTTTTAACACTCGGCCTTGTTCCCACACCCACGACTAAAGCAGTTGTGAACCTTTCTAAAGCCAATGGTGGAATTATGATCTCCGCCTCTCACAATCCTATGGATTGGAATGCATTTAAATTCATTTCCAAAAAAGGATTTTTTTTCTCTGCAGAAGAAAACAAAAAACTTCTTTCCATCATTCAAAACGGATCGTATCCGAAAGAACAAATTTCCCCCCAAGGGTATATTGATTCTGGGGAAGATTATATTGATCTTCATTTGTCCTCTGTTTTGAAACGGGTGAATGTCGCTAAAATCAAAAAGAAAAAATTTACGGTTTTTGTAGATGCCGTGGGTGGAGCCGGTTCTTATGTGGTTCCTCGGTTTTTACAGATGTTAGGTTGCAAAGTTGTAGCTCATAACTGCAATCCAAATGGAACTTTTCCAAGACCTCCCGAACCAACCGCCGCTGCTTTAAAATCAGTAGAACCATACTTTAAAAAATCCAAAGCAGAAATTGGTTTTGCATTAGATCCTGATGCGGATAGACTTGTTTTGTTTTCGCCCAAACGAGGTGCCGTTTCCGAAGAATATACACTGCCTTTAGCGCTAACGAACGCATTGTCCTCTGCAAAGAAAAAAGCAAAGGTAGTTGTAAATCTCTCAACATCTTTTTTAAACGAAGAAGTTGGTTCAAGGTTTGGTGCGGAAGTCATTCGCAGCAAAGTGGGTGAGGCCAATGTGGTAGAAGAGATGATCAAAACCAAGGCAGTGTTTGGTGGGGAAGGGAATGGTGGTGTGATTGATCCAAACATTCCTTCTTTTGGTCGTGACACTTTGTCCGGTATTGCTCATATTCTAAACTTAATGGCAGAAACGGGAAAATCAGTAGATGTTCTTTTGGATGAACTCCCCAAACTTTTTATGGACAAACAATCTTTTCCTTTGGCAAAGGGAATGTCTTTAGAAAATCTTTATGAAAAATTCCAGTCAGCATTTTCTCCGAAAGTCATTTCAGAGAAAGACGGACTTTGGATGTATATATCCGATTCTTGGATCCATATACGCCCTTCAAATACAGAACCAATCTTTCGTGTTATTACTGAAACTAAATCCAAATCCGATTTGGAAGCTACCTTAAAGAGGGTAAAACAATGTGTGGAATCGTAGGTTATTTAGGAAAAAGAGAGGCATTACCTCTCATCATTAAAGGTCTAAAACGTCTTGAATATCGTGGTTATGACAGTGCCGGTGTTGCTTTGTTAAATGGTGGTCTTGAGATTGTAAAAAAGAAAGGGAAAGTTGCTGATTTAGAAAAAGAAATTGGTGACCGTACATTGGTGGCTACTCTAGGAATTGGACACACACGTTGGGCCACTCATGGAGAACCTAATGACCGCAACGCCCATCCACATACAAGTTCGGATGGAAAATTGGCAATCATTCATAATGGAATTATTGAAAACTATGGTTCTATTAAAAAAGAATTAGAGGGAAATGGTCATATCTTCAAATCGGATACCGATTCAGAAGTTCTCATTCATCTAATCGAAGAGATTAAAAAACAAAACAATTGTTCCATTGAAGAAGCAGTGCGTCTCGCTTTAAATGAAGTGGTTGGTGCTTATGCCATAGTCATCCTTTCCAAAGATAATGAACGGACAATGATTGCTGCAAGAAAAGGTTCTCCTCTTGTTATCGGTATTGGTGAAGATGAATACTTTGTTGCTTCTGATGCAACACCTATCATCGAATATACGAACAACGTAACTTATCTCAATGACCAAGAGATGGCTATCATCAAAGACGGAAGTCTGGTGGTCAAAAATTTGCAAAACGTTACTAAAACTCCATTCATTCAAAAATTAGAATTGGATTTGGAAGATATCGAAAAGGGTGGGTATCCACACTTTATGTTAAAAGAAATTTTTGAACAACCAAAGTCGGTACGTGATGCAATGCGTGGACGTTTGGTTTCGAGAGAACATCATCTTTTCTTAAGTGGGATTGACCAATACCTCAATCGGTTTTTAAATGCTGATCGTTTGATCCTTGTTGGTTGTGGAACTTCTTGGCATGCAGGTCTCATTGGTGAATATTTGTTTGAGGATCTTGCGAGAATTCCTACAGAAGTAGAATACGCATCAGAGTTTCGTTATCGCAATCCCATTGTCACAGAAAGAGATGTGATCATTGCGGTGTCGCAATCAGGGGAGACTGCAGACACACTTGCTGCCATTGAACTCGCAAAGTCAAAAGGTGCATTAATTTTTGGTGTTTGTAATGTTGTGGGTTCATCAATTGCACGTGCTTCTCATGCTGGTGCTTACCTCCATGCAGGTCCCGAGATTGGTGTGGCATCAACAAAAGCTTTCACATCCCAAGTAACGATCCTTACCATGATGGCTTTGTATTTGGGTTTAAAAAAAGGTTCTATCTCATTATCGGATTATCAAACATTACTTCAGGAATTGGATTCAATTCCTGATAAGGTAGCAAAAATTTTAACCAAAGACGATGACATTCGTACGATCGCTGAAAGCTTTTATCGTGCGTCTAACTTCCTTTATTTGGGACGTGGATTCAATTTTCCTGTGGCATTAGAAGGAGCTTTGAAATTAAAAGAAATTTCTTATATCCATGCAGAAGGTTATCCAGCAGCGGAAATGAAACATGGACCGATTGCACTTATCGATGAAGATATGCCTGTAGTGTTTATTGCAACGAGAGATGGTTCTTATGAAAAAGTCATTTCTAATATCCAAGAGGTAAAGGCTAGAAAAGGAAAGGTGATTGCTATCGTGACAGAAGGGGATACAGATATAAAGTCAATGGCTGATTTTACATTTGAAATTCCAAAAACGGCGGATGCTCTCGTTCCACTACTTGCAGTGATTCCTCTACAACTTTTATCCTACCATATAGCAATCCTTAGGGGATGTAATGTGGATCAACCTAGGAATTTAGCGAAATCTGTAACCGTGGAGTAAACAGTGAACCTCTTACTTGACGATTCTAAGAGAAATCCGTCTCTCCAACCCTTATCCAGATTTCATTCTTTTTTCGAATGGAATTTGGGTGGTGTTACCTTACTTGAAAAACTAGAACGTAAATACCCAGGGGCAAAGATTTTTTATAAAGGCCCAAACAAAGAATTTGAAACTCTGATTTTCAACAGGTATCCACATGTATTACCTGCAAGTCTTGAAACATACGATTCCATTTATAGTTCTGATTCTTATCTACCTTGGGAGCTATTAGGAACAGTCACTTCTATCATTGAAGACACTCTCACGATAGATAAAGATTGGAAACGTTTTCGCCAAAAGTACAAAGCAAAACAATCGGGATTTCATATTGTAGGAAAAGAGAAACATCTCTACATCCATCCTCAGGCTACTGTGTATCCAGGTGTTGTTTTTGATACAACGGACGGCCCAATTCTCATTGAAGATGGAGTCAAAATTTCTTCCTTTAGTTTTTTAGAAGGCCCTCTTTTTGTCGGAAAAAATACTCAAATCGACAATGCTCGAATTACGGGAGGTTGTCTCATTGGTAATCAGTGCCGGATTGGGGGCGAAGTAGAAAATTCAATTCTTCTAGATTATACCAACAAACACCATGAAGGTTTTCTTGGACATAGTTTCGTATCCACTTGGGTGAACTTAGGTGCTTTATCCACTACTAGCGATTTAAAAAACAATTATGGAATCGTAAAACTAAAGATAGGTGATTCTATAATCAATACAGGAACTATTAAGTTTGGGTCTCTCATTGGCCCGTTTACAAAACTTGCCATAGGTGTGATGTCCAATACAGGCACGGTTTTTGACATTGCGAGTAATATTGTCGAATCCAGAATCCAAGGTTATGTACCTGCTTTTACTTGGATTCGACCAGGGGGACGATACCGGTTAGAAGAGTTTCTTTTTGATACAAAAAAAATCATGGCTCGTCGAGGGATGAATCTCTTTGAATTTGAGGAAGAGTATTTAAGAAAATTATACGGAAGTCTTACGGAGTAAACATGACACCCAGTTTGTTAGAACATATCAATTCTGGTAAAACAGTAGAAATTGAGGGCTTACGTTTTTTCTATTTGGATGAAGGAAAAGGCGAAGAGATCATTTTTCTTCTCCCAGGTTTTTTGACAACATCGTATAACTATCGTAAATTGGTAAATTTATTATCCACTCACTATCGAGTGATCGCGCTAGATTTTTTAGGAACTGGGTTTAGCACAAGGCCCGATGGTCCCCTATCTCATAGGCTCCAAGCACATTACTTGGCTCCCTTTTTAGAGAAGGTGGTGGGTGACAAAAAAGTTCACGTGGTGGCTTTTGATTATGCACTTCCGATTCTTTGTTTTACTTTTAAAGAACATGCCGTTCAATATAAATCCTTATCCATTTTGGGTGGATTTATGAATTTGCCCAAATTTCATTTTTATTACCCCTTACATTTTCTACGTTTACCACTCATTGGAGAAGTGTTTTCTTTTTTGTTTCGTCCACCACTACTTCGTTTGTTTTATAAATTGTTTTTAGTTAAAAAAACTCATCACTTAACTTATGAATGGGAAAAGACCATGTATCATTTGTTATTCGAAGGTAAGACTCGCAAAAATACATTAGAGTTTGTTCGTAATGTGGACAGATCCACACATGCACTTCGTGAAATTGAAGAAGGCGCCAAAAACTTTGTAGGCCTTCGTCAAATTTATTTAGGGGATGAAGATTTTCGTATTTCTCCGAACCAAACAGAGTACATGAAGGAAACACTTCGAACTAGTAGTCTTGTGATCCTTCCTTCCAAACACCTTCCTATGGAAGAATGTCCAGAAGTTGTTTATGAAAAACTCCACTACTTTGTAGATTCCTTCTCACATAAAAAAACAAAAACCTTTCATTTTAACAAACAGAATAAGGATTAATATGGAAAGAATCATTTCTAAGGCAAACCCGCAAACGTCCGAATTTGTTGCCAACCGAACGGCCTATTTAGAAACCATAGTTCCCATACGTAAAACCATCGAGCAAGTGAAGTTAGGTGGTGGGAAAAAGTCTCTCGAAAAACATAAATCTCGAGGAAAACTTACGGCAAGAGAACGGATCGCCGAACTCATCGACGCGGGAACTGAATTTATGGAGATTTGTGGTCTTGCCGGAGAGGGTGTTTACCCTGATCCCGTTCCCTCTGCAGGAATCATCACAGGCATTGGAAAGGTGGAAGGGGTGGACTGTATGATTGTTGCCAATGATGCCACAGTCAAAGGGGGAACTTACTATCCACTCACGGTAAAAAAACATGTTCGTGCCCAGGAAATTGCGGAAAACAATACCCTTCCTTGTATCTATTTGGTCGATTCCGGTGGGGCTTTTTTACCCATGCAAGATGAAGTGTTTCCCGACAAAGATCACTTTGGACGTATTTTTTTCAACCAAGCAAGAATGAGTGCCAAAGGAATTTCTCAGATAGCGGTCGTTATGGGGTCGTGCACCGCAGGTGGTGCTTACATTCCTGCCATGTCTGATGAATCTGTGATTGTCAAAGGAAATGGAACTATCTTTTTAGGTGGGCCCCCACTTGTAAAAGCAGCAACGGGAGAAATCGTCACTGGTGAAGAGTTAGGTGGTGCAGATGTCCATTGTCGAGTTTCTGGTGTAACTGACCACTATGCAGAAGATGATTTTCATGCCTTAGAGATCACTCGTTCTATCATTAAAAATATAAATGCAAAATTAGAAACCCTCCCCAAAGAAACAGAAGAACCTTTGTATCCCGCTGAAGAAATTTATGGAATTATAGAAAGGGACTCACGTAAGTCTTATGATCCAAGAGAGATCATTGCAAGGATTGTGGATGGGTCACGATTTCATGAATTCAAACGACTCTATGCCACAACGATTGTGACTGGATTTGCCGAAGTGTATGGATATCCGGTAGGAATCATTGCCAATCATGGAGTTTTATTTTCCGAGTCTGCACTCAAGGCCTCTCATTTTATTGAACTTTGTGACCAAAGAAGAATTCCATTATTGTTTCTTCAAAACATCACAGGGTTTATGGTGGGGAAAAAATATGAAAACAATGGGATTGCTCGGGATGGGGCCAAGATGGTAAATGCGGTTTCGACAACCACAGTTCCAAAGCTAACGATTGTTACCGGTGGTTCTTATGGGGCAGGAAATTATGGAATGTGTGGTCGTGCCTTTGCTCCTGAATTTTTATGGATGTGGCCCAATGCGCGAATTTCTGTAATGGGTGGAGAACAAGCCGCGAACGTTCTTTGGACTGTCAAAAAAGACCAAAAAGAAGCCGCGGGAGAAGCAGTTTCATCAGAGGAAGAAGCCGTCTTTAAAAAACCAATTTTAGAAGATTATGAAAAAAAATCTTCGGCCGTGTATAGTTCGGCTCGGCTTTGGGATGATGGGATCATTGATCCTGCCGATACTAGGAAAGTTTTAGGAAGAGCCTTATCTATCCTCAGTAGAAGAAAGGAAGAAAGAAAACCATTTGGTGTCTTTCGAATGTAATTTTTGTCTTTTCATTTCCTTTTGGGGTGAAAACTAACTACAAATGATCATCCTCGAGAAGTCATCCAATCAAGTTGCCATCATATCCATTGAAGGTGAGGTTGATTTGTACAATGCAAAAGAATTGAAAGACATTCTGGATGATAAAATGCGCAAACACCAATACGAAATTGTTGTGAACCTAGAAAAGGTTCCCTTTATGGACAGTTCTGGAATTGGGACTTTGGTGACAGCTATGTACAAACTAAAAAAATACCATGGGAATTTAAAGGTATGTAGTGTTCACGGATCTGTTGCTAAAGTATTCAAAATTACTGGAATGGAGAGCCATTTAGAAGTGTTTGATACAGAAGAAAATGCTGTTATCTCGTTAGTGAATGAAAGGGGATCCGGCGAATAACCAATATTTGGTGAAGAAAATCGATTCTTACTCCTTTCGCCAATTTATGGAAGTTGTAGACCGGCCTTTACTTTTTCCATTACCTCTTTGCCCTCAAAAATTTCCAAAAGATACAAAGCAAATTCAAAAGCAGAACCGGGGCCCACGCTCGTATGGATATGGTTATGCGATTCTATTCTTTGGCCTGTATACTTTCCTCCTTTTCCTTTTGCTAAATCTTCAGCCGAAGGAAAAGCGGTGTAGGGATCATTCCCGGAAATGATGTTTAGGTTACGAAGCACACTCGGAGCAGCACAAATGGCTCCGATCAGTTTTTTCTCAGATTGAAAAGAATTTAGAATCTTACTAATTTCTGGATCGACCATGAGTTGTTTGGTCCCTTCCAGGCCACCGGGAAGTAGGATGGCATCAAACTCTGTCGGATTGATTTCAGAAAAAACTGTATCTGCTATGTGGACGGTCTTTCTGGAAGCAAGGATGGGATCTTTGGTTTTTCCACCGGATACCACTTCTACGTTTCCTCTTCTCAGAACATCGATTAAAATGATGGCTTCCATTTCTTCGAAGCCGGTGCAGAGTGGAATAAAAACTCGTGTTGCCATAAAAAGACTAGTTGGGCTTTGTACAAAATGTTCAAGTTCTTTTGTAAAAAAACGATCTCAAGAATTGAGAACTTTCCTGGAACTTTCGGGGTCTTATATTGTAGGAGAGATAGTTAATTGTCTATGATTGATAAAAAAACGAATCCTTTACGTTACTTAGCGATTGCTTTTAGTTTTTTACTTTTGGGAACATTTTTGTCTCCCATTCTAACTTGCGGAAATTCTTCCGAAAACCCTCTGCAACTCAAAGCAGATGGCAGCGATAAATTGTCCCCGGCCCAAACACAAGCTGTGGCTTTGGAAGATGCCTTCCAAGAAGTATTTGATAAAGTGTCCCCGAGTGTGGTATCCATTGCCACGGAACGGACAGTGAACGTCCAACAACATCCATTTTCTGGTGATCCCTATTTTGATCATTTTTTCGGACGTCCTGGTGGTGGATCAGGTCGTGTGATGAAACAAAAACAAACAGGACTTGGTTCAGGAATTGTTTTGAATGAAGACGGCTATATCATGACCAACCACCATGTGATCAAAGATATGGACAAACTCACAGTAAAGTTTAAAAGCCAAAAAACTTTTGAAGCCAAAGTGATTGGTTCTGATGAAACCATGGACATCGCCTTACTCAAGATAGATGCTCCTAAGGGAACACTTCGTCCGATTGTTCTTGCTGATTCCAATAAAGTAAAAGTGGGGAACTGGGCCATTGCCATTGGAGCTCCTCTTGGATTCGAACATTCCTTTACTGTGGGTGTTGTTTCTGCAGTACAACGTGGTGGGATCGATGCTTCTGGGCTTTCTTATATCCAAACAGACGCGGCCATCAACCAGGGAAATAGTGGTGGGCCACTTCTTAACATTCGCGGGGAAGTGATTGGAATCAACCGTATGATTGCCTCTCAGTCTGGTGGTTCTGTGGGGATTGGATTTACGATCCCTATCAACGAAGCTCGCCGAGTCGCTGAAGAAATCAAAACAAACGGGAAAGTCATCCGGCCTTGGATTGGTGTGGGTCTTGATGCGATCAATGAAGAAGACATCGAACAACTCAAACTAAAAGACAACAAAGGTGCCATTGTTCGCCAAATCATGCGTGGGTCTCCGGCTGACAAAGCGGGTTTGAAATTGTTTGATGTGATTGTGGAAATCGGTGGAAAAGAAATCCAAACACCGGAAGAACTCATTGGATTTGTGAGATCTTCCAAAATCGGAAAACGAATCGAGATAAAAATCATTCGAAATAAAAATGAAATCTTGACTTCCATCACTCCAGAGCAGAAACCCAATTGAGGTGAGTTTAAGAGAAGATTGGATCCAGCCGGCCGAAGATGAACCAAGTCTTCGTCCTACCAAATTATCCGAATTTATCGGGCAAAAAGAGGTTTTGGCCAATCTCTCGGTATATGTGGAGGCGGCTCGCAAACGTAAGAGCCCCCTCGACCATGTTTTAATTTCAGGTCCACCGGGCCTTGGTAAAACCACGCTTGCCAATATCATCGCCAATGAGTTGGCAGTTGCCTTCACTCCTACTTCTGCCCCTGCTATTTCCAAAGGGGCAGACCTTGTTCGGTTCCTCACCCTTCTTAAAACCAATGAAGTTCTTTTCATTGATGAGATTCACGGCTTTATTAAAAAACAGGAAGAACTTTTGTATCCGGCTATGGAGAACTTCTTTGTGGACCTCGTGGTCGGCGAAGGAGTCACTGCAAATGCCCTCCAGATCCAACTCCAGCCCTTTACTCTTGTGGGTGCGACCACTCGCTCAGGACTTGTCAGTGAACCCTTAAAGTCACGGTTTGGAATCCATCTCAAATTGGATTTTTATACAGATGGGGAAATGCAAATCATTGTGGATCGATCGGCAAAATTACTCGGAGTTTCTCTTGGTGATGGTGTTGCTTTTGAGATAGGAAAACGGAGTCGTAAAACTCCAAGGATTGCCAACCATCTTTTAAAACGAGTTCGTGACTTTGCAGAAGTTCGTAATGAAACCTCTGTTAGTTTAGATACTTGCCGCTTTGCATTTGATCGTATGGGTGTGGATCATCTGGGCCTTGATGTTGTGGATCGTCAAATTTTGGACATTCTCATCAATCGTTATGGCGGTGGGCCTGTGGGAATCAAACCCATTGCTGTGGTACTTGGAGAAGAGGAAAGGACCATTGAGGACACTTATGAGCCCTTTCTTGTCCGAGTGGGACTCGTGGACCGCACTCCCCAGGGTCGAGTGGCAACGAAAAAAGCTTACGAACATTTGGGACTTGTGTATACTGGAAATACCGGGGAAAATCGTGAAAATGGTCCAACTCTCTTTTGATTTCCGATTGCCTGAAAAGGAAGAAGGGGAACGTAGACTTTTCTTCGCCTTCACCTTCGTCATCCTCATCGCATCATTTGTTCTCGCCCACCTCATCACAAGAAATATGCTTTGGAAGATGTTGGCCGATGAACAAGCCTCACAAATGGTTGGACCAAAAGAACAAGAAAAAATCTACGAAGTTCTTGTAGAACAACAGTTCATCAATCCAGACAAAAAGGATGAATACAAAGCACTCTCTAACAAGGATTCGTCGGGCGGTGGTGGACTTACCGAAAAACAAGGATTTCATACCCTCACTCAATTTCGCGAATTTATTATGGGAAGTTCTGCGTCCACTCCGAGTAAAGCCCAACCGAAATCGGAACAATCGAAAGAAGAAGAAATTTTTGAAGTAGGAATTTTTAAAGCAGATCCTAAAAGTAATTCTAATTCAGAAGAAAGCCCAAACCAATCCGCAAGTTCCGGGCAGATGACAAAAATTCCATTTAACTACAGATTCCAACAGGATTTTTTGTTTCGTTGGGACGGGGCCAAGGCTCTTACCATTCCCACCAAACAGTTAGCAGGTTATTATTATTTTAAAAGTATGTTGAAACGAATTGAGGAATCTTTTGCTCCCCCTGGTGGAGGAAACTATGCTTATCGAGATATGGCAGGAGTAGTGGCAAGAGAAGGAATCAAAGAAGGTGAAACCAAAGTTTTATTTATGTTAAGTGAACAAGGGCAAGTTTTGGATGTCCGTTTGGTTTCCTCCCAAGGCCAAGTGGTGGTGGACCAAGCTTGTATGGATTCCATTCGGGGCCAAAACTTTGGTCCGGTTCCGGAAGAAGTTAAGTCAAAAGGCCTTATCTTTGGGATCAACTTCATCTTTCCCGGAATCCGTTATTACCGTTAGATGTTAATCTGTCACTAAACTACAACCATACTCTTTGGAAAGATACTTAGCCGTATTGGACCGCCCGAGTCCTTTTACCGTTACTGATTTGTTTTCTTTATCGAGTTTGAATTCGCTAATTGGCACCCACTGGCGAGCAAAGTCATGGCACTGGTTTTCCGAAAGTTCCATCACAAAGTAACAACTACAATACTCTTTCGAATAAAAACTGGAAATAATGGAAGGAAAACTGGAGAGGTGTTTCCAATTCCATTGTGCCCAAAACAAAACAAATAAAAACAACAAAGAAAGGATCACAGATATTTTTCTTTTCATAAGGTTACCGAATTACAGACTCTTTCACTAATTTTAAAAAATCATTTTTGATGAATGCCTTTTCGCGATCATCTCCAAACCGAACAATGATTAAATCAAGGCTTGGAATCACATACAACATTTGTCCCCAGTGCCCAAGACCGGCAAAGGTATCTTTTGGTGCATCTGGCCATGGTTCGTGGATTCCTCTTTCGGGAACTCCTGTGTTGGCATACCAGTGTGCGGTATAATTGTCTTGTGACAAATCTTCGGAGTATGGTGTGGATTTGTATCCGGGGGCAGGTGTTCTTGTGAACTGAACCCAACCTTCGGGTAACAGACGTTCTCCGTTCCAAACTCCGTCATTTAAATACAGATAACCAATTTTTGCTAAGTCTTTGGCAGTCATATACAAATAAGAAGATCCCACATAAGTGCCTGAGCCATCTCTTTCGAAAGTGACATTGGTGATTCCGAGAGGTTTGAATATTTTTTCGAAAGGAAGTTTGTCATATTCTTCTGCACCATAGACTTTTTTCAAAATGGCAGAAAGAATATTGGTATCACAACTAGAATAGTATACTTGGGTTCCCGGTTCTGCACGAAGAGGAAGGTCTGCACAAAAGGCTCCCATATCTTTGCGACCTCTTGTATACAACATGGCAATGACCGATGATTTGAGTGGACCACTTTCATATCCTTCTTCTCCCGCAAGTCCTGAGGACATATTGAGAAGGTGTCTAATCGTTATTTTTTTGTGAGCTTCATCGCGGCTCAGTGGTTCATAATGATAATAACCAGGATCATCTAACTTAACGAGACCTTGTTTGACAGCAATTCCATACATGGTTTGTAAAATGCTTTTGGATACTGACCAGGTTAAATGGACTTTGTCTTCAGAAAAGTTTCTTGCATACTTTTCATAAATGAGTTTTCCATTCCTTAAGATGACAAGGGCATCGGTCCTTCTGCCTTTTCTATCTGTTTCATCTCCCGTTCGAGTGAAGGCATATTCTTCTACTAACCCCAGTTTGCTGGAAGATACACCGACAGATTCAGGGGATACTACTTTCCAATTGGGACTTGGCCATTCTGGTTTCAATCGAGTCTTCAGTGTGGTTACTTCTGGTTCACCACCGAAGGGAGAAAGGTCTTTGCCGCAATGGGCAAAAGTAAGTAAAAGAAGGATACAGATAAAACTTTGTTTCATAGAATTCCTGATTCAGATTCGTCTCAGAATTCTATGCGATGGAAAGACGTTTGCAAAGGAAAAAAGAAAGGGATTATACTTTTTCTGCGTATCCTTTTAGTTTTTGGACCATGGAGAAAAGTCCGTTTCTTCTTGAGATAGAAAGAAATTTTGCAAGGCCTACTTCTTCAATAAAACCTAGTGAGGCATCCGCTATATCTTTCGGAGATTGTCCTGAAAATACGCGTATGAGAATAGCGATAAGGCCTTTTGTTAGAGCCGTGTCGCTATCTGCATCAAACTCTAATTTTCCCGCTTCTAGTTTTGGTGCGACCCAAACACGAGACTGGCAACCAGGGACGATATATTCTTCTGTTCGTTTTTCCTCTGGATAAGGAGGGAGCTCTTCACCTAACTCAATTAAATATTGAAACTTCTCTTCCCAATCTGTTAAGTCAGAGAACTCTGCTATAATTTCTTTTTGGATTTCCTCAATGGACTTACTCATGTTTTGCACTCGGAGTTGGGATCTCGGTAAACTTATCTTTTTTTCTCATATAAAACTTGTTAAAGTTTGCCGTGGTAAGATTTTTTAATTCCACACGATTCACTGTGGAAACAGTGAGTTCGTACAACTCACCATTTGATTTAAAAAAATAATCCATTCGAAGTTTTTCTTCCAGAATGTATTCTACATCATTCCAAATTAATTTTTTGGATTCGAAGTCTACATACAAACATTCAGGAGGTTTGGTAAGCACATAACAAAATTCGCCGGCTTTAGGAACACCTTTATAAAATAATCCGCATTGGAAGATAAAAAGAGAAAGTAAGAAAACAAAAACCTTCATTCTTTTTTATCCGGTGTTAGATCTAATTTGGTTTTGGCTCCCGGTTTTTCTACAATCATCTTAGCAATGAGGAGGGGAATCTCTGGATTCTTTTTACCAGAAGAAAGGTAAAAATCTTCCAATAAATCGATTCCTTTTTGAGAAAGATTTTGTAAGTGAAAGATTGTGGCTTCTGTAATGATAGAAGTCTCTGTAATCCGATCGGGATTGTTTGACTTAGCTTGTCTCAGTAGTGACAAAGCCCCTACATAATCTTTTTTATAATACTTTCCTAGACCTCGCAAAAAATTCTCTTCCCTAGGAGTGAATTGTATTCCCGCTTTATAACTTGGATCTTTTGTGATTGTGATGAGTTTATCGAGCCCCGATGCATCCCCAGCTAACATCGTATTGAAGGTGAGTAACCAAATATAAACTGTTTGGAACTCTGGAGAAAGTTTAGAACGATCCAAATTTCCATATTCGGTGATGAGTGCTTGGGGCCTTTTCACATGTCGGTGTGTTTCGCCAAGGAATAACAAAACTTTATTGTTTTCCCAATCAGAAAACGGAGACGAGGAAAAAGATTCGGCAGTCCTTGCATTCCAAAATACGGAGTCCAAGGTAGAATCTGCAAGGACTGAGGAGCCAATGAAGTCTTGGAATTCGGATCCTAAATGCAAAATCAAACTGTCGTGATCAAAATAAATTCCAATTCTATATAAATTCCAAAATAAACTCCGGGCAATCAAATGAAAGGCAACAGGATCTGTGGGATCTTTTTCGGAATAGGTAATAGCAATCGATTGGAAGTCTTCGATATCTTTTTCTTTCAGATTTCCCGATTTCCAGAGTTCGATTGTTTTTTCTTTGGTTTTTTCTGCCCTGACACTTTGGTCTTTTGCAAAAAGAAAATAAATTTCTTTTCTATAGGTAAACCCTAACACGGACAGACCAATCGCTAAAACCAATAGAATTAGCGGTGTCTTTGATTTCTTCTTTCTGTGCGGTTCGTACCGGGAGTAAATCGCCATCGTTGGTTCCCATTTTTTTTTGCCCTCCCCACTTGACACGGCTTTTTCTTTGTGATTTAGTGAGAAGGGTATGGAAGATGACATTTTAGAAGATGACGAATTCGAAGCGGATAGCCTCAACGAAGACGTCGTAACGTATGCTTGCGAGGATTGTGACCACCGTTGGGAAGCCGAAGGAGAGGACGAATACCTCGATTCTTGGGAACTGATCTGCCCTATGTGCGGATCTGCGAATATCACCGAACTGTAATTTGACTTATTTTCAGTATATTTTTGGTTTTTTGATTCTACCCTCGCTCCTTTGGGGCGAGACCTCCGGTTTTTCGACCCTATACACAGAATTCAAAAAAGGAAATTACGCAACTGTATCCAAAGGGTCCCTTCAGTATTTGAACGTGCCTGAAGGAGAGAAAGATCCTAGGATTTTTTTTCTTTATGTTTCCACTGAAGAAAATTGGTCCCAACTAAAAACTAAGGTAGTTCGGGAATCTCCACCTAACTTTAAATCATCGGTCCATTATTGGAATGCTATTTATCTATTTATGGAACGGGCACTTGTCTTTGGGGAGTCGGATTTACTCATTGAATGGGGAAAAGACTTCCAAAAGTTGGGGAAACAAAGTCCTAAATACAACGATGCATTGTTATTGTATGGGCTTGGGTTAATGGATTTAAAAAACGAGTCTGAGGCAAAGAAGGTTTTTTCAGAAATTGAGGCAAATTCTCCCTCCAAACATGTGTTATCTCAATTAGAAGAAATTAAATCTTCAGGTAAATAAATGAAAGGATTACGTGTATCACAAGGAAAGTGGAAAGGGAAAGAAATTCCTTCTCCACCAGATGTATCGGGACATTTAAATTTTACCAATAGCCTTATGAAAAAAGCCATCTTTTCTTTGATGGACTCTCGTCTCCTTTCTTGGGGACTAAGTTTTGAATCTGTTTTGTTTTGTGATTACTTTGCTGGAAGCGGACAAATTTCTGCAGAAGCATATAGCTTATCTGTTAAAAGACTACTCACTTATGAATTAGACCAAACTAGGTTTAGACAACTCCATTCTCTTTTTCGAGGCCTCACCAATGTACAGTTGTTTCGAAAGGATGCAACCAAACATACGTTAAAGTGGGAATTGGGTGAGGAAGAGGCATATATTTTTTATTTAGATCCACCTTACACCTATTGGTCGGAAACTCCTACCAGAATGAAAGAGATGTTGGAACAATTATACAACTTTTGTATATCTACAAAAAAACCTTTTTTAATTTTATGCCAAATTCCAGAACGCCAAACCATCGATAAAATTTGGGCATCAGTTCCTCATAAGGTAAGGGAGTATGGAAGCCACTCGATCATCGAAACAGGTTATGGAAATGCCGAGACCACTCTTCGGTAAAAAAAACTGTTTTGATTTTGAATCCATTCAAAATTTAGTTTTCATTGTTTTATTCGTTTTCCTATTTCTAGGATCTCCTCTTTGGTCTTTACCTACTTATGAAGAAGTAAAATCTACTTACCAACCTTCCGACATACAAGTGTTTGATCGGGATGGACAACTTGTCCAAAGATATCGAATCCAAAATGGATACCGATCCGAAGAATGGACAGACTACGGCAAACTTCCTAAATCATTTATTGAGTCTGTGGTACATGCAGAAGACAAAAGATTCTTTACCCATGGGGGAATGGATTCCAATGCTTTGGTTTCTTCCTTCCTAGGAAATTTCACCGGGTCAACCTTGCGTGGTGGATCGACAATTACGATGCAACTGGTTTCTCTTTTGGATCCGGAATTACAACCTAAGGAATCCAAACGTAGGTCATTCTTTCAAAAACTAAAACAAATCCAAAGAGCGGTGGAGCTGGAAGAAACTTGGACTAAGGAAGAAATTTTTACAGCCTATAGCAACTTAATTTATTTTAGAGGTGAACTAAAAGGAATTACTTCCGCAAGTAAGGGATTATTTCGAAAATCGCCTGAAGCATTGACACCTAACGAATCCTATCTGCTCGCCGCTCTCATTCGTTCCCCACAAAGTTCCATTGAAAAAGTGGCGCGGCGAGTCTGTATGCTGAAGATAGAAAAAGACGGAGCAGACGATTGCACCGCCATCTCTCGTTTGGTGAGAGAATCCTTGTTTCGTAGTTTGGATTATTCGCAGTATCCTTCCTTTCTTCCTTTATTCACAAAAGCCCTTTTAGATTTTTCCAAAGAAGATAAAAATTCGAACTCGAAAGTGATATCCTCCATATCTTTAAACTTCCAAAGAAAAGTAGAAGAGATCTTGAAACGAAATGTAAAGACCCTTGCTGATAAAAATGTTAAGGATGGAGCTGTCATCGTAATCGACAACCGCACGGGGCAAGTTCTTGTTTATGTTCCGAATATCGGAGAAGAAAGTTCTGTTGTAAAACTCGACCTAATTCGTAGTAAAAGACAAGTGGGTTCCACTTTGAAGCCATTTGTTTATGCACAGAATTTCCAAGAAAACAAACTCACACCTGATTCAATCCTTTCTGATTCTCCTGTGGGAATTCCTGTTTACCAAGGGATCTATCGCCCGTTAAACTATGACAAATCCTATAAAGGAAATGTGACAGTAAGACAAAGTTTAGCCTCCTCACTTAACATTCCTGCCATCCGCGCTTTGTCTTTTTTAGACATCAATGAATTTGTTTCCGTGTTAGAGAGGTTGGGAATCACTGGCCTTCGGTATCCAGAGTTTTATGGTCCCTCATTGGCACTAGGAACTGCTGATATGACTCTACTGGAACTTACCAACGCCTACCGCACCCTTGCCAATGCCGGAGTTTATTCTGAATTTACCTTCCAACCTTCTAAAAAAAGTTCCTTCTCTCGAACAGTATTTTCACCTATTGTTAGTTATATGGTGTCGGAGATTCTTGCTGACCGAGAGGCTCGGTCCCTTGGCTTCGGTTGGGATAATTATTTATCAACATCGTATTATACCTCAGTCAAAACGGGTACAAGCCAAGATATGAGAGATAATTGGTGTATAGGTTATTCGGAATTTTATACAGTAGGTGTTTGGGTCGGGAATCCTACAGGTGCTCCGATGTTAGATGTTTCAGGAATTACAGGTGCTGCTCCTGTTTGGCGAGAGACAATGGACATTCTACACGAGTCTCTAGATTCAAAATTAAATCCACCTACGTTTGAAAATCCAACAGATAAAGATTTTAGTCTGTCTAAGGACAGAACGATAGAAAAGACAAAGTCGACAAGAATCCTTACTCCCGTGAACGGAAGTATTTTTGCATTGGATCCAGATATTCCCTTGGGCCGTCAAAAAATCCTCTTTACTTTCAGTTCCTACGAGGTTTCGTATTCTTATTATTTAAACGATGAAAAGATTGGTTCCGCAGAAGGGCCTTACCTCTGGGAACCAAAGAAGGGAGAGTATCGTTTGCAAGTAAAAGATAGAGATGGAAAAGTTTTATCTCTTTCCTTATTTGAAGTTCGGTAACATAAAATGCCAAAACCAATCAAATACAAACATAAATTCACCCAACAAGTAGTATGGGGTGAGATGGATGCTTTCGGGCATGTAAACAATGTTACTTACGTCAGATACTTTGAATCTGCCAGGGCTGATTATTTTACAAAAGAAGGTTTGTGGGATTCCCCACTAAAGCCTGTTAAAGCAGGACCAGTGCTGACTCATTTGGATATGGATTATCGTAAACAAGTGGTTTTCCCCGCCACTTTAGTAATCACCTTAGAAGTTGATTCTATTTCCTCAAGGGCCTTTACGGTGATTTGTTCTATGTGGAATGAAAGCGAGGAATGTGTTCTGACTGGAAACGCTGCTTTTGTGTGGTTTGATTTTGAATTACAAAAACCATCGGCTCTTCCTGACCATTTTAAAACTAAATTTGGATCCAACCATTTGGTATGATAAAACAATCCTTCCAAGAACGATTTAAACTTGATGATGAGGTAATGAAGATTTCAAGAATCTGTCTTGTTGTATTTTTTAGTTTTATCGGTTTTGGAGTTTTTGCACCTACAGATGAGTTGGGATTGTATGATCCCAAGTGGATTCGTATCTTACATGCCTCCGTAACCTTAGGTTTTTTCTTTGCCACTTATGTATCTGACTGGGTTCGGAAACAAATTCAATCCATCATGTTGTTTTTCTTTTATACCATGAGTGCACATTCTCTCATCCTTCTGTATTGGAATTCACTGTACATTGGTTATCTGGTGGGAATGATTTTAGTCCTCTCCTGTATCGGAGTTAGTTTTGTAGATAGAAGGTCTCTTGTTTCCTATTTGGGTACTGTGTCTTCTGCAGGAATTATCATTGGCCTTTACACAAAAGAACCGCAAGTGGATTTATCACTTTATCTTTCTGCTATCATCACACCAGCTCTTGTTTCCTATTTAACACTCAATATTCGACTGAGCTCTGTTGAAAAACTTCGAATTTCAGAATCCCAACTCAAAGGGTTTCAAGATCGTATGTTAAACGAATTGGATTTAGCAAATGAAACCCAATCCAATTTGGTTACTACTGAATGGCCTAAAACAAAAGGTGTGAGGCTCCATTCTTTTTTTCGTTCCTTTGGACAGGTGGGTGGAGACGCCATCAGTTATTTGGAAAGAGAAGATGGAAAGTTAGCACTCTTTTTTGCTGATGTATCAGGGCATGGAATTGCATCAGCTATGGTTTCTGCTATGGCAGTCCTTGCTTTTAAAATTCATGGAAACCAAACAGAACCCTCAGCTTGTCTAAAATCAATTCATACAGACTTACAAGCATTAGTTCCAAATAACCACATCAGTGCCTGTGTATTGTTTGTAGATACAACCACAAGAGAAATCCAATATTCCATTGCTGGTCACCCACCCCTCATTCGTATGGAAAAAGATTCCGATCCCAAATTTATGGAAGGGATGGGAACCCTCATTGTATCCTACTTAAAACCTAATCTTAAAAATTTTACTCTCACACCCAACCCGGGGGATCGAATTTTACTCTATTCAGATGGCATTTTGGAAGTTTTTGACGAAGCAGGAGAGATTTATGGAGATGAACATTTGCTTTCCTCGGTAAAAAATCATTCTGACAAAAAAGGTGAAGAATTTTTGAATGCTCTATATGAGGACTCAATGTCATTTTCGGCAAAACGGATTTCTGACGATATGAGTATGTTGTTATTGGAAATTTTATGAATCTGCTATTAACACCCTTTCTTTGGTTCAAAAAAGAGTTCATTCCTTTTCGCACTTTAGATCGTTATTTATTTTTAGATTTTTTTAAAACCTTTATTGGAACTCTCATCATGCTTACTTCCATGATTGTGATTTATAAATTCACAGACGTGATGAAGTATTTAGTTTCTTCAAAAGTAAGCCAAGTACATGTTTATTTACATGTACTATATTCGTTACCTTCGATGGTAGATCAGGTGGTGGCACCTGCACTAATGTTTTCCGTTTGTTTTGTGATCGGTCAATTTAGCGTAAACAAAGAACTTGTGGCGATGATGGTTGCCGGTGTTTCCTTTATTCGGATCATTACACCCATTTTGTTCTTTGGAATTTCAATGTGGCTGATCATGACTCTGTTCGCCCAAACAGTTGTGATTCCTGCTAACAAAAAAGCACAGATCGAATTTAGTATCATGGCAAAGGGTTCCAATCGACTCATAGATTTTGTGTACCAATTGCATATCAAAGGTAAAAAGGGATTCTATTACGTTTATTGGATCGATGAAAAAGAAAAAACAGTAAAAGGTGGATTCAATTATATAGAAATCACTCCCGATGGACATCCAACTTATACGGTATCTTCTCAAAAAGCAAAATTCATCCCATCACCACACAGTTGGGTTTTGTATGATGCAGAAGAAGTCAGGTTCAATGAAAACTTAGAGCTTGTATCTCGGATCAAATATCCTGAAAAGAAATATGATTTTCCAGAAGATTTGGCTTATTTTTCCAAACCTGTTCGTAATCCAGAGGAAATGAATTTTTTTGAATTGGCAGATGAAATTGAGTCCAGGATCACCAAAGGAATTCCCTTTCGTAATGTCATCATCCAACAACATATGGCATTCGCTATGCCGCTCATGTCTTTTGTTGTGGTGGCACTGGGAGCTTTAGCTGGAGCCATCACCAAACGTTCGGCAGGTGTAGCAAGTCTTGGTCTTACAATCGCCGTAGTTTTATTGTATTATATTTTAAATTCGACTGCTAAAACTTTGGCTGAAAATGGAGCATTACCGATTTGGATCGGTATGTGGATGACACCAGTCATCTTTACTTCAGCCGCGTATTTTTTATACAGACGAATGAATATTTAAATCCATCTGTCTATATGTCAGCTTTTCCTTTGATTCCATTTCACGGTTAAGGTATACTAGTTCCTCGCATGGATTGGAAACCCACGCGAGATTCCTCGTAATTAAGTTAAAAATACTCGTTTGTAAAGGTCCGTTTGTAAAATTCCTTTAGGATCGTATTTTTTCTTTAAAGAATAAAATCTTTTGAGATTGTCTTTGGGAAAGTAGGATTCCATCACACGTTTGCGTAGTGTTGAGTCCTTAGCAAAGTAAAATCTACCTTTGTGTTTTAAAACAATTTCATCCATTTCATGACAAAGTGCCCAAAGTTTTTCTCTGTTTCCTTTCGTAACCGGAAAGTCCATAGCCATAGAATATCCATCAACCGCATGCGTTAATAGAAATGGATCTGGTTTGTGTTTTTTGAAAACGGATAGATAATTTACAATCCCTCGTTCTTGGCAAATGGTAAAGATTTCGCGGAATGCTTGTTTGGCGTTCTCTTTGGGGATAAAAACTTGGTATTGAATCATTGCCCCTGGTTTATAAACGAACTTCCAATTGGGAACATAGTCCAAAAGAAAAGCGTATTCCGCATGACCTTGGTAATATGCTTTATGATTTACGAGAATACTCGCAATACATTTCGCTAAATTGATAAGGCGCATTCCCAAATTAAAACTAAAGGGACGCATGAGGATCCACATCCATTTTTTAGGAATCAGATAAAACAAACGAGAAGGGAGGTGTTGTCTTTCTAGTAAACAGTTTCCAGGAAAATCAGGATCTTCTCCTTCTTTTAAGTTGGTGGCTTTGTGGATCTGGCCTCTTCCCATTGAATTTCCAGAAGCAAACGCATCGATCCAACCAACTAAATAATCGGATGATTTATATTGTTCTTCGAAGTAGGTGAATAGTTCATCAAAGTTTCTAACATACACCGGATCAATTTTCATCTTACCTGCGTAAATTGGTTTCATTTTGATTTGTACTGTTAAAAAACAACCTAACATTCCAAAGCCGGAAATAGCAGAATAAAATAGATCTGTATTTTTTTTAGGAGAACAAACCAGGATATCTCCTTTGGCAGTAAGAAATGTAAATTCTTTGATATGTTCGCCGATAGTTCCCACTTTGAAGTTGTTTTTTCCATGAATGTTCATAGAAAGTGCACCACCAAGGGTTGGCATCATGGTTCCTGAAACTACGGGAGGCCAATATCCGTTTTCAATTCCTGTTTCCCAGAGGTCTTTGATTCGCGCGCCAGATTGAACTGTCATCACACCGGTTTTTAAGTTAAAATCTAAAACCTTATTGAAATGAGTTAAATCTAAAACAATTCCATCAGTATTTGTGGATGCATCTCCGTAACTACAGCCACCACCACGTAACGCAACTTTGGTGCCTGTTTGGTTTGCCCATACAAAGAGTTCTTTGATTTCTTCTTCTGTCTCTGGACGAAATACAGGAGAAAGAGAAAAAGAACTCATCCCCCATGCTTCCACCTTTTCCTTTTTGGGAACCTTCACATCAGGAATGGATTTTGTTTTTTTTGCGACCATGTTATATACTCAGTTTTTTAAAAATGAAATTGGGAATGTTACGAATGATAAGACCAACGAGTGCCCAGATCCCGGGAACAAATGCTTCGTCTTTTCCGCTCGCCACAATGTTGCGAATTTTTTCTGCAGCATCTTCAGCCGTGATTGCTTTTAATAATCCTTTTTCAGGGAGTTCGAGACCCTTAGTCATTTCTGTAATGACAAATCCTGGTTTAATGGTTGTTACTTGGACATTGGATTCTGACAATCGGTTGCGAAGTGCCTCTAGGTATGTGTTGAGTCCCGCTTTGGAAGTATTGTAAACTGGATTTCCTTTACGACCCCTTTCCCCAGCAATGGACGAGATTCCCACAATTTTACCAGACTTTTGTTTTGTAAAATAAGTAGCTACGGGATTTAGGAAAGCAACGGCACCTAAAAGATTTACATTTAACATTTCCAAATCTTTTGTCGTATTGTATTCGTTAGGAGAGATTTCAGGCATTACACCAGAGGCAAAATACACTTCGTCCACTTTGCCAAGTAACGAGACGGCTTTTTGAAATGTTTTTTCAGCTGTGGAAAATTTAGTCACATCAAAGACCAAAGGAAAGGCTCTTTTCTCTTTTCCTAAATTGGCTTTTTTGGCTATGGACTCTAGGGACTTTTCCCTTCTTGCCAAAAGAACCACGGAATTCCCCGCGTTCAATTCAGCTTCTGCTATGGCTTTTCCGATCCCACTCGAGGCACCGACGATGATTATTTTTTTCCCCATGTTTACGTTTTTTTGGTTTAATCGAATCTGGCAAGTGGTTTCAATAGAGTTGTGCCCGTAAATGAGAGAATCCTGATTGATGGGATGAATCTGATGTATAAATTTCCCGATTTGGCTTTTTGTTTGGGGGAATACCGCCTACAGGATGCCCGGGAAGGGTTATTGGCCCATCTCAAACGATTCTACGCTGAGAAGAAACATTCTAAGATCTTAGTCTTTTTCGACGGAAAGAAGGACCTGACCTCTGAATGTTATTCGGAAGATTGGGGTGAATTCTCAGTCCATTACAGTCATGAAAAAAAAGCAGACGAACTTATCATCGGTTATCTCAATTTATGCCCAGTACCTTCGCAATGTTTGGTGATCACCTCAGATAAAGAGATTATTAGTTTTGCTCGTAGGCTTCGGACCAAACGAATGACGTCGGAAGAATTTTATGCAGACTGGGTCAAACGGGAAGCCGAAGAGGACGAAACAGAATTTAACCACCTGAAAGAAGGATTGACACCAAGTTCGGAAACCGATTATTGGGAGAGACAATTCCTTCCTTGATATGTTGTTCAATTCAATCCCATTTTTAATCTTCTTTTCCGTAGTCTATTTGCTCTATTGGGTTATCCCGAAGGCGACTCGCAAATATTTCCTGCTGATGGCAGGAATTGCTTTTTATGCATACTTTTCTTTGACACTAACTGTCCACTTTCTTGTAGTCATTAGCATCAATTATCTTCTTTATCGGAAAATCAAATTAAGTCCCTCTAAGTTTTGGATTGGACTTACAGTTTCACTCAATCTTATCAATTTAGGATTTTTTAAATATATCTATTTTTTCAGTAAGGTTCTTGCTGATCTAACAAACTATCCGTTCTTTAAACAAGTTCCCGATCTCATTCATATCGCACTACCTCTTGCCATTAGTTTTTATACTTTTCAAGTTATTGCTGCCGCCGTTGATACTTACCGCGATTCAACAAAACCAGTTGTTAAAGTAGAGGATTACTTTTTGTTTGTGGCTTTTTTCCCTGTGCTCATCGCCGGACCCATCATGAGGATGTCCGACTTTTTTCCAAACTTAGACAAACTCACTCCAAACAAAGAAAAGATGTATCGGGCATCTTATTTACTTATGTCCGGACTCGTAAAAAAAGTACTCGTGGCAGATCCCATGTCTATTACCATCTCACCGGTGTTTGGTTCTCCTGCCGAGTATGATTCTTTCTCCTTATTTATTGCCGGGATTTGTTATTCTATCCAAGTCTATTGTGATTTTTCAGGACTGACTGATATGGCTCGTTCGGTTGCTCTGTATTTAGGATTTGAAACTCCAGAAAATTTCAAGGCACCTTTTTTCTCAACTTCAGGAAGAGAACTTTGGAAACGTTGGCACATTACCCTTTCGTTTTGGCTAAGGGATTATATTTACTTTCCACTCGGTGGTTCTCGCAAAGGAGAACTTCGGACTTATTTAAATCTTATCATCATCATGACACTCGGTGGATTTTGGCATGGCGCCGACTATACTTTTATTTGTTGGGGTTTTTACTGGGGAGTGATTTTGGCAGGAGAAAGGTATTTGGAAGACAACCTGGGTTGGAAGCTAACACCTCAAAAAAACAAATTTCTAATTGTTGTTAAAGCTTTGATTGTCTTTGTATTATTCTCTATTTCGGGACTCATGTTCCGATCCAATAATGCAACTAACATGGTAGATCATTTTCATGGTATTTTTACAAATTTTTCAACCAGCCTGGAACTTTTGTTTGCAGGTGATACCAATGAATGGCTGGTTTCTGCCACTTCCCTTTTCGGAAACGGTTCTTCTTTTCGATTCCAACACATTGAAAATTTAGAGCGTATTTTTTATACTTCGTTTGCCTTACTTTTTTTCCATCATATACAATATGTTCCCGAATATTGGGAACGAGTACGTAAACATGATGTATGGCTTGTTCCTATACTTGGTGTTGTCACTATTTTTCTCCTCGCTACTCTTTCGCAAGATGGCGGAGAATTTATTTATTATCGCTTTTAGGAGACATTGTGGATTTAATTCGTAATCGATATTTGTTTGTCCCTTTCCTAGTTGTCTTCCTTACTTTTTGTTTAGACAAACTATTACTTCTAGAGAATGTACATACGTATTTTTCAAAGTCACTTTCTGATATTAATTATATCCAAAAACATCAGTTATATGAAGACTTGAAGGTTTATTTGTCAAACAAAGACAGAGACAAAGTATTGGTTTATTTTGGAAATTCTCGAGCACTTTTATTTGATAATGAATACATTCATAAAAAATATCCTGGTTGGGTTATGTTTAATTTCTCCGTTCCTGGAGGAAAACCAGATTATGTATTACAATGGATGGAACAATTCCACAAAGACAATGTAAAACCTGAATTCTTTTTGTTTGATCATTCTGTAGAGATGTATAATTCTACTGCAACTTTGAAAGTAGATGAAACACTTACAAATGGACTCAATGTATCATTTGTGATGAAACATTTTTCATTATTTTCAACAGATGACATTTCGACACTTATCGCAAAACGAATGTTTCGTGCCTATCAATATCGGCCTAAGTTAGAAGTAATTCTTTCTAGAGCTAAAAATAAAGAATCTTTTTTATTTCCTTATCGCGAACTTCGTAATAGTTTGATGGCAAACTTAAATAGAGGTAAGGGTTCAGCTATGACCCCAGGAACTCACCAATCTGTGCTTCCTCCTGAATTATTAAAAAAATCTGCCATCGGAGACTTCCATTCATATTTAGTACCATTCACCTTTTCGGATCAGGTTTTAAATTTTACAAATCAATCTTTGGAATTAGCAAAACAACTGGGAGTACCTTCCGCAGTCATTTGGGTTCGACTTTCTTTGCCCTATATGGACCATATTCGAAATTTAAAAGTTTCTGTTGGGGAAGGAAAAGTGGATACGGTCTATCATGATTGGTATCCTAGAATGATAGAATACCATAAAAAAAATGGAGTCCCTTTTTGGAATATGAATGATGATCCAAACTACGCCTGTAACAATTTTAGTGATGCCGGTCACATGTCACCGGCGTGTTACAATGAATATACGGATTATATTTTTAAAAACCTACTTCAATCCTTTGTGAAAGGTGCACGATAGAACTCAGTTCGATTTTGAACATCATTAGGTGATAATTTCTCAGGATCGGCAGGATTTGGTTTTGTCGGATTTTGCGGTTGGGGTTTGGTATTGTTTTCTTTGTCCACAGAATAACCATAATAATATCCATGAACAATTTCTACCACCGTGACCGGAGTTTCAGAATTTACATTTTGAATTTCTACTGTGATTTCGTCTGGTGGTGCTAACAACTCAAACACCCACTGCGCTTCCCCTTCAATCTTTTCTTTTCTGAGGATGGTTGGGTTTTCGTTTTGGCCATTGCCCGAATAGACAGTGAGGATCCATTCTTTCAATTTTCCATCCGTTGCAACCCCGATGCCAATCGACTGTGGAGATGCCTCCCCAGCCTTTAAGTCAAATCGAATGGCACCACCTTTAGAAACGGCACCGTAGAGTCTTTTTTTGGAAAGTGTAGGGTAGAGAGCCAAATCTTGGATTCTCGTTGTGACTTCCTTCACATTTTGACTCAGAACAGATGGTTCGGAATAAAGGGTCTGCATTGTGACAAGTGCAATTCCAACCGATGCAATCAAAGAATATCTCATTCTCTTAATAGGACTAAAAATGGAATTCCTTACAAGCAAAAGAAATAGAAATTATCTCGAACAATTTCGAAATTTAGTCAATTCTTGGAGTAACGATTGGTGTTCTTCTGGGTCCAGATTGATTCTATTTTTCCATTGTAGTTCCATCCGTTCGAAGGATGGACGAAATCTGGGGGAACAGTTCTTACTAAAATACTGATAAGCGCTGATTCGATCGGATTCATTTTCGCTGATCAGCTTATAGAATTCAAATACAGAATGATTGTCATCAGTTGAAAAATTTAATATAACGTAAGTTTTGTGACATTCGCTTAACGTTAATGCAGGAATCTTAGTATTCTTACAATTTACGGCCACATCAGTTTCTAAAAATGCTAACATCTCATCATACGTATAATCCCGAAAGAGTTTGCCTTTAGGTAAGGATACTTTTGATTTTTTGGATCCCACATTTCCTCTTGTATTTTGGGAAAGAGAAGATTCTGTTTCATGTTTCGGTTCTTCAACCTGAACAAAATTGGTAACTACCTTGGGTTTTTGGTAAGGATTGGTGACGGTCAAATCATAAGGACCAGATTTTGCATCAGTTGTATCTACTTTTAAATCAATCCTTTCCGAAGATTTTACTTCCTTACTTAAGATGGGGAGTGTCTCATCTTTTTTCTTAAGATCCACTTTGGTTGCATCTAAAAAATGTTCACCTTCAATGGTAACGTTGGAAATAGTTTTTTCAACTTTCGATTCTGATTTGGGAAGGATGATTGGTTTTTGTTCTTCCACCACTACCTTCGGTGGTTCTGAAATGATAACTTCTAAATCTTTCCAGGCAGACCAAACTGCAGGTTTTTTAAATAAATTTAAGGGTGCTGTTCTTACTTGATAAACACCAGAAGGAAGATCTTCAATAGAATGATAAGCAGTATCAATTTTTTTATCGATTACAATTTTTCCAGTTTTTTCTTTGATTTGAATTTGGTAACCACTGGCATCAGGAATCGGTTTCCATGCGATTAGTTTGGTTCCGTCTTGTGCTCCGATCGAAAAAGAGAGGAAACAAAAAAATAATAAAAATCGTTTCGTATTTAATTTCATCGTTTTTCTTTATACAACCGTTTTGGTGAAATAAACTCGATATCAGAAGGTTTTAGAGACTTAAACTGGTCCAACGCCAGAATAAAACTTCCCTTTCTGGATAATAATAGATTGGAATCTTTATATACACTGAGATCCCAAGAGAAGGAACCCTCGTCAAGGATTCCTAAATCTTTTAAGTTGTGTTTAGATTCCTTTGTAGTGATTTTATAAATTGCGATTTTTTTATCACCGATATGTTGGTATAAAACTAAATCATACCTGTCGATAGATGCACCTGTTACCTTCCATTGAAAGTCCAAACTCGATTTTCCCTTCATCTGAACGATAGTTCCATTCGGGGACATCATTTCTAATTTGGGATCTGACTTTGATTCTAACTTATTTTCGTTAGGTTCAATTTCCGGCTCCGGTTTTTTCTTTTTGTCCACTACAGTAAAACTCAACAAAGCAGAGTTTTCGGTTTCCTTACCTTCTTTTGATTTTCCAGTGATCGTTGCATAGAAAGTTCCTTTTCCCAATTGATTCCAATTCGGAACGAGAAAGTTGGAAGCTGTTTCATCAGAGAAAACTAGATTTCCCAGTTTGGAATCTTTGAAAATTTTCAATTGATAGGATTTTAATTCTGCGTTTCCGTCCCAAATCAATATGGCTTGGTTTTGTTTGATTTCATCCGAAGAAATTTCTGATCCAGGTGATGGCCGTAACCATTTCGGGGCCGGAACTGTATTTTGTTTTTTTATAGTAAAGGAAAGGATGTGGCTTTCTCTGTCCTTTGTGTCAGGAAAAGAAGACTTCGCGATTACCTTCCAATAGTAAGTGCCTTCCTTCAAATCATCGTAAGAAATTTGGTTCGCCGTTGTATCTAATTGTTTTATCGGATTAGTAAGTTTCGAAGAATTTGACACTATCAGCTTATATGAGTTAGCAGTTGATAATTTTGACCAAGTGAGAGTGACAAGCGGATATGTTTGAACGAATGGAATCACAGTTCCTTGCTCAGGGGATTCTCCTTGGAAGGACTCAAGTTTAGTTACAAAAAATTTATTAATTTCACTGAATTCATGCCCCGAACCAACTTTGTTTTTAACTTTTAATCTCCAATAGAAGGTGCCTTCTTTTAATCTAAAGTCATCTTGTGTCCCTTCGACTTTTTCGTTTATGAGCGTTAATTGAAAGTTAGGTGATCTGGAGATTTCCAAAATTGGATCTTCGTATCCGGATTCCACTTTCCAGCGGAAGTTTATGGATACTTCTTCTGGTTCCGCATAGAATAATTTCTGAGAAGATGGCGAAATTAGTACCACAGGAATTTTTTTGATTTCGATTCCTGTTTTTTTGAATTCAGCCTTTTTACCTTCTTCTACTGCAACTGACTTACCATCTTGTCTTACAGTCGTTTTTCCTTTCTCAACGAATAGGCTTAGTTCTCTTTCTTTAGATCGTTCAATTTTAACATTTCCGGAATCTACATTGATTTCACTACCAGAGCTTGTGATCTTTAGTTGATTGGCCTTGGAATCATTTTTTTTGACTTCTAAAGAGCCCTGTGTAAATTCGAGGTTTGGTTCTTCACCCGTCAAATCTAAGTTAAACATTGAATTTTCATCAATATTTATTTCTGTTCCATCTTTTAATCGAATGAGTGCATCCGAATAGGCTTCTGATCGGATGGTATCTTTATTGGTGAGGGGACTATTGTTTTCAAGTTTTTCCCAAATCACCTCATCTTCAAATTTTCTTTGAACAATATTGTTTTTAAAGAAAATGGTTCCTACAACTTCGCGATCTCCAATACCAATTTTACGATTTATATCCCAGTAAAACAAAATCGAGAATAATATTGCAACGGCTAAAAGGGTAAATAGGACGAGACGATCTCGTTTATCTAAATTCATTTTTTCCCCTTTTTAACTACAGTGATTCCCACTAACTTTTGTAGTTCGCTCAGGTTTTTAGGATAATGTGGATCTGTTTTTCTTCCAAGAACTGCATAAACTTTCTGGGCCTTGGATTTTCCTTTTAATTCAATTTCGCCCATACTCAAAACATGGTAGTCTGATTTGATTTCTTGGTAAGTAGTCTCGGTGATGAGAATGTCTGTGTGGGTTTCTTTGTTTAGCGATTCGACTCTAGACGCAAGATTGACTGAATCGCCAATGACAGTGTATTCCATTTTATCGGAACTTCCAATTTGTCCAGCAATCACATAGCCAGTGTTAATTCCGCAACCAATTTTGATAATCGGTTTTTTAATAGTTCCTCTTCCTTTGTTAAATTCAATGAGTTTGTCGCGCATACGCAGAGCCGCTTCGATGGAAGACTTCGCATGTTGTTTGGAATCACGTAGTGCCCCCCAAGTTGCCATAATGGCATCACCAATGAATTTATCTACGGTCCCACCTGTTTCTTGCACACATTTGACCATCTCAGTCATGTATTGGTTTAAAAATTCAACAACCTCTTCTGGTTGTAACTTTTCTGAAATCGCTGTAAAACTTCTAATGTCTGAGAAAAATATGGTACAATACTTTCTTTGTCCACCTAGAGAAAGTTTACCTTTGGCAGCTAATTCGGCGATGTCTTGATTGACAAATCGACCAAAGGAATCTTTTAATTTTTCTCGTTCCTCCAATCCTCGCCCCATACTCACAAACGATTTGGTTAGAGTGCCAATTTCATCGTGAGTAGTTGCATGAAGTTCAATATGATAGTTACCTCTTCTAATTTCTTCTGAGGCATCCACTAACTTTAGTATGGGTGTTGATAACGATTTAGCAAAAATATAAACAACTATAAAAGATAAAGCCAAAGAAACAATTAATATGTAAACATTTCGTTTTTGAATATTATTAACTTCTTCAAAAATCTTTGCTTCTCGGACTTGAGAGATCACACCAACACCACCGAGTCCTAATTTTTTGAATGATCCAAGGTAAGAAACACCATCTTTGGATTCATAACGAAACTGACCATTATCAACTGTGGACTTTTTCATCCGTTCCACAATCGGTAGATCATTCAGGTTGATGCCCGATAAAACTACTTTTGCATCCGGATGTGCTAACACACTTCCATCTTCACTCACGAGGAATGTCTCAACTGGACCTGAGGTTTGGAAAGCATCCAATAAACTATCGAGTCTGACTAAAGTTACAAGAATTGTATGTGTGTCTTTAGATTCTGAAAGTGGAAAACTAAGACAAAGGATGGGGTGGCGGAAATGAGGACTTGCATTCCAGATAACAGTAGTACCACTAAATGCTTTTTTCAGTTTTGGTTGGATGATTCGGAGTAATCCCTTTACTTCCGACTTTTGATAATCATATTTTTGAAGAAACTCATCATTCAACGCTTCAAATTTAGGAGTCAAACTTACATCATAGGCACCAATTAATAGAAAGTTTTGGTCTTCTTCAAATAACTCTTTTGCGATGGCGTTAGCTGAATTTGGATTTCTAAGAATCGCAGAAGCCGTAATGTGAACATCTTGTTTTATCGAATGTAAGTCTGATTTTACTTTTAAGGACAGGATTTCATTGATTTTGATATTGTTTTCTTTAACTCGAACCTCACTATCTTTTCTGAAAAAATAAGAAGCGAGAAAGATGATTCCCGACATAGAAACAAGTAAAACGACTGAGGTGATGAGTAGGAGTTTGAAGCGAATTGGAAACTGCAATTCTCCATGAGAGTGGGAGTCCTTGGAAAAGAGGGTACGGAGTTTTAGCAATATCGTTTTCATATGATTGGTACTTTTACCAACTTCACAAAAAACGGGTGTAAAAAAAAAGTAAAATTGAATCGAGAGATTATTTTTTTACTAAGGGCATGTCAAATCAACGTTATATGTTTGTCTGAACGGATACTCCGGTATGTTAAATGTAGTCTCACGTACTACAGTGTCTGGATATCCGTCTCGTTTCAATAGATCCCCTAAACAAACGGCTTTATAAGTGCCTGGGTTTAGGTATTTTATTTTGGCACCTTGTTTGGCAGGTGTAGCAGCAAGAGGCAAAACGTTCACAAAATCAGTTTCTTGAGATCGAAAGATTCCATAGTAATGTAACAAAGAATTTCCACCACCTGAGATAGTGAGGCTAGAAGCAGTCTCAGGGTAAATGATACGCGCGCGAGTCAAAATATTTCCACCCGCGTCACCTTCCCCTTTGTGGTCAAAAAAGATATCACTCACACCAATATAAGTAACAACTGTCGATCGGCTTGTTAAATAGGAATGTAACATTAAGTTTTCTTTTAAGTTAATTCTAACTTCTAAAATATAAGGATCGAATCCATCTCGGATTTGCATATCTGACTGAGTAGGAAGTTGAGTATAAAGTGTTGGGAACATTTTTGGTACGATCGTACTTTTGGCTGAGGAAGTAGTTCCCGCGACATAGTTGTTACGTGGGACAATATTGAGTCCATTGACGATAGGTCTGTTGTCAAAACGACCGGTAACAGGAACACCTGCATCTAATGCATAACCTGTAACAAGCGATCTGAAGTAAATAGCGGCATAGTAATACTGACGCCCAATCCAAGGTTGACCGGTAGCCAATGAAGACTCCCAACTTTCCGTTTGCGAAGAGGGGTCATTAGAAGGAAATTGTGCACCGATTCCACTAAAGAAATCATAAGCTTTTAAGATTCCATTGCTTTCCGTGCAAGTATTGTTATCGAATGAGTATGTCACAGTGCAAAATACTTGTCTGTTTGGTGCAATATAGTCCCAGAATTTATTCGAATCTACTGTATCACGAATTTGAGTAAGTTCATTTAGTCCTTTGACATACTTACTAGAAATACGCACCTCACCAATATCGAGAAAGATTGGAATGTTTCCCAACTTAGGTTGGTTAACCAATGTCATGGTTGGATCGAGTCCCTCCCCTTGCGTATCTACATACAAGTCCCCAGTTCCATTGTTGAGTTCACTCCAATCCAAGGGATTGTCTGTTGCATAAGTTCCTTTGAGGAGTAACAACATTCGATTGTTAAATAAAGTTGAAATTACCGGTAAAACCGATTCTTCACCTAAGTCTAGTTTGGTTTTACAATTAGTGTTGATTGAAATATTGAGGACTAAAAACAAAATGAGAAGGTATGATGATTTCACTAAAACAACACTCCTACAGTTAGACCGAAATAAAAAAAATCTACGTTTTGCAAAGTGTAATTGGCGGGGTTTTGCAACCGGGGATCATCATAAGGACTGGCAAGAGGGTATTGGTATTGATTGGGGACATCCATATGAGTTTCAAAGATCTTATGATAGTCCAACCGTACCCCAATCCGAATCCTACGACCAGCAATAAAACTAGCTTCTAACCCAGCAAATGCGGATGGATTCCAACGAGCTGTATCGGAAGGACGAGCCACAACATAAGCTGACCCACCACCTCCCTTTAGAAAGAATTGGATGGGCAATTCCACTGGAATTTTATATGCAAGTGCAGCATAGAGTGGCATGGCAGTGAGAGCCCGTTCCGAACGGGAGAGAAATACGGCATAGGAACCGCCGATTTCTGTGTAAAAAATCCAAGGCCAAGGCATCCGAGCATAAAACCCTCCACCGAGAGTGGTTTCCAAAACTCGAACGGTAGGAGTTCCTGGCATGGGGTTTGCCGCTCCTACCCATCCACCAATTTCATAGCGACGTTTGTTGTATTCTTCTAAGGTTTGCGCTGAGAGGAGACCGGAAAACAGAGTGAGTGCAAAAAATAGGCTAAGGAAGAGTGATTTTATACAATTCATGAATTTCCGGATAATCTTCGTAATATGCGCGGACAAAATAGAGTCCATCCGGCGGGAGAGTGATCCCTGCAATCGAACGGTTCTTCTCTTCCAAAATGGAGCCGATGGATCTAGATTTCCAACGTCCCTTCCCAATGTCCAGTAAAGTTCCGACCGTAATACGAACCATATTGTGCATAAATCCATTCGCACGAATTCGGATTTGGATCCAATCTTGTGTCAATCGTTCCAAACGAATGTCAAAGATATTTCGGATCGCACGTTTTCCCGCCATTGATTTTGCTTTGGTAAGAGAGCGAAAGTCCTTCTCGCCAATGAGAGTCTTTAATTGGTCTTCAACAAAATCCCAATCTACAGGATGTTTCTCCCAAAAAGCTCTCCCTTCCACAAAACTACTTTCGTATTTGCTATAATAGATTTTGTAGATATATTCTCTTCCCGTACAACTAAATCTAGAATGAAACTCTTTGGGAACTTCGACAATGTTTTTGACGGAAACTCCTTTTTTGGTGAGGGCATTCACAGACACGAGGAATTTGTGAAAATTGGGAATGGGAAATTCTGTTTTGAAATTACATACCATACCCAAAGCATGAACGCCGGTATCGGTTCTTCCGGCAACTGACAAAGGTGATGCGGGGTTTTTGTTTAGAATAATGGAAAGTGCAGATTCAATGGAGGACTGGACTGTGGGAATGTCTTTTTGTTTCTGCCAACCGTAGAAATGATTACCGTCATATTCGACGAGAAGTGCATAGTTGGGCAAACCCTTACTTCTCGCCTCCCATCGCCTCAAGGATCACATTGTATTCGTCATACAACTCGCGAGTCATCTCCACAATAGGGCCTGGTTTTCCTTTGGAAGCTTTTCCTGAACCGTAAAGTCTTGCGAGTGTTCGTTTCGCGCGAGATAAAAGTAAAACTTGGTCTTCTGGTTTGGGAGCCATTTGGTCTTTAAATTTTTTAGTTAAAAATGCATTCAAATAGATAACCCCATCAAATCCCCAGTTGTTATCTGTATCGGGTCCCAGCATTCCCGCAGCTTGGTCGACGGGTTCATTTCCATTCTGCATCAGTTCGAGTGTTAAACCATAGATAACGGCTGCTTTTTGATAGAGTAAGTCTCTGATTTTATCATAGCCGATATGAGGAAACTCTTCATGTAGATCGGAAAAATACCAAGCTGCACGAATCGCACAAACAGCTTTTTTAGGAGTAGGGGCGACACTTGCGCCACGGAGTTGGTAACAGTCCATCCCGAGTAAATAAGATGCAGCACCTAACACAATTTGGCGGTCAGAGGTAAAATCGAGAGGTCCTAGAATTTTTTCAATATAACTTCTACGAGAATCTGTGGCCATCCGGATGGCTTCGTTGTCAGCAGGGTTTAATGCACTCCAGTCTTTAGGAAAAGAAGAGTAAAGACACCGAGGGCAAACCGACATGACATAATCTAGAGGACTCACGCGACCGAATTTTCGATTTTTTTCGTATAATCGTCTTAAATCCTGAGCTAACTTCCCAGCGATGAGTCGTCCACCTCCCTGGAACATTTGTTCCTTTTGGTGATTTTCATCACAAATCGGGCAGACTGTGGACTCTTTGGCACGAAAAGATACTTTTTTTGACTGGGCGGCAGCTAGGGACATAGGAAAAATCTAGGAAAAGGCTCAATTTTAAAATACAATCTGTCAATCCAATATCAAAAATCTCCGATAATACTCACAGGGGTCACCCCGAAATTACTTGTAAGATTCTTCGAAGGAAGGAAAGTACGGAAACGGAATGAACGGCAGAGCAATGAAACAATCCCTTCTTATTCTCATGATGAGTCTCATGATGCAGGCACCGATGTTTGCAGAATCGGTCTCTAGTAAATCATACCACAAACGAATTGAGCTATTAACTTACCTACGTGAGTTGGAACCGATGGTTAAAAATTTCCGTGGTGAAGATCCGGAAGGAAAACCTACGGAGATCAATGCACCGGAAGGAAAAGAAGGCTTTCGTATTAAGAAGTATAACGAGGCTAAACGAATTTACCAAGAAGGTTTGCAATACCACTTCGAAGGTAATTTTCCGTCGGCTTACCAGCGATTTCTTGAATGCCAATTGGGAATTGAAAAGATAACTGAGGAGCTTTCTCAAGTCTACATCTTACGTGCAGAAGAAATGATGAAAACGGCAATGGAAAGAAAAAATCCAAACAACCATATGGATAAAGCCCTTCTTGATATTTCTATCGAATATGGAAAAGGTTCTTACTTCCGCCAAGATGTTATGGACATTCCAAGAGAAGCTCCTTATTCACGCCGTATGTATGATCCAAAAGAAGCTCATTATAGTTATAATAAATATGACATTGAGAAAAACTTGGAGTTAGGATATAAACACCTCGGTCTTGCTAAAGAAGCAAGAGCTACTGCATTGAAGGTGGAAAGAAATTTGGAAAAACACCAAAAACTCCAACCGTCTCATAGAAAGTATCGTATTGAACTTTATTTTGGTGCTATCAACTTAGCTCGTGATTCTAAAGCAAATGCGATTAACATCTATAAGTTGAAATACCCATACGACAACTATTACCTGAACAATTCCCAAGCAAAATCAGAAACTCTGAAAGATGAAAATGGTGCTCCTGTCGAAGGGCAACCAGTAAAAGTAGATGGTGTTACTTATGATTTTTCAAAGAATCCTTATGTAAAATATGATCACCGCATCCAAGCGATGTTCGATGTCCGTGTTCCCGAAGACTACCGAGTGGATCATGCTGACGTGAGAGGTCGTGTGTATGATTTGGATTCCAACAATATGGTGTTCATGAAATACGACCAAGAACGTAAAAAAGCTTTGAATGTCCCTGCAAAACCTGCCGCTGGAGCAACTTCTACTCCGCAACAATAAGAAACGTTAACTAACACCGTTTCCAAAGTCTTAAGCCCAAGATTTTTCTTGGGCTTTTTTATTTCCATAGAATGACCTCTTTTGTCTAATTGTTGCTATGGCGAAAATTCCGGTCGTTGACGACCTTATTAAGAAAAATTTACATGGACTCAGCGTCCACTACGGGCGTTTGGTGATGAAGGTTTACTTAAGAATCACCCTTCTTGTTTTTGGAAAAGCAAGTCCCTATTTGATCAGAGGGTTGTATCGTTCACTTACAGGTAACAAAGAAGCTCGTATCAAAGAGTTTTTAGAAGGAACCAAAATTTGGGCGGAAGATGTTCTAAATATTACGAAAACTAAACTCATTGTATTTAATGAAATCAATGTTCCCGAAAAAGGACATATGATATTTCTAAATCATGTAAACGAAATGGATTTCCCTTATGATTGTTATGTGATCAGAAAACCATTTTTGGCAAATCAAGTAATCAAAAAAGCATGGTTTGCTTATTGGTGGATGGTGGCAATGGGTTCGCAAGTATTTGATAATTCTAAAGCCATGTCTGTTGCTGTTTCTGTAAAAAACCTAATCGAAGGTTTGAAGACCACTTCGTACATTGTGTATCCAGAAGGAAAAAATACTTATTCGGAAGAAATCCTTCCGCTAAAGAAAGGGATGGTGAAAATTGCTTTCGACCAAAAAATTCCAGTTTTCGTGGCGCTGAAATCGGGAGTTACAACGTACCAAAACTATCAAAAGGGAAACGTAGTTGGGTATCTGGGTTTGGGTTCTCATGATCCAACAGATTTTTCTTCTTGGGAAGAATTCCAAACATATTTATATAACTTAATGCAGTCCAAAAAACAAGAGTTAGATGTTATGACGGATGCAGAAAGGATCAAACTTTCTTCCATTTAGGTTTTATTTTTTACATCTTTTTCCCATAGTTCTAAGAATCGAATTTGTTCGAGTGATTCCACTGCTCGTTCACTTCTCGATTCTCTGACTTTTTGAATGGCGGACTTCGAATCCAAACCATGTTTCCAAATCAAATAGGCTGCAGCTACAGTACCGGAACGGCCAAGTCCTCCCACACAATGAATGAGAACCTTGTGGCCTTTTGAAAGAGCCTCATCCATCCATTCTAGAATTTCTTTCATCTGTGCAAAACTCGGTACTCTTTGGTCCAAAATTGGGACTTGTTTTTGTTGGATTTCATTTTGAATCAGTTCTGATTTTAGGTCGGTCACACCATAATCGACATACTCTTGTTCTGTGATAAGACTTAAGATATGATAGATACCTTCCCTTTGTATTGTTTTCAAATCATCAGATAAAATACGGGCTCTATCCTTTCTACCTGGAAGGATGGTGAGACCAATTAGAGAAATATCAGGTTTTTCATCGGTTATAGGTTTTAAATAATCAATCCGCAGGACTTTTGACTTTTGGATGAATTCTTTGATTTTGGTGATGAGTTTGGAGCCTACGTATAGAGCCCATTTCCTTTGCCATTCATTACTTTCATCGAAAGATAAAGTATGCATTGCATATCGTAAGGCACCTACATGCATTTGGTAAGGGTCTCTGTCTAATTTCACCAAACGAGGGTAATAGGATCGTAATTTTGCAATTACACGATAGGCTTTTCTTAGTTTTTCATTGTTGATAAAGGTTGGGGGTTCCAGTTTCAGTTCGATTCCTAAATCTTCTTGGTTGTGTAAAAATTCGGTGAGTTGGATTGCTTCTTTCCACTCCGCCTCTGATTCAATTTTACAAAAAATAAAGAGGACATCATTCTCTAACTTTAACAAATCATGAATGATATGGCCTCTATGGGTGTGAAAAAAATCAATCATCCAAACATTATCTTGTCCATCGACAATGATATTGGCCCCGTTCAAATCACCATGTACATAAGATGTATTGTGTGTGATGGCATTGTATTCTTTGAGTTCAAGTAAATCTTTTTCATAAAAGATACAAGGATTGGGAAGGGAATATCCTGGAACGATTTCAATTTCTTGACCTGTTTGTGGTACTCCAAGTAAGGATTCCACTCGCGCACGAACCGATTTGGCATATTTGGGTTGGAAGTCGTAGTATTCTAGTAAATTGAGTTTTTCTGTGGAGGCAGCTTCAAACAAACGACCAAGTTGTTCACCAAATACCGTATCGATGATTCGGTCAAGACCCGTTCCATCGGTCATAGATGCATATACCTTTTGGAAGGTTCTAACGTTCCCATCTAACATGGCAGCATATCGGTATTTGATAGCACCCCGATTTTCTAATTCGCAAAAATCTACAATAGAGGGGGCATTGTTTCCAAGGACTTCTTGGATTCTTTCGAAGGCAGTTCTTTCTTTTGCAATGAGGTCTCTTTCTCCAATTTTCACAACACAAGGCACTTGCAAATGACCTAAGTGATCAGTGGACTTAGATTTTAAAACTACGTTTCCAGAAAATCCGCCATCTAAGGTTTTGAATTCTGCCTCTTTACAATCTCGAAAGAGATAGAGTAGAATTTGGTTGTCTGTTTTTGAGATGGGATAATTTGGATCTAACTTTAGTTTGTCGCTGGAGATTCGTGAGTTTGTGGAAATCTTTTTTTCTAAATTGGGTTGGCTTCCTGTTAAAAATTCCGTAAAAGCTCCAATGGATGAAAAAATTTTCACACCTAAAATTTGTTTTAATTGGTCGAGTGCAATGAAATGCATCGATAGAGAAGAACTTGCCGTCAGTGCCGAACAAACTCCAATTTCGAATTCAGGGTATCTTGTTTTTAAATCATAAGCAAGGAATGTTACTTTTGCCTCTGTCCATACACCGGTGATTCCTATCTTTATTGATTTTCCTTTGTATGGCGATAAAATAGATTCTAAGTTGGTATCTACAAAGTCGTTGAGGCCAGAAGCATCCACAACCACCGCTCGATTCGGGTTTTCTTCAATCCATTTTTGGAATACAAATTCAGCACCTTTTGTACCTTTTAAACAATGATTACCAAATTGCGTTAGGTGGTCTTCTTGTGATTTGATTTTTGCATCATGCCAATCGCGGATATGAATTAGTTTTAAATGTTTTGGATCTGTTTCATATGCCCAGTCCAAAAGTGAAAATACCGGCCCTTCCTCCATCATCTCCCCTAATAACCTATTGGCCTCTGAGTATCCTATATGAAGCGAATTGGGAAGTGGATCATATTTATCTAATAGAGCCGTAAAGTCATTTTGTAGGCATTGAGTGAAGAGGATTGCAGATTCCGAATTCATGGACAAAAGGATTGACAGGTTGGAAAATAAATCTAGAATTTATTTCTTAAAAAATAGGAGTTCGTATGAAGAAGTTGATTGGTTTGTTCATTGGAATTTTGTTCAGTTCGACTCTTTTCGCAGGCGAAGTGGGATCTGATTGTACTTTCAAAGGAAAAAAATTGGTCGGGAAGGTTCAGTTTGTGACAAGTTTCCCCGATTTTAAAGTACAAATTGTAGATAGTTTTCCTGACCTGAAAGTGCAAAAGGTAACTAGTTTTCCTTCCGATTGTGGTAAGTGGCAAGAAGTAAGCTCCTTTCCCGATTTCAAAGTGCAGATAGTAACTAGTTTTCCTGACTTCAAAGTCAAGTATGTGGATTCATTTCCTGGTGTACCTTAGAGAACCTTCCAAAGGATAAACAGAATTACGATTCATTAATTCTAAGGATAAGTTGAAGAAGGCCCTTGCTTTCACTGTTTGGTGAAGGCAATTTTTTCGATCCAGGTGACAAGCCGGGTCTTCTCCAAATGGTGGGATCATCTGGAAGATAAACTGACTATCCCCGTCTACACTTTGATAGAGAATTTTTTCTTCATCAATCCAACCACAGGCACTTCCATAAGCAAAGTAGGTACTGCCGGACTTCACGCCAGTGGCTCGCATATCCTTTCCAAAACCTGCAAAGTAGGTTTCTTTTCCCACAACTCCCAAAATAGTGGGAAGTACATCAAGTTGCGAAGAAATTCTTTCATCTAACATTGGTTTAATGTATTTAGGGGCATATAGTAAAAAAGGAACCATCCTATCTTCATAATAGGATAGATATCTGTGATGGGTATGATCACCAACAAATACAAATAAAGTGTCTTCAAAGTAATTTCTCTTTTGGATTTCTTTCATAAATACCTCCAATGCTGCATCGGAATAATGGTAAGTATTGAGATAATCAAAATCGGTTACTGACGAATCATAAATTTCATACTTCGGGTCAGGCACCTTATATGGGTAATGTGTTGTCATTGTGAGAATGGTCATAAGAAATGGTTTGTTTTCTTTTTGGTATAAGTCCATTTCTTGTAATGCTCTTGAGTAGAGGTGTTCGTCATCGTAACCCCAAGCACCAATTTCATATTTCCCCGATCTACGAAAGTCCTCTTTCCCAATCAAAGTTTTAAAGCCAAAATGTGGAAGGATGGTGGCCAAACTATCAAATTTTAAATCATCTCCTGTGATAAAAATAGTTTGGTATCCAAATTCAGAAAATAGGTTTCCTATCGCAGAAAAGTTGCTAAGGATTTGTGGTGTACGAATGGCCGTGAGACCGGGCCTGTCGGGAACACTAGTAAGGACAGAAAGTAAGGCATTACTTGTTCTCCCACCATTAGCATAAAATTTCCGAAAGCTGTGGCCTTTTTTCGCCAAAGCATTGTAATATGGAGTAACTTCCTTTCCTAACCAAATTCCATTGGATACCGGCCATACATACTTTCCTGTCCAGGATTCTTGGATGACTAAAACTACATTGATTGCCCTTCTACCGGGGATTTGTTTGATCTTTCGAACGAGGGGAAACTCGGGATCATCCAGAAATTCAGCACCATCATAACCGATTTCTTCCCGAACCACGGCCAACATATCTTTATCTGTCATTTTAAGATGTTTGGGAATGGATTGGCTTTTAAAATCGTTGATGGTTGTATAAATTCCATTTAACGCCAGTTGGTTGATTAAAGCATCGTCGGATATAATTGCTTCGCTGGCACGTAAAGGAGATTCTTGTGGTCCACCACGAAGCCCAATAAAGAAAAAGAGAATCCAAACTGTTGCTTTAATCGATTGGAGCCGAACGGATTCGTTGACGTTTACTTGATCTGAAATTTTGTTTTTGCGAAACCAATAACGAATTCCTAAAATATATATTCCAATAAAAACAAAGAAAGAAAAAATTTTGAATGGAGATTCTTCCCAGGCGGAAGAAATCAAAACATCTAAATCTCCCAGAAACACAATGGCTTCATAACCGATATGTTTATTTGCATTTTCAAAATATAATAAATCGGCAAATAAATGCACCAAACAGAAGGGATAAAGAACTAATGGAGTGATGAGCCAAAAATATCGATACGATCTCAGATTCGAAGCAGTGTTCCAAAGGGACATTAGGTAAAAACCAACTAACAAAATGGAAATCGTTACCCAATCAAATCGAAACCCAATTAAAAATGCTTTAAGCAGGATTAAAAATTGGAGTTCTTCTAAACGATAGGAATATACTATCAAAAATAAAATACGGTGTAAGAATAAGGTTAAAAATCCAAAGGAAAAATAGGTAAGGAAAATCCGATCCGAAAACCTAAGGTTGGGAAACTGTTTCACCATAAAAAAAGAATTAGCCAACTATGAAGACGGTCAATCGACTTCCGATCTTTCTGTTGATTTATTTTCATGGCTCTTTAGTTTTGATCCTACTCACATGAAGCCGATCCAAAAAATACTCATCGCCAATCGTGGTGAAATTGCCGTTCGTGTCATTCGCACTGCAAAAAGAATGGGAATCAAAACTGTTGCAGTTTTTTCCGATCCAGATGCACAAAGTCTTTTTGTTCAGTCTGCGGACGAAGCGTTCTCTTTAGGGGGAACAGACGCTCGCTCTTCTTACTTAAATGTCGAAAAGGTCATTCAGGCCTGTTTGGAAACAGGAGCGGACGCCGTACATCCAGGTTATGGTTTTTTATCAGAGAATACTGATTTTGCATCCAAATTGGAAAAACACGGAATTCGATTCATTGGCCCAAAACCTCATTCTATCGAAGCCATGGGGGATAAAATCGGATCACGCCTGTTAGTTGCAAAAAATGGTGTTCCCGTAGTTCCTGGTTATGAAGGAGGTTCTCAAGAAATGTCGGTATTCCAAAAAGAAGCCGAAAAAATCGGATATCCCATTATGGCAAAAGCAAGTGCCGGTGGTGGAGGAAAGGGAATGCGCCGAATCAATTCACCAGAAGAATTGGAACCAGGAATTCTTTCTGCTAAACGTGAAGCCCTCTCTGCATTTGGTGATGATCGAATTCTTTTAGAAAAATATATCACAAACCCTCGTCATGTGGAATTTCAAATTTTTGGAGATACAAAAGGAAATATCATTCACTTACATGAAAGAGATTGTTCCTTACAAAGACGCCATCAAAAGGTAGTCGAAGAAACTCCTGCACCCAGATACTCTGCAGATCTCAAAGTCAAAATGTCTGAAGCTGCTGTGATGGCAGCAAAAGCAGTTCAATACGAAGGGGCCGGAACCGTCGAATTTATATTAGGTGAGGCAGGTGAATTTTATTTCTTAGAGATGAACACTCGTTTGCAGGTAGAACATCCTGTAACGGAAATGACAACCGGTCTTGATTTAGTGGAATGGCAAATTCGTGTTTGCCAAGGGGAAACATTACCTGAAATCAAAACCCCTCCTCAAAAAGGACATGCATTGGAAGTTCGAATTTATGCAGAAGATCCGAAAGAAGGTTTTTTGCCATCGACTGGGAGGATCCATCATCTATCCTTTCCAACCAGAGATTACTTAAGAATAGATTCCGGTGTAGTTTCAGGTTCTGAAATTACCATGTTTTACGATCCAATGATTGCAAAATTGATTGTATGGGGTGAAGATCGCAACATCGCAATACACCGCCTAATTGAATGTTTGTCGGAAACCATTATATTCGGTCCAAAAACCAATTTGCAATTTTTACAGAGATTAGTTGCAACAAAAGAATTTGCAGAAGGAAAGGTATCAACACACTTTATTGCTGATAACGAACCGGAACTATTGTCAAACAAAACGAAAGATGAACTAAAATTAGCCCTAGCCGGTGCTTTTTTTACTACTAAAGAACCGATTGACCCTTGGATTCGGGAGACCACCTAATATGGATTATCTATTTGAGACAAAAACCAGTCCTGCTTCCGTTTATGTAAGTGGTTCTTCTGTGCGTGTCCGTTTAGGAATGGATACCTTTTCATACCAATTGGAAAATTTGGTAAAAGAAGAAACATACACAACTGAAGTAAGTCCTTTACAATCCGTTTTTATGAAAGATGGATCTGTATTAAAATATCTCAAAGTAAGAAATGAGATTTTCCTTCATTGGAAAGGTGAGATTTGGAGTGGCAAACTCGCCGAACGTCAGTATGAAGGTGCGGGACAAACATCTCCCGAAATCAAAAGTCCTATGCCTGGGAAAGTAGTGCAAATCTCTACTGAAGTGGGAAAGGAACACAAACAGGGGGAAACCTTATTGATTTTAGAAGCAATGAAAATGGAGAACGCTGTTAAAGCCCCTTATTTATGCCGGGTAGAAGAGATTCGAAAATTGCAGGGGGATCTCGTCCAACAAGACGAAGTGCTTCTCATTTTACACAGAATCGAACCGGAAAAAACATAAATTTTCGAATCTATTTGACATATTTTTCAAACTTCCCACCATAAGGCAGTTTCTTTGGCTGATAGGTAGAGAATGTACAATCATATTTTGAGAAGTTTCACACTTCTGTTGTTTTTTTCGTTTTTCCACGGGGTTTTCGGTCAGGAACGTCAACCCCGTACCGACCTTCCGTTCGAGATCTCTGAAAAAAAGAGGCTGAGCGAGAGGGACTTTAAGAATAAAAAAGAGGGGGGATACTTTACAGGTCTTCCTCTCATCAACTCTGACCCGAATGTGGGAGTTGGTTACGGGGCGCGAGTGCTCTATTTTTACAACGGGGAAAAGAAATCCCCCATGTTTGAATACACACCTTATCGGGTTCGGGTATTTGCTCAGTACTTCAATACGACCAAACGGGCTCCCTACCACCAATTGAGTATCGATGCACCGTATATCTTTGATACCAAGTGGAGACTCCGTGCGGATTTAGTTTATGAGCGAAATCCAAACTCTCTTTTCTTCGGAGTCGGGGAAAATACCCTCCAACCACTTTCTTACCTAGAAAGGAACGATCCCAACGGCCAAATTAGAAGAAACGCTCCTTTTGCCGATTATGAAGACAATTTAAACTATCGCCGGCCTGGTGATGCGGGAGCTGGAGAAGCTCCGATTGTCAGTGACCATAGATACAATCGTTACGACATCGAAAATCCTAACTTTAGCACTTCGGGTGAATACTCGTTCTTCGGTGGTACACTTCGTACGGTGACGGGTGTTCGTCTATCGAAACAAATCATTCGAACTTATGACGGAAGGTATAACAATGCGCAGTTAGGTCCAGCCGATGGAATTTTAGGTCTTTTAGATGTCGATCGCACTTTTGGAACGCCACAAGGGGAAACCAAATTAACTCGTGAGGATAAAGATGGAAAGATCAAAGGTATTAACGGTGGTTATACCAATACGGTTCGTGCTGGGATTGTGTATGATACACGTGACTTCGAACCAGATCCAAACCGTGGATTGTTCCTAGAATACACTCATGAACGTTCCACAAAAGCCATTGGATCAACATCTGAATTCAATAAAAACTTGGTATCAGGACGTATTTTCATCAGTCCCGTCCAATGGTTCACTAGCAAACCTCCAGAGATTTTGGAAAAGTTTGTTCTGGCAGCTCGGGGAACAATGATTCAAACCAATGGGGATGCGCCGTTTTACGAATACAGAAATATGTGGGGAACGGAAACCAACCAATCCGGTCTTGGTGGTAGGACTACGATTCGCGGTTATAAACAAGATCGTTTCGTCGGTCAAACCATGGCATTTGCTAACTTTGAAATTCGTTGGAAGTTTGCAGAAGCAGAATTTGGTGGACAACACTTTGACTTTCAATTGGTTCCATTTTATGATGTGGGGCGAGTATGGGATCGCACAGAAGATGCGAACCTAAAGAACTACAAACACTCTAGAGGTATCGGTCTACGAATTCCTTGGAACCAAGCAACTGTTATCTATTTTGATCATGCGATTTCGAATGAAGATAGACAAACATTCATTAACTTTAACCATATTTTTTAGGAGAGCAGAGCTTATGAAAGTAATTCAATATTGTTTCGCTCTTTTGGTCTTATCTTTTTTCATGAACTGTGAAATGAAACCTGTAGAGGATATCTACGGTTTAAGCCCGGAAGAAACCAACCAACTGATCGCGGGGATCCTTGCAAACCAAAGTCTCAGAGACAACGGAAATGGAACCATCACGGACACTGTGGCCAATTTAGTTTGGCAAAAATGTACACATGGTCAAGTGTATCGTTCAGGATTTAACGATTGTTTAGGAGCACCTCAAGGTTCTATTTTCAATCCGTATGATTCTGCACGGGCGGGAGCCGCTCAAGTTGCTTTCTGTGATTCGAAAACACACGCTTGTAATTCGGTTTCGTACCCACAATTGTTACAAGGTTTTTCGTCTATTGCGGTGACTGGATCGAGTGAGTTGTATGGCGCTTGTCAGAATAGCAATTATTTAGGCGCTACATGGCGAGTTCCCACTGTGTTAGAATACCAAAGGTTGGTGATTCCAGGTAGGGCAGCCACCCTCCAATTTTTCCCTTCCACTCAGGAAGAAGATTATTGGACTGCTTGGTCTAACAGCGATGACATCCCAGGGGAAACTGCATTTGCCATTTCCTTTGAGAGACAATCGTATGGAGTCCAACGATCCGTTGTAAAAACACAAAGGAATTATGTCCGTTGTGTGCGAACGGGCCCATAAACACTCGATTTAAAGATTTTCTCCCACTCTCCTGATCTTTCAGGAGAGTTTTCGCTTTTCAAAAAACCAATTTCCTACTAATATTTTCTGATAACAAACCGAAGTACCCATTAGGTGGTGAGGTTTCCATGAGAATTGACGAGTCTCCATTCAGCCGTATGAATGTAGATCTTTTAAAAGATCGCCGGGTGAACTATGCCGGTCATGGACAATTGGAAAGTGCCCCAGAATCCCTCTCAGCCTTACATGTCATTTCGCATGAACTCGGACATGCAGCCGAGTTCAAAAACGAAGCCTTCCGTGAAGGGCGAGATGTACAATCTGTCCAAGTAAAAATCAATTATGAGCTCCGAGATGGTCGAATGGTAGCTGTGAGCGGGGAAACTCATGCAGTCACTCGCCCAAAAGCGAAATCGGAAGAAGATCCCGCACTGACTCCTTACTCAGATGGGAAGTCCCTAAAGGATCTTTTTCAGTTGAAAGAGGATGAAGATAAAAAACCCAATTCGAAAGATAAAACCAAATTAAATCCCAAGGAGTTAATGCAAAAATCTCATGAAAAAGAATTGGAATCTAAAATTAAAGAACTCGAAACTCGACTTGAATCTGAAAAAACAAAAAAGTCATCATCGGATGTTCATTCGGCAGAACAATTGAAAGAAATTGAATCAGAAAAAAAACGTTTGGAAGAAGAAGTGAGACTGATCCGAGTCAAAGAACAATTGAAAGAAACGTTTGCTCTACTCACAGACTTTCGAAAAATGATGACTTCTAATTTGTTTGGAATGATGAACATTCAAACCGAATCTAATTCAGGTAATTACTTAGACACCTTTGTTTGATCTATCATATTTTCTACTATAAACTCACGTAACTCTCCCACACCCCTTCCTGTCGTAGCTGAAAGATAAAATACTCGAAACGGAATTCCAATTTCATTCATTGCTGATTCCATTTCTGTACGAACTCGGTGTTGTTCACTTTGATTTAGTTTATCTATTTTTGTCCGGACCACCACGGGTTTGATTTTTTTCTCCATGGCAACTTCAATCGTAGAAAGTTCTTCTTCTGGAAATTCTCTTTGTGAATCACAAAGGATAAATAGAATTTTCAAATTTTGCCAAGTATTTAGGAAACCTTCCAAAAGTTTCATCATATCTTTGTGTTCCTTATGAGAGGCTTTTGAATAACCAAACCCTGGTAAGTCGACAAGATTAAATCCTTCTTTTGTTCTGAAAATATTTATGAGTTTCGTTTTCCCAGGTGTTCTCGAAACTTTTGCGAGTCCTCTGTGGTTTGAAAGAGCGTTGAGTAAACTTGATTTTCCTGAATTGGACCTTCCCATAAAAGCGATAGAAGGAATGGAATCTAACTCTTCTTTTTCGCTTAGATTGGCGATGGAAGTGAAGAACTTAGTTTCCGGGAAGGGAATTTCTTTTGAGTACTTATGCATCTAGTTCACCTTTCCAGATAGATTCGTTTGGGATAATTCTTTTCGCTTTTCGAAAAGAGAGAAAACAAAATTTGAATGGGTTCCCCTTCAAAATAAAGGATGGGAATATAGGTTCTTAGGAAAAACGGGATTCCATTTTCCCGCATACATTCGGAAATTTCCTTATTCCCAGAGCGGATTTGAATTTTTTGACCATGATGCCAAGATCCAAGGCTGTATTTTTCTTCTGGATCGGAAAGTCTGAATCTGTTTTGATTCCATTCAATATTTAAATAGGATCCATCTCGTGAAGAAACTGCTTTTTTAAAAGCTGGAGACTTTTTATCAATGATAAAAAGATCACCAAACTTCGATTTGTATAGAAAACAGTTTTTATTTTCTAAAAATGCCCTTTCCCCTTCCGATTGGAGATGGAAATTATCAAATCCCGATTTGTATAAAGGATAGTGGCCAAGTAACTTTAAATGAAAATCAATCAGATCTTTTTTGGCGGATAAATTGAGACTAGTCCAAGTTTCGTGTGGGATACGAAAGATATGTGGTTCTTGTTTGGAGGTGGATACCTTTTTTAAATCAAATTGTAAATTGAGTTGAGAACGATCATGAAAATTCCAATAGGTTTTATGAAAGTTCCAATTTTCTTTTTCTAATATAGGAAGTAAGTCCATACGAATTCGATTACGTTTGAAACTGGGATCTTTGTTGGATTCGTCTTCAAAGATCTTCATATTGTTGGTTATAAAGTCATAGAGTAATTCTAATTCCCTATCTTCAAAAAAGACTAAAGGTAAAAATCGTTCCCCATCAAAAGGAGGGAGCGTATAAAAAGCTTTTTTTCCACCTCCTCTTGTTAGATGTAAAAAAATGGACTCTGTATAATCTTTACAATGATGACCGGTAAGGATTACTGCTGAAATTTTATCGGTAATTTTTTTAAGTTCGTGGTAACGAACGAGTCTTCCCGTTTCCTCTAATCCTTTTTTTAGTTTGAGAGAAAGATTTGGGATTTTTTTTTTACAAAATGAAAAGGGAACTGAGTAGATTCTAAAAACTGGAGTAATTCTTTTTCTTCTGTTTCGATGGAACGAATCCCATGAGATAAATAAAATAATGTGGGTGATTGGATTTGGTAAGTATCCTTAAGATATTTAAAAAACAAAACCAAAAGGGATGAATCTTTTCCGCCAGAATATGAGATGAGAAACTGGGTTTTGTTTTCTACCCAGGTTGTTGCAATCCGGCTCCCCATGCGACTTAGGGCCATTTCAAACAGTTTTGCGATTGGAGCGGGAATTTCCGGGATCATATCTTCCTTACTGCCACCATAGTGATATCATCGTGTTGTTCCTGTTCTTTGACAAATTCTTTTAGTTCTGAATAGATTTTCTCTAGAATGTTTTTTGGTTCTAGTGGGATAAACGAAAGAAAACTAGATTTGAGTTGGGACTCTCCAAACTGGGATTCTAGCGAGTTTCGCGCTTCTGTGACTCCATCTGTGTACAATAAAATGGTGTCACCCGAATCAAATCGCAATTTGGATTCATTCCGAAAGGAGGAAATATCAGGTTGGATTCCAAGGATCACACCTTCTGTTTCGATGACAGAGAGTGATTTAGAATCTGCATGATAATGGTAAAAGTTTCCATGACCAGCACCAGAGAATTGTACCTCTCCAGTAATGAGATTCCAGCGCAGTAAAATCATACTCATAAAACGTGGAGTGATAGCTTCCTTGTAACTAGTATAAAGGTAACTATTAATGTCGTTTAGAATCTCCCAAGGCGAATCTTTCACTCGGACAAGGGAATGAAGTATGGTTCTGACTGTTGCCATAACAAGGCCTGCGGCCACTCCCTTACCACTGACATCCCCGATACAGATAAACAACTCGTTTCTATTAGGTGAAAGTATGAAATCATAATAATCACCTCCAATCCCACGAGCCGGAACCATAAAGCCACCAAAGGAAAATCCTTCTGCTTCTGGAGCTTTTCTAGGTAAGAGAGTACTTTGGATTTCTTTTGCAATTTCAATTTCTTTTTCTAACCTTTCTTTATTCGAAAGATTTTGGTATAAATTGGAATTTTCCATAGTGATTCTAGCTAAAGAAACAAAAGCATTGAGCGCTTCGATTTCATCTTGTGGAAAACGATTCTCTTGTTTGGTGAGAATAAAAACGCAAGCAGTTCCATTTTCCAAAGTGAGTGGAAAAACCATAGATTCTTTACCTTCGATACCAAGAGCTGCCAAGTTTGGATTGGTGATTGGATCGATGGTAATGGTTTCTTTGGTTTGTAATAGAGAAGTAATATTTTCTAAATCGATGGTTTCAGTTTTTGTATGAATTTGGTAGTTTTCTAAATCCCTATAAAGTTTAAATATTTTTGCTTTGGACGACTCAATCGTTCTTTCTATGAGACAGGTCAAAGAGGATTCCACAATGCCTGAAAGAGTTAAAAGAATCATCCGAATCATTTCATCATGATTGTTTAAATAAAGTTGGCTGAGAGTTAAGGCAGCAGTATGCAAACTTTGAAAATTTTTGGATTGGTTTTCTGATTTAGAAAACAAAAGGGAATTTCGCAGTGATACAGCAAATTGACCAACCACAAGTTGCAAAATCTCCTGGTCTTCAATAAAGTCAGAAGAATCTTCTTCTTCGTAATCAATGGTGACCATTCCTACCGCTGTGTTGGCATAAAGAATGGGAATAACTAATTGCGATTTTGTTCCAGTGAGTTTAGAATAAAATTCGTAAAATGGATGGCTTTGTTCTGAAAATTTATAAAAACAAGGTTCCCCTTTTGCCATCGCTTCAATCAAAACTCCATAACTCAAATCATAATCCAAAGTAATTCGTTTGATGGCTCTTTGTAAGGTTTTTTGCCGACTTGAATAGTAGGCTAATTTAATTTCACCTAACTCTAGATTGGTGATGAATATTGCAATTTTATCGCGCTTCAAACGAATAGAGATAAGTTCGGTAAACCTTTGCATCAATTCCTCCAATCCCATGGAGGAGTTAAACAGGGAAAGATTGTCCAAGAGGAATTCAGTTTTCTCTTGGGAGCTGAGGATGTTTTTCCCAATCCGTGCGATTTTTCGTTTTTCTAAAATCCATTCCCGATCACAGGTTTGGCAGAAGAACCTTCCATTTTTGGTAATCCCATTGGGGAGTTGGGGTTCCGCGCAGAGCAAACAGATTCGGTCGTCGGTGAGCTCTCGGTGCATCCTAAGCCAAGGTATTTGATTTCTTTTTTCATTAGCTACAAGAATTTCCTGCAGATCCGAGAAACCTGGTACGATTCATGCTTAATCTATAAGCAAAAGTTGTTTTTTCTGCAGAAATCGGAAGGATGTCGGTAGTTATGATTAAAAAATGGTTTATTTGTTCAATAAATAGGCATACTGTTTTGGTCACCAGCAAGGTCCTTCTGTATTCTTTCGAGGCAGAGCGTAATACTAAAGAGCAAGAACTATGAGCGTGAAAAAATTTAATCCCATCCAATCCATCCATGAAGTAGCAACTGCTATGAATTCCACTCAAGACCCGGACGGGCTATTAGAACTCATTTTGGACCGATGCATACAAATCTGCGGGGTGGAATCGGGATCGCTGATGCTCATCGATGAAAAACTGGGTGTTTTGGATGCAGTCACCTCTCGGGGGATGAACCAACAACTACTCAGGGAGACCAAGTTAAAAATTGGGCAAGGGATCACTGGGATGGCTGCCTCTACTGGGAAAGCAAAACTGGTGAATGATGTTTCAAAAGATCCAGACTACATTCAGGTAAAAGAAGAGATTAAATCTGAGTTAGTTGCTCCAATGATTATGGAGGATGATATCATAGGAGTTATCTCACTTGATTCAAATCGTTTGAATGCATTTACCGCAGAGATGTTAGAAATAGTCAGCGTACTGGCAAACCAAGCAGGGCAAATTTTTAAAAATCTACAAACCATTCGTAGTTTGGAACAAAGAACAAAAATTCAAGCAACACTCATTGAGATTTCAAAAGTGGTCAGTTCCACATTGGATCAGAATGAAGTTTTTGATTCGATTATGGTCACTATGGAAAAATCGCTTCGATTGGAAAAAGGAAGCATTGTTTTATTTAATAAAGAAGAAGGTTTACTTCGCATTGTTGCGGCATCGGGTCTTTCGCCAGAAGAAATTGACAAAGGAAGTTACCAACCAGGTGAAGGTATCACTGGAAAAGTATATGAATCTGGGGAGCCAATTATCATCGAATCAGTCGCAAGTCATCCCGACTTTCTGAATCGTGTTGGTTATTTATCACATTTTAAACATGATCCACATAATGTGAGTTTGTTATGTGCGCCGATATTAAGTGAACAAACTATGTTAGGTGTTGTGAATGCATTTATAGTTCAAAACAAACATACAGATTTAAAATCTTATTTAGACTTTTTGCAAGTGGTCGCATCCATTATCTCTCAATCGATCAAAATCCAAAATTTGGTAGAAGAAGCCAAAAAAGAGATTTCTCGTGAAAATATCCAACTCAAAAGAGAACTAAAGAATAAATATAAGTTTGGATCTCTGATTGGAAAAGCAGCGAGTATGGAGAAGATGTTTGAAAAAATCCAACTGGTTGCCGATTCAAGAGCTTCGGTTTTAATCACAGGAGAATCAGGAACAGGAAAAGAGATGATTGCCAATGCAATTCACTATAATAGTTCTCGTTCCGAAAATCCATTTATCAAAATCAACTGTGCAGCCATTCCTGAAAACTTACTGGAAAGCGAACTTTTTGGTCATAAAAAAGGATCCTTTACCGGTGCGGTTACTGATAAAAAAGGAAAGTTTGAATTGGCGGATACGGGAACTATTTTTCTAGATGAAATCGGTGAAATGGATTTAAACCTACAATCTAAATTACTTCGTGTTTTGCAAGAGAGAGAGATCGAAGCGATTGGTTCTGTAAAGGCTAAAAAAGTTGATGTAAGAATCATTGCAGCAACCAATGCAGAATTGGAACAACTGGTCTCTGAGAAAAAATTCAGGGCCGACCTCTTTTATCGATTGAATGTTGTGAAAATCAATACACCTCCGTTACGTGATCGAGTAGAAGACATTCCACTCCTAATGAATCACTTTTTGGAAAAATACACGAAAGATAATAATAAAGTAATTAAAGGGATCTCAAGAGAAGCATCCAAACTCTTATTAAAATACCGCTGGCCAGGTAACGTTCGTGAGTTGGAAAATGTGATCGAAAGAGCTGTAGTCCTTGCTCAAGAAGAAATACTTACTGAAGAAGATTTCTCCGACATCCTCGCTAGTTTAGAGGATTTGCCGGAACATACTACCGAAGTCACTCAATCGAATCATGTGGAACCTATATCTGGTGCTGAACCTTTGGATTTAGGATCTGGAAGGTTGACACCGGGGCAATTGGATGGCCTTGATGGTCGAGCTATGGAAATTGTTGTGAGCGAAGTAGAATCAAGGCTGATTCAATACGCAATGAAAAAGTTTCGTTACACCAAAACCAGGGTGGCAAAGTTTTTGGGAATCAACCGAAATACTTTGGATAAAAAAATCAAAGAACTCAATATCGAATATTAAATTTAAGTTCAGTTGATTGGTTCTGGGAAATGATTCAAATGGTGGATGGGACCGGTTTTGATCTCATCTTCTAGCGTTAGGTGAAGATACTCTTTTGCTGAACCGATTGCTTCGGGTAAGTTTTTTCCATGGGCGAGAAAACTTGTAATTGCGGCGGAATAGGTACAGCCAGTTCCGTGGGTATTTTTTCCTTTTAAGAAAGGTTTAGAGAAAATATAAGATGATTTGCCATCGAACAAAACATCAGTTGCTTCCGTTGCGTTTTGTAAATGCCCTCCCTTCAAAAGTACAGGAACTTTATATTTTTGGAATAACTTTTCTGCCATAGGAACCAATTGGTCGTAAAGGTGAATTTTTTCACCTAAAAGTAGTGACGCCTCATCCAGATTAGGTGTAATTAGCTTTGCAAGTGGTAGTAGATCTTTGTTTAAAGATTGGATGGCATCGTCTTTTAAAAGTTTGGCGCCACTTGTTGCTACCATCACTGGGTCAACAACTAGCTTTATCTCAGGGTTTTCGTAAAAAAATTCAGCAACAGTTTGGATGATATTTGCAGAATATAACATTCCTGTTTTTGCTGCTTTGATAGGAAAGTATCCTGCGACTGCTTTCAGTTGTGCTGAGACGAAGTCTGGTGAAATTTCAAAAATATCACTCACTCCATCGGGATTTTGAGCAGTTAAACAAGTAAAGACTGTGGTTCCAAAGGATGCGAGGGATGAAAATGTTTTTAGATCCGCTTGGACGCCAGCACCACCACCTGAATCGGAACCGGCAATTGTTAAGGTAATGGGGAAATCTTTTTTCATATTATGGAAACCATCCGTACTTGTCAAAATTCAATGTATCATCGTTTAAATCAAAGATAACACCTTCCGATTGTAGGATTTTTTTCTGCAAGGAGGCACGGAAACCATCACCTCGAAATGAAATTCTACCTTGGGCATTGATCACTCGTTGCCAGGGGATTTTTTGTTCCATATCTTTTTTGAGTGCGTTTAAAGCATATCCGACAGCCCTTGCGGCTCTAGGACTTCCCAGTAGTAATGCGATATGACCATAGGTGGTTACCTTTCCCTTGGGAATCTTTTTTACGACCGCATAGACGGAATCATAAAAATTCGTACTTTTAGTTTTAAGTGCACTCATTGAATTTGGATTTATATCCTAATTGATTTGTCCTTTTGTAAATTCCTTTTTAGAAGTCATCATTGAAATGAAAGTCTCCGAATACGCAAAACATTTGTTACTTGCTCCAAACTTAGAGGATAAACTTTTGCCTCCGAGCCGCCATTGGGAGGAGGAAACGGATTTGACTACTTTGCGGATCGAAACACCGGGGCGTTCGCTTAAACTCCAATTCTCCGATAAAAAAGTTAAAATCCCTCGTTTGGAACATCTCAATTTAGAATCCAACCGGGGTCTAAGCCTCCATCATTTTGCCAATCATGAACTTATGGCAATTGAGTTATTTGCTTGGGCTTTACTTGCTTTTCCTTCGGCACCTAAATTCATCCGCAATGGATTCTTAAAAACAATCGAAGAGGAACAAACTCATTTAAAATTGTATTTGCAACGTATGAGAGAGTTTGGAGTCGATTTTGGTGACATCCCTCTAAATTATATATTCTGGAAACAGTTAGGACAATTTGGTAGTTTAGAATCCTTTTCTGCAGTGATGTCTATTTCTTTTGAAGGTGCAAACTTAGATTATGCACAAGTATATGCACAAGTTTTTTCTTATTTTGGAGATCAGCTAACATCTGATATCATGCTTACGATATTTGAAGACGAAGTGAAACATGTAAAAAGAGGACTTCGTGCTTTTGAACGTTCACTTCCCGAAAATAAGAACCATTGGGATCATTATAGGTCATTGATCCAATTTCCTTTTACACCTAGACGTGCCAAAGGATATCTTTACCTTCCAGAAACAAGATCACTTGCCGGCATGGATTCAGAGTTTATCCAATCTCTTGGAAGTTACGAAGATGAATATACTGGGCGAGTGAATTTGGAATCGGTAAAAAAATTCGGACTTGGAGAGACGATACTTCGAAAAAACAGACTTGATTCTCATCTCTCAGGTCTTTAAGATTTATAAGGGAAGGTAATTATGAAATTGAGAATGATCTTGAGTTTACTATTGTTTCTGTCGGCACTCGGATTTGTACTGAATGCGGAAAAAAAAGCCAATGCTTCTGTCGAAATGAATCTTCATGATTTTATGGAAGACTATACAAAACCGGCGACGAAATTGTATGACAAAAAAGATAATGCAGACTATCTCAACAAAATATTAGAAAAGGTTCCAGATATGGCACCTGAAGACCAAAAGTCAGAATGGAAAGAAATCATTGATGCTAAATTGGCAGTGGGAAAACCAGATGAAACTTGTAAGTCCTGCCACACAAAATTTAAAAAAGAATACAAAGCTAAATATAGAAAAAAACTCATCCCTATTCCAGAAGACCTGCTCGGTTTTCCTAAAGAAATCAAAGCGTTATTAAAAAAGTAAAATGATCATTTGCTCCGGTTTTGCGGAGCAAATCGTATGACAAAATTAGGATTTTTTAAATCTTCAATCCTTCTATGTAGTTTGTCTCTTTGTTTTTCCGCATTAAATGCCGAGGACCTGAGCCAACAGAAGAAAGAGGAAACTGTAACTTCACCACCGGCCAATCCGCTTCCCGCTAGTTTGAAGTTTGGTGCCTTTGTAGATACTTATTATTCGCATAATGCAAATCACCCTCTATCAAAAGAACGTCAATACACAACGCAAGCAGTGCGTAATGATGAGTTTAATATCAACTTAGGATTTGTTGATGCAAAATGGCAGGAAGAGAAAATTAGAGGACGGTTGGCTTTTCAGTTTGGAACATCGGTAAATACAAATTATGCATCTGAAGCGAGTAGGGATGTCAGTTCCAATCAAAATTCGGTAAAACACATTCAAGAGGCCTATGTTGGTTTTAAATTGGCAAAAGACACTTGGGTAGATGCGGGAATCTATTTTGGACATATTGGGCATGAATCATGGATTTCTTCAGATAACTGGAATTATACTCGGGCCTTGGCTCTAGATTACGTTCCCTATTATTCTTCGGGTGTTCGCCTCACAACTAAGTTCACAGACAAATTTCAGTTTCAATTCCATGTGATGAATGGTTGGCAAAACATTACAGATCAAAACAAAGATAAATCTCTCGGAACTCAGTTTAAGTTTTTTTTGGCACCTAATTTTACAATTACAGCAAATCAATTTGTTGGGAATGAAGCTCCTGATTATGAACGAAAACAAACAAGACTTTATAATAATACAATTTTAGAATGGAAGGCCTTGGATTGGTTGTCCTTTGCTTTGTCTAGTGATGTTGGGGCACAAAGAGCCAAAGAATCATTTCAATATGAACCTTGGTGGAAAGAAATCAATCCCACTCTTGGAATTTATACCAATCGGGAGTCGAGAGTATACAACCAATGGTATCATGGAACTTTTTGGGTAAGTTTTAGATATGATGATCTTTATAGGTTGAGCTTTCGTGTAGAAAGATTTTATGATCCAAAACAAGTAATGGCTACAACCTATACAAGAAATGGATTTATGACCAATGGTTACACAGTCACGTTTGATTTATTACATTGGAACCCTGGTATGATTCGTTTCGAAATGATCCAAAGAGAATCTATGGATCCTGTTTTTGAAACAGATAAAAATAAACACACTCGCATAGAACGTTTGTTCGTTGTGGCAGCTTCCGTTCGTTATTAACAGTTTTAAGAAAAAACTCCAAACCACTATACTGGTTTGGAGTTCAAGGTAGGAGAATTGGGAAACATTAAGTTTCTTTATTGATTAAAAGGCTTTAGGTTTTCTTTTTTTTCTTTGCCGGTTTTTTCTTTTTCCTAGGGGCTTCATCCTCGTCATCATCTTCTTCCAAAGGTTCTTCACTAAGTTCAGTGACAAAGTCAAGGAAAGGGATGTGTTTTTTATGGCTCATCTCTTCCAGTTCCTTTGCATTTGGTTTTCTTTCGCCCACAACTACTAAGTAGAGAGAAGGGAGGATGGTGAGTACTAGACACATTGCAGAGAACAATCCACCTACGATTACGGTAGCAAGTGGTCTTTGAACGTCCGATCCCACTCCCGTTCCCAAAGTCGCTGGGATTAGACCAAGTAACGCAAGTAACATGGTCATAAGCATGGGACGTAACTGGATTACAGCAGCTTTTTTCACAGCGGCCTTTGTGGTAATGTCCGGCTCTTCGATTAATAAGTGGTTGGTTCTGGAAACAAACAATACTCCGGCCATTGTTGCAATTCCAAAAAGCGAGATAAAACCCACACCACCGGATACGTTGAAATAGTAACCTCTCATTAGAAGTGCATAGATTCCTCCAAGGAGTGAGAGTGGTATACAAGCCAACGCCACGTATACATACTTGAGGTTTCTATACAACATATAGAGGACACCGAAAATGATGAGAATCGTAATTGGTATAACAAGAGCTAACTTTTTACCAACGCGTGATAGGTTTTCATATTGTCCCCCAAACCGAATTTCATATCCGTCAGGAAGTTTGATTTTTTTCTTCACTCGTTTTTGGAGTTCAGAAACAAATCCTCCTTGGTCACGACCACGAATGTTTGTTCGAACAGTGACTACTCGGCGACCCTCTTGTCGAAAAATCATAGTTGGTCCATCAATCACTTCAATATCAGCCAATTGTGATAAAGGAATCCTTTCTCCTTTCGGTGAAATGATCGGCATGTTTTCGATGGCTTGTTTCGACGCCCGATATTCTTTCGAAAATCGAACAACAATCCCAAATCGAGCTGGAGTTTTTGGAGGAATATCAGAAGGGCCTTCGTATAGCGTACTCACTCGTTGCATTCCTATGGCAGCTTCAATCATCTGTTGGATGTCAATGACGTTGATTCCAAATCGTGCGGCAGCTTCCCTATTGATACTGATGGTTAGCTGAGGGCTTTCTGCTTCTTGTTCAATACCGAATTCACTTGCCCCTTTCATTTCCTTGATTTCTTCGAGAACTTCGTTTCCGATCCCTCGCATGATTTTTAAATCGTTACCGGAGACAAAGACAGCTAAATCGGCAATGGTACCCATAATGGCTTCCGATAGGTTATCCATAATTGGCTGAGAGAAACTGACTCGGGCACCTGGAAGTGTTGCTTCTAAATCATTTCTCATCCTCATGAGTAACTCTTGTTTGGTGATTTTTTCTTTCCATTTACTATAGTCTTTCAAACCAATCAGAACCTCTAATCGGTTTGGTGGAAGTGGATCGGTTCCATCATCGTTTCGTCCTAACTGAGAAATCACCACACTCACTTGTTCATTTTTATAAACAGTTTGGCGGATTTTTGGCATAAACTTTCTTGCTTCCGGTAAGGAAATACCAACGGGAAAGAAGATACGAATGTTAAATCCACCCTCGTCCATCTCCGGAAGGAATTCTGTTCCAAGTGAGAACATACCGATAGCAAGAAAAATGGTCACTACACTGAATGTGTATTTTACAGCTTTACGCGATCTATCGACAATGAACTCGATGATTCGTTTGTAACGTACTTCAATCCAATCATAAACCGGGTTATGCCATTCAATAGGTCCCGGATTTTTTGATTCAAAATAAGTTTTGTAGATGATGGACATGAGTACAGGAATCACTGCCATCGCAAAAATTAACGCACCTAAGATCGCAAAGGAGATGGTAAAGGCCATCGGTTTGAACAAACGACCTTCGATCCTTTCAAAAGAGAAAATAGGCAGATAGGCTAAAATAATGATTAAAATCGAAAATAGGATTTCTGTTCCTACTTCCGATGCTGCGTCCCGTGTAAATGCTAGGATACCATGTGATTTTTCTTCGGGAGTTGCATCCCGGTATCTTCTCATGATATTTTCCACCATGATGACGGCCCCATCCACAATGATACCAAAGTCGATGGCGCCTAACGAAAGTAAACTTGCCGGAATCCCCGTCATATTCATTAACAAGAACGCAAACAACATCGCAAATGGAATGGTTGCTACTACGACAAGGGAGGCACGTACACTTCCAATAAAGAAAATCAATACCAAACTAACGACAACGACACCTTCCACTAATGTTTTACCAATCGTGCGAAGAGTATAGTTTACTAAGTCGGTTCTATCATAAGTATTTCGAAGTTGTACACCTTTGGGAAGATAGTTTTCGTTGATTTCTTTTACCTTCTCACGAATCCTTTCTCCCATTTCGTTCGGGTCTCCCCAACGACGCATGGCCACCAAACCTTGAACAGACGAATCTACATCAATCAGACCTTCCTCATCATTTTGTATGGTATAACCTAAAACCCCACTGGGGATGGGATGAGAAATTTCAACAGAACCTAAGTCTCGAATAAAAACCGGAACCCCATTTACCGTTTTGACTACAATGTTTTCAATGTGTTTCGGATCTCTGATGGCACCGAGAGAACGAATTGGAAAACCTTGTTCTCCTTGGAGAAGTAAGTTTCCTCCAGTGTTTAAGTTGTTCTCTTGAATGGCTTTAATCACATCCCCAATAGTTAATTTGAAACGAATTAACTTATCAGGGGAAGTGACCACATGATACTGTTTAGGAAGTCCACCAAATGTCACAACATCGGCTATACCCGGAATTTGTAACATCTTTGGCATTACAATCCAATCTTGGATGGTTCGTAGCTCCATGGGTGTATGGTTTTCTGATGATTCCACTACATAACGATAGATCTCACCCACTGGTGAACTCATAGGTCCAAGTGCTGGATGTACATCTTCTGGAATGTCTGCATCGGCAACACGTTCCATAAGCCGCATCCGAGCGAAATAATCATCGGTTCCATCTTCAAAAACAAATTGGAATACAACCAAACCATTGATGGTTCTGGATCTTCTTACTGCTACTTTCGGGATGGCATTTAGCACCCGTTCAATGGGAAGTGTGACTCTTTCTTCAACTTCTACGGCGGCTTTACCTGGAAATTTTGCAATCAGGCGAACTTGTGTGTCGGCAATATCGGAATAAGCTTCTTTGCGAATGTCAATCCATGCCCAGAGTCCAAAAAGTACGGCAACGGCTGCCGCAACGAGTGTGGTGATACGGTTTTTAAGTGCTGTTTCTATAAAATCTTTAATCATGATATTCCCTCGTATTGAAGAGGTAACCCATCTGTAGTAATAACTGTGGGTTTTTGTAGTCACCTTGTCCGACCCCACCACCTACTTGTAAAAAAAAGTTTCCAAGTAAAAAGTCGTAAGTCATACCGATGTATCTCTGTGATAGATGAACTCTCTGTCTTTCTCTGCTTTCATATTCTAAATAAGTCCCCACATTACTATCAATGGAGTTTACGTAGGAGCGAATGAGTAGGTCTTCTTGTGAAGGATCTCTTCGGTTGTATCCAGGAATATTGAGTCCAGTCGGATAAGAGGATTGTCCCCCACGACCCACTTCCGGTGCAAATGGATTTACTTCAAAATACCCACCTACAATGGAAATGCTATGGGCAATGACAGGTGTTTTCCAGAATGTATACCCTAAATCTACCTGCCCACCATACCAATGAGGTCCCCAAGCTCCACCTGATCCGCGTAATACGACATCTTTGAAGTAATATCCTAAATTGAAGTTCAAACTCGCTGGAGATCCAATCGATGCACCATAAACCCAAAAATTTGTAGATTTTGGAAGTCGTTTGGCATCCAAACTATCGGCTTTTAATTTTTCATCTTCGCCAAAGGCAGATTGGTCAGACTTAGTTGGTATCCATTCTGGTTTGATTTCATTTCCTTCTTTATCTTTGGGATAAGGAGAGGTTTGTGCAAACAAAGAAGATCCGAGTAAAAAAACGGTTATGAATAGAAGGATCAGTTTTTTCATATTAAAAACCAAAACTCAAACCTTTCAAAAGAATGGAACCTTGGATGGCTACCTTCTCACCTGGAGTCAAACCTTCGATAATATTGACCCTTTCTTTTGTAGAGATTCCCAATACTACCTCTCGCCTTTTGAATGTTAAAGGTTGTTCTTCTACAAAAACATAATTTTTACCTTCAACCGTGACAATCGCTGTATAAGGGAGGACAACACTATCACCACCAGTTTGTTCTGGAAATTTCACAACTCCAAACATACCTGGTTTTAATCTGTATTTATCATTTACAACGAGGATCCTCATTTTTGCAGTTCTTGTAAGAGGATCTACGTTATCTCCAATCGCTTCTGCTGTTCCGATAAATTCCTCATCTGGAAAGGATGCGAATACGACCTTTACTTTTTTACCCTTACGTAAGGTGGAGATTTGGGATTCAGGAACGTCGGTGATGATCCATGCTTTTAAACTTCCCGCAGTACTGAGTTCACTTGGATTCAAACCTTGTGCTCTCAGTTTTCCTTCAAATTCCGCAAGTTCTGCTGCATCGTTTCCAGAATCTGTTTCTGATTCCACTAAGTCTTTTTCTGTAGCAACTCGGTGAACAAACATATCTTTAATCCGGCTTAGGTTTTTATTTGATCTGTGTAGTTTGTTTTTTGCATGGATATAACCAACATAAAGATCGTTTAACTCTGCTGATTCGAAGAGAATGATTCGAGATCCATTACTTACGGAAGGAGAAGTGGATGCAATAAGCCTTGCTGGTGCTTCCAAACTTACAAACTCACCACCACCTCCGATAGCTGTTGATTTTACAATTTCTAGTCCTGGACTACTTGGTTTAAAAACAATGCGAAGGCCACCGTCAAAAACTTCTGCTTTTTCAGGATGTTTGGGGGCAGGTTTTGCCGGTTTGGAAAAAATCAAAAATAGGATTGCAATGACTACAACTGCCACTCCTGAAATTAGGAGGATTTTTGCTTTTTGGTTTAGAGATTTTAAGGTGATGAACATTTTATTCCTCAGATTTAGGATTGGTTTGGTTTTCAGATTTAGGGATAAAGATTCCTTTACCCACGGAATAGTTTACACTTTCAATGGCTTCCATTCGGTCCGTTTGGAGTTTCAACATCTCCACAATACTCGAACGGTAGGTTTCAAAGAAGTCTGCGAATTCTAAGATGGTTATGTATTTCTTTTCATAACTCATAATCATATCTAAAGATAAACTTCCATAATCTTTGATATAAGCGTTGCTAAAACGTTTATAAAGTGCGTCTTTGATTCTTGCAGATTGGTAGGCAACGGCTACTTCGTTTTCTACTTCGAGGATATTGTTCTTTAACTCTTGTTTGCGGACAAGAATGGCTTTTTCTGCGGCTTGGATATTTCCTTGGTTTCTATCAAAGAGTGGAACGCTGAGCTGGGCTGTGACCCCCCAATAGTTTTGGAAAGCAGTACCACCACGGTTATAAACAGGACCAAATGACAAATCAGGAATGGCGTTTGCATACTGGAGTTCTAAATTGGCTTCTTCAAAACGTAATGTTTGCAGGGCTTTTTTTAGATCTGGTCTGTTTTCTCGTGCGATCTCGACTAAATCTTCTAACTTTACTTGGTTCGGCACAATCATATCTAATTGAGTTTCGTTGACGATAGGATTAAATTCTATTCTCGCATCGCGATACAAATCATCATTCAAAAGGACTTTTAGGTCTGCTTCTTTTTCGTAGACCTTAATCGCCAGATCTTCTCTTTCTTTTTTCAAAAAGAATAAAAGGGCTTTTAAACGTAAATGTTCTGCTTGGAGGAGGGCTCTTCTTTTGTAGGCAAGTTCCGAAGAATCTACCGTTTTTTCAATAGAGGCAATACTTTGGTCATAAAATACAACTGCCTTTTTATAAAAATAAATCGTATAAAACGTTCTTCTTAGTTTGGTGATGACAGCACGTGCTAAATCATAAAAATCTTGTTCGGAGATTTTGGCATTGAGTTCTGCGACTTTCACGCGTTTGTCAATTTTACCACCAAGTAAAAACACTTGTTGGATCTGGATTACCGATTGCCCTGACCTCGTTGTATCAAAATACCTTTGTGTAGGTTCAGCAAAAATACTTTGGTCAATGGCTATGTTTGGATTTGCATAGAGTCCTGCTTGTAAAATCCCTGCCTTTTTTACATCGATTTGAAAACGAGAGGCAATGAGTAGAAGGTTATTTTTCCAGAGAAGTGTCTCTGCTGACTCTAAATCAATTTCCTTCGCGAACCTTTGGTCATCAGGATACAAACTAGATCCCAAGGAAAACCTTGGATTTTCATCTGAAAGTTGCCTTTTAAGCGCTTCACTTGCTTGTGCTACTCTAGTCTCCCCCCATAGATAGGAGGTAGAAAACACAAGAAAGAGGTAGATACCGATTCTGTTATAAAAACTCATAGATTACCAAACAAACAAAGATTGAGAGAAAAAGAAAACATAGGTATGCCTCCATCATCAAGAGAGAGTATACTTTTGGATTCAGCAAATGCCGAAGTAGATTAAACGAAAGAAAGAGGTGGAGGAATATTCAAAAGGAGGGAAGAGAGTAAATTGGGAATGTAATTTCCCTCTGAAATCAAATTAACATAACTAATTAAAAGTGATTCCGACAATACATCGGATTTACTTTCATTAAAAAAATCTAAAAAGTCTGCTCTAGAACGACCTATTGTCGCGGAATCATCAATGGCTGAGATTTCTGGATCATCAATAGAAGTGTCTTCTGGTGTTTCGAGTGAAGCAGAATAAGACTTTTTGATCTGGTGGAGGTTTGCTTCTAAATACTCGGCAACTGTATCAGACGTATCATCTAACGAAAAACCAATGGTTATCGTTAAGAGGAATGCTATCAGTTTTGTCGACCAGTTTGCCGTCATTTTGTCCACTCATTCATTTTGATCTAGATACTCAATTCTAAAATATTTCTAATATTCCAAATGGATCGAATACATTGATCAGATTGATTAGAATATAAGAAATGTGACGTAGGATGTTTCAAAAAAATGACTGCCCAGAGTCAGGATATCCCCGGAACAGTCACAAGAGTCTTTGGCAAATGAGAAACAAATCATAGGAAATGTTAAGAATATAAAAACATCCTGTGTCCCTTACGGGACACAGGTTTAAGCGGTAGAGAGGAGTTAAACGGGTGGAGGTAAACTCAGGTAACGAGAGGCAAGAAGCCCAGAAATAAAAGAAACATGGTGATTTTTGTTATGTGTTAGGAGAGAAGTCCTAAAGGAAGACTGCCCCTTTCCGCTCCATGTAAGTACATCTTCTAAATCTTTTGTACCTGAAGTTTCTTCAGAAGAAGATCTGCTAATCGAAATGGAAAGTGAACTTGAGAGTTGGCTTTTTCCACCCACTCGGCTGGACTTAGATCCACGAGTGCGAACGAGTACATTTTCTTCTGAAAGAAAAGCGCTGCCCAGGGTGAAGGTGAGTAGGGAAATCCCAAATATTTTTACCACTTTCCTGAACATAATTACACTTTAGACGGTACCTGATTAAAATCTAGCATTTTTTTAGATAGGTGCCTATAAAATAGGCAGATCGACCAGATTTATCGACAGACCTGCCTTTGTTCAGATTTACAGCACTTTTCCTGGGTTTAGAATTCCTTTGGGGTCAAATGCCAATTTGATGGCCCGCATGGTCTCAATTTCCGACTCGGACCTGGAAAAATTCAAATAATCCTTTTTTAAGAGACCAATCCCGTGTTCTGCCGAAATCGAACCTTTGAATTTTTGGATGAGGGTGAACATTTCGGGATCCACTTGTTTGCATTTGGTAAAAAATTCAGCATCGGATAGATCCTTTGGTTTAACAATATTTAGGTGAAGGTTCCCGTCACCAATATGTCCGAAAAGTGCAATATGAAATCCTTGGTACTTTGATGTGAGTAAATCTGTCATCTCATCTAAAAAAGCTTCCATATTCCGTAGTGGAAGAGAGATATCATTTTTGTGAACCGTATAAGCAAGGGATAAGGATTCAGAAATCCCTTCTCTGTACTTCCAGAAGGTTTCATTTTGGCGTGAATTCTGGGCTATGGACCCATCAGTAATTAATTCTTTTTCCGTAATCGATTCCAATATGGAGTAGAGTTTTTCTTCATCTGACTCACCACTTACCTCAAACTCCATAAGCACATAATACTTGCTTGGTGTTTGGAATGGATCAGGAACTCCCAAATGTTCTTTCACCTTTTCCAAACAATAGTCTGTTAAAAACTCAAAAGCAAGGAGAGGTAAATCGAAGTTATGTGTTTCTCGAAAGATTTCTAAAATGTTTTTGTATTCGGGAACAGCAAGGAAAATGACACGAATGTCTTTTGGAGGTTTTGTAAGTTTGACAACAGTCTCTGTGATGATTCCGAGTGTTCCCTCTGAACCAATAAACAAGTGTTTGAGGTCATAACCTGTATTGTTTTTTAAAATTTCGCCATTGAACCGGTAAACTTCTCCCTTTCCATTCACAACGGTAAGACCAAGAACCCAGTCCCGAATCAGACCATAATGAACCACACGAACACCTCCCGCATTGGTAGCGATGTTTCCACCAATATGGCTGGATCCAGTAGAAGCAAAATCTACTGGAAAATAAAACCCACGTTCTTCCGCTTCTTTGTGAAGATTTTTTGTAATCATCCCAGCTTGTACGTGTAAGGTGCCAAGAAAGGGATCAAAATCAAACACCTTGTCCATCTTGGATAAGGAAACAACAATCTCTCCATTTTTTGCAACAGCACCACCGGCATATCCTGTTCGTCCCCCGGAAGGAACGACCGCAATCTCATTTTTGTAAGCGTAAGATACAATGGCTGCGACATCCTCTGTTGATTCTGGAAAAACAAGGACTTGGTAATTGGGTGGATACACTTTGGTTCTATCCGTTCCATAAGAATTGAATAAAGCCTCATCCATGGTTCCATCATTTTTTTGAATGACCTTTTTATCGCCAATGAGTTGGCCTAAGTCAGTTTTTGTTTTTGTAAAATCCATTTTCTATCCTTTAGATATCTACCATATCAATTTGTGAGTTAACCGCAGGATCATCATCCCCTGGTGTCAAACGTGTGTAAGATCCATCCGATTCCAGGACCCTTGCTTGTGTATTGTCACGTAGTAGGAGTTCTAAAATTTTCCCGATTCTTTTCCTGTGTTTGTCTTGTAAAATAGGGAACATAACTTCAATTCGGCGAAGGAAATTCCTTGGCATACAATCTGCAGAAGCCAAATAGACTTCTGGTTTTCCGCCGTTTTCAAAACTATAAATCCTAGAGTGTTCTAAATATCGTCCCACTATGGAGCGAACGCTGATACGATCAGAAACCCCTGGAATTCCGGGCCTTAGACAACAAATCCCACGTATAATCAGGTCAATTTTAACCCCAGCTTGTGAGGCTTCATAGAGTTTTAAAATCACATCGGGATCCACAAGCGAGTTCATTTTAAAAATCACTCGTGCTTGTTTACCGTTTTTTGCATTGTCCGTTTCTCTTTGAATGAGATGAAGAAACTCTTCTTTTAAAAAAGTGGGGGCAGCATAGATTTTAGAAAGCCTTGGCATTTTGCCAGAACTTGTGATGGTATTAAAAAGAATCGCAACATCTTCTGTAATCTCAGGGTTTGCTGTAAATAGACTTATGTCAGTGTAAAACCTGGCAGTGGTAGAGTTATAATTTCCTGTACCTAAGTGCACATAACGATTGAGTTTATCATCTTCTCTGCGTACAATGAGTAACATCTTACAATGGATTTTGAGACCAACCACACCATAAACTACGTGCACACCACTATCTTCTAGTTTTTTGGCCCAACGGATGTTTCTTTCTTCGTCAAACCTTGCTTTGAGTTCCACAAGAACGGTAACTTGTTTTCCATTCTCTGCAGCTTCTCCTAAAAATTGAATGATGGGTGAATCTCCCGAGGTTCTATACAAAGTCATTTTGATCGCAAGTACTTTAGGATCTTGGCTTGCAATCTTTAACATATCCTCAATGGATTTAAAACTTTCGTAAGGGTGATGGAGGAGGTGATCGTTTTTACGAATTTCAGAAAAAATTGATTCACTTTTTTTAGCAGCGAATCCAGATTTAGGAACGGGATAGGAATACTTTAAGTGACTTGTTTTTTCTAAACCTTGGAAAAACATCATATCGTTTAAACTAAGTAAGGTGGGGATTTCCATCACTTGGTATTCTTCCAACTCTAAAAGCCCACGTAATAGTTCTTTGATATGCCCCGCACCCGAATGGACATCCAATCGAACCGCATCTCCCCACATTCTATTTTTTAATTCGTTTTTCATTGTGGTGAGAAGATCACCGATGTTTTGTTCTTCGTTGATGGAGATATCCGCATCACGAACAATTTTAAAGGTATGAATTTGTTTTACATTCATTCCATAAAAAAGGTCACCTAAATGGAGTTTGATGATTTCTTCTAGTGGAAAGTATCTTCTGACATCGGTTTCTTTATTCGGTGGCAATTGTAAAAAACGAGGTAGAACACTTGGCACCTGAACGATGGCAAAAAGTTCTTTGGCTTTGTTTTTATCATCATCCGAATACAAAGTGATTCCGAGATTCAAAGTTCGATTCAGAATATGAGGGAACGGATGGGATGGATCAATCGCAAGAGGAGTGAGGATGGAAGAGACTTCTCGTTTGTAATAATTTTTTACAAATTGGATATCATCACCGGCAAGTTCACTTGGGTCTTGAACCACTACGATTTTGTTTTCTTTTAATTCAATGAGGATCTCATTTAAGGATTCATATTGTCCTTTGACAAATTCTCCCACTTTGGAATAAAGTTCGGCAACGGTTTCGGAAGTCCTTTTCCCATTCAGGCTTCGTTCTTCAATTCCTGCATTTTTTAGGTTGAGGAGTCCGGCCACGCGGACCATAAAAAACTCGTCCAAATTGGATTCTGTGATACAAAGGAATTTGAGGCGTTCGAGGAGTGGGTTTTCTTTATCAAAGGACTCTTCGAGGACACGGTGGTTGAAGTCGACCCAGGAAAGTTCGCGGTCGAAGAAGATATTTTGGTTCCCCAGTTCTATTTTTTCTTTAGGGCTAGCAGTCATAATTCTAGGATTTGGGAAGGAAAAAATTCTGTAAATTCCTAATCCTTTTGTAGAATTCGACGACATTAGATTCAGAGGAATTTGAAACGATATGCCAGCATACACCATGCCGGGTTTGATGACCGGGCAAAATACAAACGATATCGTTAAAAAACTGGTCGAACTCGAACGTAGACCCATCAGGCGATGGGAAACGGAAAACGAGTATGCCAAAGCACAAATGCAAATTTGGGGTGAGGTAAAAAACCTGACCACAAACCTCCAAACCAAAACCCGAGCCCTTGTTTCCTTTACCGCTCCTTTTGCAACCAAATCAGTCTCTTCTTCGGAAGAAGGGGTGATTACCGGAGAAGCCTCTCGTGCTGCTAAGTCTGGAAACCGAGCTCTAGAAATCACCGAAATGGCAAGCAAACATCAGTTATCTGGTGTTGCCATTGATACAGACATCCGTTTGCCAGAAGGTAGTTTTACGATCTATTCTGGAAAGTCCAAAGAAACGGTTACTTTCCCTGGTGGGGGACTACCTGAGCTCACTCAAGCCATCAAAAATATGGCCGGGGGACTTGCCGAAACTTCTCTCATTAAAATTGATAAAGACTCTTCTATTCTCACTGTCACATCCGTAAAGACCGGTAAAAAAAATGAACTCCAGTTTTCTGATCCTAATGGAATATTGAAACTGGCGGGTCTTGTTGGGGAAAACAAGGCAGGTCTTGAAAATACAAATCAATTATTATCTTTAGATTTACTCAACTCCAAGGTATGGGAACCGACAAAGTTTAAAAAATCGGAAACAGAAACGGAGAAGTTGCTCCAAACCGAAGAAGGAATTTCAATCAAAGCAGACACTGCGTTTGCAGTCCCAATTGCTGTGACGGAAATCAAAGAAAGAGCTTTTGTAGAAATTGAAATCGTTGGGGAAGCTCCTGCGGTGATGGAGCTCGGGATTGGTTTTGAAAAAGAGGGCAGTGTTCGTAACAAATTCCTCCCCATTTCCAAAACAGAATCCAAATATATTTTCCCTGCGGGTGATTATGCAGCGGACAAAAATCTAACAACAATTATTTTATCAAATGCTGCGACTACCCCTGTTCTTATCAAATCGGTCACTCTTGTCACACCCCCCGCTCCGGGAACTGCAGAACCAGTTAAGGTTTTACAAGAAGGGAAAGATCTTAAAATCAAAATTGATGGAGTGGAAATCACTCGTGAAACAAACGATGCGATTGCGGATGTTTTGGAAGGGATTTCTTTTAATGTTCACAAAGTCACAGAAAAACCAGTGACTTTAAAGATCCATGTGGATCATGCTAAGGGTTCTGCTCTTATCAAAGAATGGGTGGATGCGTATAATGAACTGATGAAGTTTTCAAAGGAAGTGATATCCGTTGAAAAAAATGCAAGAATCTCTGATAAAAAAGAAAGTGATGATTCCAAAGCCGCAGATATCTCCAAGGATTTTTGGGATAACAAATCCAAATCAGGAATCCTTGCTGGTGAAAATTCGATCCAGAGACTCATCGCTTCTTTAAAAACTACAGCTAACTCTTACTATCCGGCTCCGAAAGACAATGGATTTAAAGTTCTCACAGATATTGGAATTTCCACTGGGGCTGTAGGATCCAACTGGGAAAAAATCCAAGATGGACTTTTACAAATCGACCAAGAAAGACTTGTTTCCGTCCTTTCTGAAAACCCAGATGGGGTTCGTGATTTATTTGCCTCTGACCCGAATAACGATGCGAAGATGGAAGAAGGGGTTGGAATTCGATTATTAGAAATCCTAAGACCTTACAATCAATATGCTTCTGGAATTGTCACAAGCAAAGTAAAACTTTTAGAAGAAAGTGTTGCAGGAAACAATAAAAAAATTAAAGAACATGAGTCTCATCTCATTAGTTTTGAAGCCAAACTGAAACAACGGTTTCTCTACATGGAACAAGGTGTAGGGAAAAACAAATCAGTGGGTAATTATTTGCAGAATAATATGTTTAGAGGTAACGGTGGGGAATGATGAATATTTATATCAACGAACAACAATTAGATACTAAACTCGATGGCGAAACAAACCTCGGCCAAGTATTGGATGAAATTCAGAAATGGATTGAATCCAATGGAAAGTATCTTCGTCATTTCACGGTCAATGGTAAAGAACTGAACCGTTCTGATCTAAATGCTGTGGGTGTAGACGAAACAGAACGTTTGGATTTATTTGTGGGTGAAGAATTAGATGTCATTGAAGATAGCCTTTGGGAAGTCGATAACTACGTAGACAAAGTGGGAACCACTCTTGTCGGTCGTGATTCTTTGACGGAAAAAGAAACCGAAGATTTAAAAGAAGGAATCCCTTGGATCATTTCCATGATCCAAACTACCACTAAAATTCTAAATTTAAACCTAACCCTCATCCAACCTATGGGGAAAGGAAAAAACGTCGAAGAAATTTTAGAGTCCTTACAAAATGGATCGGAAGTTTTAGATTCCACTAAAGCCATTGAAACCTTTTTAGAAGACCTTCGTGATGTAAAACTTTTCCTTTTGGATCTTAGCACTCGCCTTGCTGTGATGCGTATGGACGAAAGTGAATTGATTGAAATCATTTCTCGTTTTGTGGATGATAAAGAAAAAGTGATCAAAGACTTTATGGCAGTGAATGAAAACTTCCAATCAGGAAAAGATCATTTGGCGTCTGAGATTTTGAATGATGCTGTGGGACGGCTAACAGGGCTTATGTCGGCGCTTGTATCAGTGCAAACTCGCCATTCAGAATTGGATTGGCAGTCGCTTTCGATTGATGAGAAAAAGTTATCAGAAGTGATCACCAGATTGAATGAAACACTCTCTAACATCGCATCTGCGATGGAAAAAAATGATATTGTGTATGCGGGTGATATTTTGGAATACGAACTTCCAGAACTTTTAGAGGCGTTCATTCCATTCCTTTCTCTTGTACTCGAAAGAGTTTCTGTTTAAGGATTTGGTTCTTTGGGGAATCGGGCAAAAATCCGGTTCCCAATTCCAAACAAAATCCCCACAAAAAAAACAACCCCTCCCCAAATTAGATTCAGGTTCCACCCAAGTGACTTTGTATACATAGGATCGGACCAAGTCCAGACTCCATAGGATGCGAGGATCAGTCCAAGGGTCAAAAACAAAGCGGCCAAAATGGAAGATAGGGAAATCATACCGATAGTTTATCCGAAGTTTCTCACCCTTACAAGCCAATATTAAAGAACCAAACCGTTGACAGGATGTTCGTCTGTGGTTTTCTTTTCTGATATGGCTTTGTTTTTGGATTTGGACAATACCCTTTTACCATCGAAAAAGGCATATGAGTTTGCCATAACCGAATGTGCTAAGGATTGGAAGGATCGCAAGTTAGGTGGTGATTTTCTTACCTTGTACGAATCCGCGAGAAAAAAAGTAAAAAACCAACTGATAGGCCATAGTTCAAATCGGTTGCGACTTTTGTGTTTTAAATTGATGTTGGAGGAATCCGTATCCTCTGGATTCCAAACCAAAGACATCGTTGATGTTTTGTGGATGGAAGAAAGATACCATTTTCATTTCCTTTCTTATTTAAAAAATGAATCTAAGAAAGAAACCTACCAAACAAAGTTATTTCCCAAACTATTGGCTTTATCAAATCAGTTTCCTGTTTTTTTAACTACCAACGAAACCTTACGTACGCAATTATTAAAAGTATCTTCCTTTTTGCCAGATCACTTTCGTTTTACTCTCATCACATCGGAAGAGGTGGGTCATGAAAAACCCACAACGGAATTCTTTTCTTATGTTTTGGAACGTTCGAAAGAAAATCCAGAGGATTGTATTCTACTTGGGGACAATTGGGATGATGATGTTCTCGGTGCGAATCGTCATGGAATTGCCAGCATTCATATTCCTGAAATGTGGGATGAAGGTAGTGAGGTGAAGGAATATCCTTTTGAATCTTCGGCACCCGTTTGGAAGGCACCGAATACGATTACAGCTCTTAACTTTGCCGAGTTATGGCTTCTTAAGAGTCAGAAATAAAGTATTATTCCAGTTAATGGTTCCAAAACTGAGTGCAAAGATAAATTTGGTAAGATAATAATAACCTAACTTAAAATAAACGGCAAGTTTACTTTTGCTACCCGATACAGAAAGGATGGGCATAAGCACTTTGTACTTCGGATTTGTAAATCCACATTGTTTTCCAAGTTCCGCAAGCGTTTTCATTTTGTAATTGTTCACGTGGTCTTTGGCTTCCAGATAATGAACCCCTTCCTGCATCCCTTTGAGTTTTACCTTCACATTGGCTTTGGTTAGTTGGATGGGAAAGTTAGGAGTTTGTAAAAAAAGAACCCCACCGGGTTTCAAAAGTCCATGAAGATAAGTGAGTAAGGAATGGGGTTTCGGAATGTGTTCGATCACGTCCCATAAAGTGATGATATCAAAACTTTCTTTGGGAAGTTTTGAGTCTTGCACAAGGCCTGCATGTACAGTTTTCATTCCATTTTGTTCGTTTGCAAATTTGACAGCTTGTTTGGAAATTTCATAACCTACAGCAGACCAACCTGGTTTTTTGGTGAGCACTGCTTTCACAAAAAATCCAAGCCCACATCCTACATCGAGTAGGTTCCCCTCGTCTTTTTTTAAATAAGTAGAAATAAAATCGGAATACACGGCTCGGTGAGCATCATCCCACCATTTTAAATCATAAGTCTGTTCTGCCCCGTCCCAATAACCTTCGTAATGTTCTTCTTGTTCATAAGAAGAATACACATGACCACAGTTTTTACATTCTAAAATGGGGGTTCCATTTTCATTGAATACGGTTTTTGACTCGGAAGATTGGCAAAGGATACAAGATTTCATGGTCTATCGGTCAGTCTAAATGATGAGAACAAGGGTCAAACCAAAAACCTTGATCCGACTTGCCAACATCCATAGCAAAAAAAACATGGGGTGAGATAAGAGAGGAACCGATGAAAATTAACTTCACCAAAATGGAAGGAATTGGAAATGACTACGTGTATATCGATGCCACAAAAAACGATATTCGCTTGAGTCCCGAACAAATCCAAAAACTATCCGACCGTAATTTTGGAATCGGTAGTGATGGGGTGATTTTTATCCGTAACTCAGAAACGGGTGAGTTCCAAATGGACATGTATAACTCGGATGGAAGTTCCTCTGAGATGTGTGGGAATGGCGTTCGTTGTGTCGGAAAGTTTGTTTTTGATCATGGCCTTACCAAAAACCAAAAACCTACCATAGAAACTGGGAAAGGTGTCCTCACCCTCGATTTAAAAACTGGCACCACGGGCAAAGTAGAAATGGTCACCGTGGATATGGGAGAACCCATCCTAAAACCATCTCTCGTTCCTATCGTCTGGCCAGGTGATGAAGCAGTCATCAACCAAGTGATCGAAGTCCAAGGTAAACAATATCATTTTACGGCTGTTAGTATGGGAAATCCACATTGTGTGATTTATGTGGATGATGCCGATGCCTTTCCCGTCAGAGAAATTGGCCCACTCATTGAAAATCATCCTCTGTTTCCTAAAAGGGTGAATGTGGAATTTGTGTCCGTCAGAGGAAAAGACCATCTCTACCAAAGGACTTGGGAGAGAGGAGCCGGAGAGACCTTAGCTTGCGGTACAGGGGCTTGTGCAGTGACTGTGGCTTCTATCTTAAATGGAAAGACAGGGCGGTCTGTGCAGATTGATCTACGCGGCGGAACTCTAAATATTGAATGGAAAGAAAATGGATCTGTGATGATGACAGGGCCCGCAAAAGAAGTATTTTCTGGAGAAGTGGAAGTTTAATTCTTTTGTAAGATTGTCCGTACTCCTTAAGCGAGTTACGGACAAGTCGAATGACCATAAATTATTTCTTTAAATAATCTACCTTTTGTAATTCACCCATTCTACGTTTGGTTTCATTCGAAACTTCCACCATACCCTTGTCAAGCGGTAGGTGGGCATAGTTCTCATATTTAATCACTTCACCAAACACAACGTTGATTTTTTTATAAACCACCCGGCGTTTGATATCGCAAACTTCTTTTGGCATACCCATAAAGGCACGAACCAGCGGAGGGATGGGATAATCTGTGACTGTTTCTTCATCAGGGATGATGACTGTAGGTAAGATATCGACTTTGTTGCGAAGGCTAAAGGCAGCAAACCCAGAATGGAAGTTGGCAAGAGGGGCAGAAAAATCGTTTTGCACCATATAGTCATGGCCTTCTGGAAAGATTCCAAGTACATCCCCATTTTTAAAGACCTGCTGTACCTTTTTGATACTGGCCATAGAGATATTTCCGTCAATTGCCATGGGAATGGTTCCCGTCTTTTCGACTAAGTCTTTGAAAAGAGGAATGCGAGTTGTGTACTCTGCAGCAATCCAAGAAATAAACCTGGGAAAAACCGAACCAATGACAAAGGGATCCATATCACTTCTATGGTTGCAAGTGAGGATGAGTTTGCCGTTCGGTACAATGTTATGGTAACCGTAGACATTTGTGGTTACAGCCAAATTAAAGAACGGAGTGACAAACTTTTTGATGTTCTCAACATTCTTTTTGACTTGGTCTACGGTGTTTTCCATATCATTCTCCTAAGATCTTTTGCCACCAGGACTTAGCAGAGGGATCCGAGTTTGGATTTCTCGGTTCTTGGCCCACTCCACTGCCACCATTGGACTCTCTTGGATCATTGGTCAGTGGGTTCTCTCTACGTTTTTTTCCTAGGTGAGGGCTTGGAACGGTTCTTTTAATCTCTTCCAACTCTTTTTGAGCGGCTGCATTGGATTTTAAAAATGCACGGATTTCATCCCATTGGGGATCAAAATCGTTTCCGTACATGGCATAATTCATAAGATCAATACGATCAAAATCGGGCATGTTCAAGATTGAAAGTGATGCCCCGACAAATTCAATCCAATTTTTATTCGAGCACTCCAGAATGGGGGAGGGCCGTTCCGAAAATAATAAAGTGAGAGATAGAATCGAGTCCAAGAGACATAAGATCAAAAAAACGAACCAGAACACATCCCTTTTGCCTCAGAATGTTGTACCCTTTCCCGTACTCCCGAATAAGGAGAAAATTTTCCATCTTTGTGAAGATTTGTTTTGCGAGCCGGGTGACGAAAGGGAAGCATAGAAATGATGCCAAAAAGACTCATCCTATTAGTTATCTTTTTCCTTTTGTTTCAGAACTCCATGTGTTTGAAACTTTGGACCGTATCTTCCAAATACCGAACTACCGAAGATTCCCGAGACCACAAAACCTATCAGAAAACTAGAAGTTATCTAAAGGCCAAACAGTGGCTGGAATACAAATTAGATCCAGAGTTATCTAAGATTGAATTTGAGAACCAAGAAACTGGAGAAATCAGAGGGATTGGCCTCATTAAATGTTACGTTCCTTATGGGATTGGGGAAGTGGATGCCAACGAACATGAATTTGAATACATTGTAAACGTTCGTGATGGCCATGCAGAGATGCAAATTAACAAAATCTTTTCCTTCATTCGGGATCCAAATGACATCATTTTGAACTATGGACCTAAAAATGAAAAGGTAGCCAAGATCACCATAAGGTCTTGTTTCAGGCCGCTTATGGATGATTTTTTTGAGTTTATAAAATAGAAAAAACGGATTAGTAACCGAGCGGGTTGCCCACGGTGGTGCCCGTTGAACCGTAAGTGTTGGTTCCTGTTGGCGAGTCAGTCATTCCGTGATAGTTTAGATTATTCGAATTGCCACTGTTAGTGGATGATCTAGAGGAAGAATCCGAAGAGTTAGATTGGGAAGTACCATTTTGTGTCCCATCCCCTTCCAAAAGGTCGAGAATGTCTTGACTATTGACCAACTTAATTTCGTTACACGAAGCGATCAAAAGACTCAGCGATAAGATACTTACAACAAACTTCATTCGTTTTCCATTTTGGATGTTTTTTGGATGGAGTTCAACCATTTTATTCTGAGGCAGAATAGGAATAAATCCTCTCTTTGGACTCTCTTCCTTTCAGTTCGTATTCCCCTTCCGATTGGAGTTTAGAACGAATTTCTTCCGGTAAAAAAACGGAGGTGTTTTCTGTGAGGAGTAGATTTTTCTTTAACCCCTTACATAGGCCTTCCACTCGTGAGGCCGTATTGACTGTATCTCCAATGACTGTAAATTCCATCCGATTGGCAGAACCGATGTTTCCTACAAGAAGGCTCCCTGTATGGATGCCAATTCCCATTTTCAATTCGGTAAGTCCTTCTGCTAAAAATTGTGCATTCAACGAATCTAGATTTTTTTGCATTTGGAGAGCGGTTGCAAATGCACGTTCGGCATGGTCTGCCATGGGCATAGGGGTTCCAAAGACGGCAAGGATGGCGTCGCCAATGAATTTGTTGATAAATCCTCCGTGGATTTCGATGGCATTACTCATTTCTTGGAAGTAACGATTTAGGATGTATAATACTTCTTCTGGTTTTCTTTTTTCCGAAAGTTTTGTAAAATCTCTTAGGTCAGAAAATAAAATGGAGGCATCGACTACTTTTCCACCTAGACTGTGTTCGTTGGACAATAGGTAGTCGCGAACTCTTGGGTCTACGATCCGACCAAAGGTATCTTTGATTCTTTCTCTTTCCGCAAGACCTTCGGCCATTTCATTCACCGCATCGCCGAGAAGGCCCAGTTCGTCAGAGCTAAATATTTTGACCCTGGTATCAAACTTTTGTTCTTTGATGAGTTCTGTTGCTTTTTCGATTTGGTTGAGTGGGTGTTGCAAACTGGATGCAAAAGACATGGCAAAGGCAAAAGAAAAAACGAGCATAATGGCAATGACTTCAAAAAGTACGTCATTATGAACCAGTTCATGAAGATTTAGAATGTTTTGATTGGTTCTGAGCAGGAGTCCAAAGATCAAAAGTACAATGGGAAAGAGTGTCGATGCAGCCCAAAAGATAAATTGTTTTGTTACAATGGAAAATTGTTTTCCATGAGCATATTTTCCAAGCCCCCCTTCAGGAAATACACAAGGGATGATTAGCAACTTGTTTAAGTAGTTGGTTGTGGCATAGGAAAAGGCAAAGGCAAATAAACCCCAAAATCCAAACAAAATCGAAACGGTGATGATACTTTGGTGGGGGGCATCTGGGAAAAGAGTATCGATACGACAAATGCTTAGGATGGTGGATAGTTCCCAACCAACAAATCCTAATAAACTAATGGTGATGGGAGAGTGGACGATGCGGTGACGGGCTCTTTCTTCAGAGATAAAGTTACAACCTTTGGAGGAAAAAAGAAATTTTGCAATGGGTAGGCTGTAAAAAAACAAAATGAGAGTAATGATGGGAAAGGGAGCCCAGGTAATAATAGCAAGTGTTAGGTCAATTTTTGTTTCTGTGGCTTCAAATAATGCTAAGAACTTATCTGGCAAAAAGGCAGAGGCTGTATAGTTGGCAAATAAGAGTGTGAACAAACAGGCACAAAAAGGTACGATAAAGTAAATTAATAAAAATGCAATGAATTGGAGGGTGCGGCCTGGTTTCATATAGATAAGTTTCCTTATACCTTAGTTCGCTTTGTATTACGTTTCAATAAGATTCTTTGGACTTGGATGTGTTTTGCATCACTTAATGGAAAAAATAAAAAAAGGATCGAGCCTAAGATAAAGAAGAATCCTACACCAGGACCAAAGATCAGGGCAAGACGAAATCCCACTTCAAAGGATTGAGTGGTAGCACCATTTTGGAATCCTATGGCATCGAGTAAAAAACCGGTAAGAGCAATTCCAAAGGCCTGAGAAAATTTAACTCCCATCTTCCAAATTCCAAAATACAATCCCTCTCTTTTTTCCCCAGTTTTGAATTCATCATAATCAACAACATCGGTAAGAATTGAGTCCATGATGAGGATGGATCCAGCACAGATTCCTCCTACAAAGGCTGCAATGAGTGGCGGGCGTAATTCTCCATATGGGAAGAGGGGATAAACGATGACTGTAAGAAGTCCAAGACCAAAAACACCGAGAAAGGCTGGGATCTTTTTACCAATTTTTTTGGCGATCCAAACCCAGAATCCTATGGAGAGGATTAGAACTAGAAAAAAAGGTAAGAGGATATTGATGACTACAAGTGATTCTTTGAGTCCCAATCTATATTCATAATAATAAAGGGCAATGGCGGAATTGAATGTCCTTCCAATCGTTGCAATGATAAAGGCAAAAAGTAAAATAAGAAACATTTTGTTTTTGAGAACCGAAACAAATGCAGTAAAGAAAGGGATCTTTTGTTCTGTATGATTTCTCACATTGTCTCTTCCCCGAGTCACAAGAAAGGTGATGATAGAGGAAACCAAAATCACGAGCGATACAATTTCTCCGGCTACGGTTCTGGAAGTGATGATATTATCTTTGGAAGATTCATCACCTAAAGATTGTAATATGGCTGCAGGCACAATCATTCCAATTAACATTCCAATATTGCTAAAGAACAACCTCCATCCAAAGACAGAGGTCCTTTCATTTCTTTCAAAACTGAGTTCGCCGCCCAAGGCAATATGGGGAACAGAAATGATCGTCATTGCGGTGTTTACAAAAAGATACACAGTCAAAAGATACGAGAACTTTCCGAGTTGGGTCGTTAGATGAGGCGGGGAGAAGAGGAGTAGGACCGCCAAGGAGAGTAAAACCCCACCAAGGAGAATGTAGGGCCTTCTGCGACCCCATTTTGTATGGGTATGGTCAGAGATTCGGCCCATCAGCGGATCACTAATGGCATCCCAAAGAACCGAGATGGATAAAGCAATTCCCGCTAAACTGGAATTGAGACCCACAATTTCTGTATAGTATTTCAATAGATAAATTTGAGTAAAGAGTTGAACGGCCGTTATACCAGTCTCTGCCGATCCATATCCCATTTTGATAGGGAGTTTAAGTTTTGTTTGGTTCATTCATGGACTCAAGTATTGGACGGTAGGTAGGTCAAATCCAGAAGAAGAAATTTCCGATCTTTGGGTGAAGGGTTTTGGTTTATTACTTTGTTTTGGGTAAATAACAAATCCGTATCAAAGAAATATCGTCGATGACCTGTCCTAAGGATTCAATTTGTTTTGTAATGGCTAACAGATTACCTTCGGTCGATTCCACGAGATTTAAAAAGATCTCTTCATCGGAATTGACTTCCCATTTTCCAGCTGCATCAATTCGTAACACATCGTCTTTTCCATCCGATCCAATGATGAGTACGTCTCCCGGCTGGAGTCGGAATTCTTTAATGTTTTGAATGGGAGTAGCACCTAAGGTTCCGAGTTTTCTATAGGAAACATCGGCTTGTAAGTATTCTGCTTTTCCATTCCTGTACAAAACGATCGGAGGGTGTTCCGCATTCAGAAAATATAATTTACCTGTTTCCTCTTCTAAAAGGCCCATTGTCAGAGAAACGAGCATCGTTCCGTCAAAGGCCTCAAAGATCATATGCATTTCTTGGAGATTGTATTTTAGCCAGTCATCTGGACCTAATACTTGGTAACCTGGATCTGTTTTTGTCCTTTGGACTATGGATTGAAATACGGCTCCAAAGACTAGTGCCCCGCCAGCACCTTGCATGGACTTTCCCATGGCATCGGCATTGGCAAATAATAGGAATCTTCTATTTTGTAAGACGATGGAATGGGAGATATTGATATCCCCTCCAATGTCATATCTTTGGTTTTTATATTCGAATACTTTTTTCTGTCGGACCAAATGATCGACTTCCAGTTTTGTACTATCCACATCTTTGATGGCAAGTGGATTTAGCAATTGATAGGTGAGGAAATAATCTCCATCTTGTTGGATTTTTAGATTGCTGATATCTTGTAAGGATTGGTTTAATTCGTTAGTTCTTAAAGTTACTTTTTCTTCTAATCCTTCATTTAGATTTCTAATTTCCTCATACATTCCTTTTAATTTAGAAATTACCGAATTAAGATAAAATGCCTGTTTGGCGAAGTCATCACTGGACTTTGGGGTGACAACTACATCAAAATTACCATTTGCAAGTTCTCCTAAGGATCTGCTCGTTTCGTTAAGCCCTTCATTCACTGACTTGGCAACTACATAAGAACAAACAATCAGAGGAACGATAAATATAAAAGAGACTGTAACAATCGGGATCATAGGATCTTTGACTGCAATTTCCCCCATTGCGAGCGAATAGAGAATATAAGAAAAGATAACAAACGGAAGAGTCGCCAAACTAAAAAAAGCGACAAGGATCCTGGAAAAATAATTAAACTTGGGAATGTCCTTTTCTTGGAGTTCGATGTTTTTGATTTGGGGAAGATCAAAAAGAGGACGAATGGAGTTTTCAGAAATAAAATAATAAGTCACAAAAGAAATAGGTGCAATCATTACAAAGGTAAAAATGGCAGAGCGGGTGACGGAAGGCATATAAGCTACTAAGTGAAAGAACAAAAGGCTGATAGGGATTACACCAGATAACCAGCGTATCACGATGATAATGGCCTCGAGTAAGGGGTAACGAAATAGGAGGATTTTTACAGACCTTGCGTAATCGATTTCTTCTTTGGATAAGGAAATCATTCCCGAGGTGCGAACTTGGATCCTTTCAATTTTCGCATACACATATTTTAATAATAAATGTCGGACAAAGGTTCCAAGTAGGCCAATTCCAGTTGCAAAAAAAATACAAAGGGCAATGAAGATCCGCCAGTGGGCAGGTTCCATTTTTTGAGTGATGATGGCATAATATACGGCAAAGGGAACAGGAACCGTATGTGTAAACGCTTCGAGTTTTAGGGTAAGATCCCAGAAAAGAGTCTCTCGTTTCACGTTGTCACCTAATCCATCCATTATCAATCATTTTATCTTTTCAGGAATCCCGTGAGAACTTATGACAAAAAAGATGTTATGTCAAGCCAATGCTCACTTCGAGTCCCAGAAATCTAATCACTGATTTCGGGAGATTTTGTAATATTCTAATTTGTACTTGGATGATTGGGTGGATTCTGCGATAACGAATCTATGCGCAAGAACCTGCCCATTACTGATACAGAAATTGAATTCCAAGAAGGTACTAAGATCACTTCTAAAACTGATTTGAAGGGGATCATTACCTATGTGAATGAAGATTTTTTAAGTATCAGTGGATATACTGAAGAAGAACTTATAGGGCAGCCTCATAACCTCATTCGTCACCCCGATATGCCAAAGGAAGCCTTCCAAGATTTGTGGGCCACGGTCCAGTCACAACATTCTTGGGTGGGTGTTGTGAAGAACCGCTGCAAAAACGGTGACTATTACTGGGTTGATGCAAATGTATCACCGGTCTACGAAGATGGAAAACATATTGGTTATATGTCAGTTCGAACCAAGGCAACCAAAGACCAAATCCATAATGCAGAAACTCTTTATGCAAAAATGAATTCAGGGAATTGGGAACCAAAGAAAAATGTTGGCATCATCGATGGTTTACCTTTGCAGACTGTATTTCTTATACAAACAATTGTAAGTGGTATTTTATTGTTTTTATTTTCTCAACAAACAAATACTAGTTTAGTATTTCTTCCCAAATCAATTTTCCTTATATTTGGATCTATTTTGTTTTTGATTGTGACAACTCTAGGTTATCTAAAAATCAAAAATAACAAAAAATCTTTCTCAAAGGTAAAGGAATACCTAGAGAATTTATATGACGGTCGGCTAAAGTTTGATGTTATATTAGAAAATGGTGGGGACAATGCGGAAATCCTTTCATTGATTAAAAAAACACAATATGAATTTAGAGGAATGATTTCGCAATTGATTGGTAATGCTGAGATTGTGAAGTCTCAAATCAAAGCTCTTACTTATGCTGTTGAACACATTCATGTTGCCTTTCAAGAGCTTTCCAATGCGATGCATACTCTTGCTGATTCAAGCATCGTCACTCGTGAAAGTTCGGAAAGTATTTTTCATCAAATGGGTTCCTTAAACCATCTAATCGGCAATATACGAAGCGAATCTAATATAGTGCAGTTGGAATCCACAGAAGCTTACCAATATTCTTTGGTAGGAAAAGATCGTTCCGATAAGGCGATGGCTCAGTTCCTGAAAGCAAAAAATCAAATTTTCAAAACTTCTGAAACCATCAAAGAGTTGGGTGAAAAAACAAAAGCCATTCGGAAAATTACAGAAACCATCGCAGCAATTTCTGAAAAAACAAACTTACTTTCGTTAAATGCTTCCATTGAGTCGGCAAGGGCAGGTGATGCTGGAAAAGGATTTGCAGTCGTTGCAGGGGAAGTGGGAAAACTTGCTGAACAATCTAATAAATCTGCAAAAGAAATATCTGCCTTTATCTCTGAGTTGACTGCAAAGATTTTACAAACGGTAACCGATATCCAAGAGGGCTTGACAGAAGTAGAAGTTGGTTCACTTGAATTTGAAACAGTTCAGGTCGAAATGGGTAAAATACTTAAAAATGCAGAAGAAACAAAAATGAGTGCGGAGAAGATCAATGGCTCTACGGAAGGGACAGAATCCATGTCTGGAAATGTTTTGGGAAATATAGAACAGATTCAAACGCAACTAATCAATACCTCGGCAATTGTGGAAGAGTTGTCAGCTGCTGCCAACGAACAAAAACAGACGATTGCAGCCATTGAAGATTCCATTACGAACTTAGACAAAGTGGCGGATCGACTGGATTCTGTGGCCTTCCGATTTCATTTTTAATGATGTACTAGCATAATTCAGGATCAGACAATGACAGACCCCAAACCAAAAATGAGTTTCCATGTGGAAACAAGACGAGTTGATTCGCACTCAAGCCAATCTCAATGTAAATCGGCAGAAATTGTTTTGGATACGGACATGGCGGGAAATCCAAATGCATTTAACCCAGCGGAGTTATTACTCGCTGCTCTTTCGGCATGTATCATTAAGGGAGTGGAAAGGGTGACTCCCATCCTTCATTTCCAACTAAAAGGGATCCAAGTGATCGTAGATGGAATCCGTCAGGATGTTCCCCCAAAAATGGAATCCATTCGATACCAAATCATTGTGGATACAGAAGAATCAGATGACCGTCTGCACCTGTTACATGAAAATATAAAAAAATATGGGACTGTGTTTAACACCATTGCCCCAGGAACTGATTTGGCTGGCGAAATCCGCAGGAAATAAAAAACCCAAAGGAAACTTTGGGTTTTAGAATTCAAATTGGATTGGAGAGAAAAACTTTAGTCTTCTGAATTCCAACCGACCGAATAAATCACAGCAGTAGAAATGGTAAACAGTGAATAATAAGCAACCCAAACCCAAACAAGGGGAGTCGGTGCAAAGTTTGTTAAAGACAATGTCCATAACATCGGTGATACAAATCCAATGACGGAGATTAAGATTCCCACTAAAAATCCACCCACAAGGCCTTGAGGAAGGGATTCTTTCATCAGTGCATAAAGAAACCCAAAAGTAAGTGTGAACGTTAGATCGCTGAACACAGGTCCAAGCCAAAAAACATCTGTTATGGGAACAAACATCGTTTTTAAGTTTGGATCAAAGTAGAACTTTGCAAAAAACAACATTCGTACAGGAATTGATACCGCTTCCCAAAACGAAAAGGTTAGGAGGAACCGGACGAGGATCCGATTCCATTTTTCTGTATTCAGCGAACTCAAAAACTACTTCCCTAAGATGAACACGAAGTTCGTCGTAGCAGATCCACCGATGTTCAGCATCAGGCCATTTTTAGCACCTTTGACTTGGTAATCACCAGCAGTGTTTGTTACTTGTTTGTAGAGGTCGAGCATCATACGAACACCGGATGCACCAACGGGGTGACCCACACCAATGAGTCCACCAGATGGATTGATCGGTTTTTTACCACCAAAGTCAATGGTTCCTTCTTCGATCGCGATATGTTCTTTTCCTGGTTCAGAAATTCCAAACGCAGAGATCGCCGCATATTCAGAAGAAGTGAAACAGTCATGTGTTTCGAACACATCAATGTTTTTTACATCTAGGTCAGCACGTTTGTATGCATCTTTTACTGTTTGGCGAGTCCATGGAAGGATGTATTTGTCCCCAACGGATTCCAGTTTTTTTGCTTCAAATGTAATTGGTGCGACTCTGTGTCCCCAACCTTTGATGCGCGGGATATCATCGAACTTACGGCCTGTTTTTTTAGCGTAAGCTTTTGTATAATCTTTGGAAGCAAGGATTGTGACCGCAGCACCATCTGTTACTTGAGAACAGTCAGTGATACAAAGTCTTCCCCCCACAGCCATATTGTTATCTCCGCCGCGAGCCATCGCGTGTTCTTTGTTCATGAACCATGTGCGAGTTTGTGCTTTCGGGTTACGTTTTGCGTTCGCGTAGTTGATCCGAGAAATTTCTGCAAGAGCATCCATAAAACGTTCTTCTTTTAGTTCATAACGCTCCAAGATAACATCTGCTAGTTTTCCGAAAAGTTTAGGGAAAGGAAATTGAACTCCCTTCGCTTCTTTTTCATAATAAGCAGCAGTTCCAAGAAAGTCTCCACCCACTGAGGAAGAAACTGTTTTCATCACTTCCACACCAAGAACGATCGCTAGATCATAATCTTCAGCACGGATATGTGTGATGGCAGCGTCGAGGGCAACGGATCCAGAAGCACAAGCGGCTTCGTAACGAGCCCCAGGAACACCAAAAAGAGCAGGATTCACTTCTGTTAAAAAAGCACCTAAGTGGCCTTGGTTGGCATACTGTTCTGCATCGAAGTTACCAACAAATACAGCCACTTTGTTTTCTTTATTCAATCGTTTGATTTCGTCGTAGCTGATCCCTACTTTTTCAAGAGCATCATCTAATACTTCCCGCATCATGGACATGAAGGTTTTTCCTTCTTTGGTCCAATTGCGTTGGAAGTCGGTTTGTTCTCCACCTAGTACAAATACTTTTTCACTCATATGATACTCCTAATTAACCTTTGAACAGGGACCTTGCGTCTAACTTCTCGCCGAGTTCGTAAAACTTTTTGCCTTCTTTTGCATCTTTTAAAAGTTTGGGAACTGGTATTTTAGACGCTTCCATCAGCTTAATTGTTTCTTTCGGGCCACCAAGGAAATCCACGAAAGCGGACGCTGGAACCCAGTTAAAACCGAAACCCATCGCACCGTCAGTGTTTTCTTTGGTATCCACCACTTCCCCAACGAGTGAGAGCGAATAACTGATGTAACGTGAAATGAAGTAACGAGCAATGTCTGCTTCGAAGCCACTTGCTTTTTTTACTACATCCATCGCACCTTTGTAGTCAGACTCTTTGATTTTTTGGCGAGCTTCTTTGATAAAAGGAATATCAAATTTCGGGTACGGATCGTACTCACCCGTTTTGATATTATAAACAAACTTTTCCCGCTTTCCGTCAGCGTGTTTCACAACTTTTGTGAGACCACCGCCACTTTTCATACCGAGTTTACCGGCATCGATTAACTTTTGGAAGTAACCAGGAAGTTTGAATGTTTCGTGAGCTTCGTCTTTTGTATTGTCGTAGATATTGTCAACGATGGCTTTGTGAACATCAAGTCCAACGAAGTCAGCAGTTGCCAGTGGTCCCATAGCGCGGCCCGTGTAACCAGACATGATTTCGTCAAGAAGCGCAATTCCACCTTTGTCGGCATACTTTTCTGCAAAGTGAGCCACTTCGTTCATTAACTGAAACCCGATACGGTTTCCAGCAAAAGCAGGAGTGTCATTTGTATACACAACAGCACGGCCTAAAACTTTATCCAAGTATTCACCTAACGCTTGTGTGACTTTTTTGTCGTTACCAGAGTGAGTTACGAGTTCACAAAGGATCATTTTATAAGGAGGGTTGAAAAAATGTGTTCCGTAGTAATGTTTTTGGCCATCTTCATCGTAAGCTTTTGCCAAACGACCAATGGAAAGACCAGAAGACACAGTGGACACGATGGTTCCGGGACGACGAGCCTTCGCAATACGAATATTGATCGGTTCTTTGACTTCGTAACTTTCCGCCACGAGTTCGAATACCCAATCTGACTCAGCGACAGCTTTTTCCAGGTCCGCATCGTAGGAACCAGGGATCATTCTTGCGCGAATTGTATCCGTTTTTACGGATGCCACAGCGGCTTCGATACCCTGTTTTGCTTTTTCAACATCTCTAGCGAGCATATGGACTTTAGCACCACCGAAGGCGGCAATGACGCCTGCACTTCCAGAACCCATGGCTCCGTTGGCACCTAAAATCGTGACAGTTTTGATTTCTCTCATGAAGGAATTTCCGAATCTAATTTTTACTTACCGTTCTAGAAAGCCAAGGTGACAGGAAAATCGTTTTTTTTTGTCAGATTTGTTACAAAAGAGGGTCGGAGGGGTGGGGGTGTGGATATTGTACTCCCCGCCCGATTTGAGGGTGGGGAACTAGACCCGCCGCCCAATGGTTTCCTTCTATCACAACCCGCATTCTTTGGCACGCGACTTCCCAAAACCCAAGATTTTCTTTCAGATAAGTTCATAGTTCGCTCCCGTCCTTCGGTGGCTATCGCCACTTCGGACCAAGCCCTCCAGGTCCTATATGTGAGAAGATTCTACTAAAATAAACCTGTTAAAAAACAGAACGTAGGATAGAACAATGATGGCCAGGACTCCAGGAAGAATTCTGCAGATCTGTCCCGACGAGGACTTGCTAGGGCTTTGATTCTCCTGGAGTTCTTGACCCTGCCATCACCATTCATAGTAAGTTAGTCTTATGACGAAGACTACATAATAGGATTCATGGGATGACAGGGTTTGGCAACTTTTTTTCAGGAGAAAATTGTATGGAAACCATATACATCGGAATCGACTGGAGTAGAGATTTTGTAGATCTAGCCATCATCAACGGAGATGGAAATCTGTTACTTGGAGATAAAATTTTAATCACCAAAGATGGATTCAAAAAGTTAGATTCAATTATAGATCGGTTTCAGAATCAGTTTCGAATCGTTGCAGGTATAGAAAGCTGTGAGCATATTCTTGCTGGATATCTACGTAAAAAACAAATTCCTCTTCACGAAGTGAATCCTCGTAAGTTACATAGATTCAAAGAAATCTATTCGTTAACGGGGCAAAAGGATGATCGTTATGATGCCAAAATGATCGCAATCTATGTTCTAAAAAACATCAACACCTCTCAGAATAAAAAAATTAGAAATGAAGAATCTTCCAGGTTGATGAAGCTAAACAGCAACCTAGATATTCTAAAGAAAGATCGTGCTCGGTTAGTGAATCGTTTAAAAAACAATCTACAATCATATTTCCCTTATTTTTCAAGGTGTTTTAGAGATATTACAAAACCAGTATTAAGTGCACTCAAGATCATCCAATCACCTGAGAAATTAGAGACTTTAACCCTGGAGGATTTTTTAAAGGAAACTAATGACATCCAATGGAGCGATAAAAGAAAAACTTCTCTGTTTGAAAAACTATGTAAAGAATCTCCGGATTATATTTCTCCCATACAAAATGAATGCATTCAATACACTGAATCGTTGATTGACCAAATCAATTTACTCGATACCCAAATAAAGAAAACAAAAAGCACGATCGATAAAAATTTTAAGAACTATGAAGGAAGCAATATCCTGAGTTCCATTCCAGCTGTTGGGACTACAATTGGAGGCGTCTTATTATCCGAGTTATCGAATGATACATTGGAATTTACTGACTATCGGGCATTTCAATCGTATGCAGGAACATCACCTGTCACAAAACAAAGCGGGAAAACTATGAGGAAAGTCACCATGCGGTATGCATGTAATAAAAATTTACGCCATGCTTTGTATTGGTTGGCATTCAATTCAATTACCAGAGTCGATTGGGCCCGTCAATTTTATGACAAGCAGAGATCAAAAGGCAAAAAGAATTCCATAGCTCTTCGCTCTCTATCTAACAAGTGGGCAAAAATAATCTTTTCTATGTGGAAACACCAAACCCCCTATTCACCAGATTTTTTTGAGACCAACCAAAAGAAGAAAAATCTCTTGACTGGTTTTGCATAGTAAGCCCTGGCGTTGGGATTGGTTTGCTATATAGTGAATCATCAGTTTTTATATGAATAGAATCCTCTTTGGTAAAATGCGAGATTTGATTTCATTTTTTAGAATCGAATCAATAATTTTGGGTGAATTTTTCGGAAGTAAATTATATCACACGAAAGATTCGTTTATCAGTATCTTATGATACACATAAATTGTTTATAGTATTGAAATAATATCTGTTATTTGCTAAAAACCATTTGACCAAACATAGGTTTCTGTTGCACTTTGACCGATGAATTTGAAAGAAAAACCCTCTAGTCAATGGATCCTATTGATTTCAGCTTTTTCCTTAGGAATATTACTTAATTGTATTTCCTTTGTGAAGTATGAAAATCCTTCTCTGGCCAATACGCCAAATCCTGAATTTAAAGAAAAGAAAACAATTCTATTAAAATATTATGGTGATTACCTACGATATGGAAAACACAGTACAACTTATCAACACTTGCCACTCTTAAAGGAAAATATGGTTGATACCCTTTAAGATACAAATTTATTTCAAAACGTAGTGGTAAACGAAAATGAACCTCATGATTATGTGATGTACTACGAGTCTGATTTTAATGACAAAAGTTCTGTGGGTTTAGGAATTCTCTCAGGTTTAACTTTTATGCTTTTTCCAGTGAGCGTTGATTTAGACCACAATATAAAAATTTCTTTGTATGATACAAAAAATAAACTTTTAGCATCCAACCAAGAAAAAATTTACGTTGAAGGTTATCTTGGTTGGTTGCTTATACCAGTTTCACCTTTTTTCTTTTCGCCAGTTGTTGAAAAAAAAGCAACTCGAAACGTAATCTTTAGTGCTTTGAATGATTGGAAATCAAAAGGAATCATCAAATGAAATTTAGAGTTTTATCCATTGTAGTCCTATTGAATTTCATCTCTTGTGCAGAACTTCCTCCTTTGCAATATAAAAATTCGAAAAACGGAAAGATTAATTTATCTTTAGAAGTGATTGAGCCAGGTATCACACTTGATAAATATAATAAAGGGTATTCGCAAATTTTGATGCGGGCGGTTCTCCGAAAAGGTCTAATTGAGTCGGATTTATTTAAATCAATTGTTAATTTTAATGGGGATCTTCAGCTCCGTGTTCTCAATAACGATAAAGAGGAAGTTCAAGACGTTGGCGTATTCAACACTAGACATAAACTCACTTTAACTTTTATTTTATTAAAAGATAAAAAAGAGATTTTTTCTAATGTTTACTCTGCTGATGAAACAGCTTCAGTTTCTGAAAAATTTAGCGGAAATCAACGAATTGGTTACGCAACTGAAAAAGCAACTTACCGTTGTTTAGAACAATTTTTAGAGGACATCTCCAAACAAAAACTTTGAATTCATGAGGAAGTTTCCAAGAGTTTTGATGAAAATTTAAAATGAAATCCCTGCGCCAGCGGTAGTAGCGGAAATCCTTTCGCAATGCGAAAGATTGGAGCGGATAACGCGGTCGGTTTTATTGCCACTGTTTGTCAACTAACGGATTCGAGGCGCCCAAAAGGAAAATCAAAAAATCCTTTTGGGGAATTGTTTTCGGGTTATGATTTTTTAGGTTTTATTTCTCCCGCACTTCCCTTTCCAAAAATTCCGTAAACTCGATTTGTAGATTAATGAATGTTAGATTGTATCTGCTTTCATAAAAAAGAAGCGCACTTGCCAGAAACAAACAAATCCCACCAGTGATTGCTGCCACAGTTGGTATCCAAGAATACTCTTTGGCAAAAGCAAGAGTGATGGCTAAAGTCAGGCTCGAAATCACAAAGAGGGAAGTTGCCAAATACAAAAACGCCATAGAACGTTGGATGAGGACGGCCCGTTTTTTTTGGACAGAAAGTTGTTTGCGAAGGTAAACCATTCTTTCTTTTTGAAAACCTCGTTTGCCCTCTAAAAGTAGTTCTACTTCCGATTTCAAAAGGTTCACACGATCAAATATACGACCCAGTCTGTTGGCTGTGGAAAATATCAAACTGGCACAGGCGGAAACAAGGACTGCTGGGGTGATCATACCGGAAAGGATTTCAGAGTTGGAAAACGATTCGAACATAAGGAATAGTCTACATGGGTCTGCCCGGATTTAAAGAAAAAAAAACAGATCCCTTCTTTGAATGCAACTGTTGGCATTTGGGACGAACGCCTGTAAAAGCTGTGTTACGATATCTGAAATCGATATTTTGCAAAATGTTAGAAGGAACTTATACAGCCGAACTTGTTTTTTTTACAATACCCACTTTTAAGGACTGGACAAAAGGTTCTGGATGATTCAATATTCAAAAAGTATACCAATCGGTTCACGTTTGGAATGCTGGGAGTTCTGCAATGACAAATCCTCAATTCGTAACTACAGAAAAAAGGGATCATATCTTTCTCATTTGTTTAAATCGGCCAGAAGAAAGAAATGCAATGAATATAGAAATGATCAATCAATTGAGTCATGCATTTACAGAATATGAAGATGATTCTACAACTCGATGTGCTATTTTATACGCCAACGGCAAACACTTTACCTTTGGGCTTCAGTTGGAAGAAGTGAGTCAGGCTCTTTTAGAAAAGGGTAGTTTGCAATTTGCTAAAGGTAATGTAGATCCTTTTGGTGTCGGATTTTCCAATAGAACCAGAACAAAACCATTGATTACTGCAGTACATGGATTTTGTCTCACTCTCGGAATTGAACTTATGTTAGCTTCCGATATTGTGATTGCCGCTGAAAAAACTAGATTTGCACAGATGGAAGTGCAAAGAGGTATCCTTCCCTTTGGAGGCGCTACGATTCGATTTGTAAAAACTGCGGGTTGGGGAAATTCCATGCGTTATCTTCTAACAGGAGATGATTTTGGGACAGAGGAAGCCTTCCGCATGGGACTCATCCAAGAAGTAGTTCCGAAAAGAGAATTATTAGATCATGCACTTTCTCTCGGCAGAAAAATAACCAAACAAGCTCCTCTTGCGGTGCGTGCTGTGATTGCGAATGCAAAGAAATCTTTAGAACTGGGCGAAAAGGAAGCAATCCAAGAACTCACTCCTTTGGCTATTGGACTTTTGCGGACAGAAGATGGTAAAGAAGGAGTGAAGTCATTTTTAGAAAAACGCGAGCCAGTTTATCTAGGCAAATAGGACCAGTCGATTGTCAGTTGGATCTCCATTTAACAAAGTTTATATTATAAGACTGTTACCGGTGCATGCAAATACTTTGTAAAGTCATCCAACTTTGTGAATCGTTTTACGGTTTCAAAATCCCTTTCGGCATCGGGGTAGTTGCGGGAAAGATAGTGTAACCATTGTTTGATCCTGCCTGCGCGACTTTTTGCTTCCATATCAGTTTCTAAACTCAACCAATACTGGTGCAAAATTTCTTTCATTTCTTCCCAAGTGAGGCTTTTGTTTCTGTCTGTGCGAATCATTAAAGCAAGGGCTGGGTTGGCAACGACACCTCGTCCAATCATAATGTCCTTACAACCAGAAACTTCGAGACACCTTCTGGCATCTTCGGCAGTCCAAATTTCTCCATTGGCAACAACAGGAACTTTTACTGTAGCGCGAATTTTTGTGATCCAATCCCAATAGGCAGGGGGTTTGTATCCATCTGTTTTCGTTCTTGCATGGACGACTATTTCTTCGGCTCCTCCCTCTTCCAAAGCTTTTGCACAAACTAGCGCTAGTTCTGTGGAATCAAAACCAAGACGCATTTTTGCAGTCACAGGAATTTCTTTGGGAACGGCACTGCGAATCGCTTTCACAATCGCAAACATAAGATCGGGTTCTTTGAGAAGAGCTGCTCCTCCACGGTTTCTGTTCACTGTGGGAGCAGGACATCCAAAGTTAATATCGATGCCATAAGCACCAAGAGAGGCCACCTTACTTGCGTTCTCTGCCATACAAATGGGATCCGAACCTAAAAGCTGAACCTTTACGGGGACTCCCGCTTTGGTTCGGCATCCTTCATACAACTCGGGAACATAGCGGTAGAACCGATGTGAGGGGAGAAGGGTATCATTCACTCGAATGAATTCACTGACACATTCATCAAATCCACCTACGCGTGTGAGTGTATCGCGCAAGTGGTAATCGAGAAGTCCTTCCATGGGTGCAAGTAAGATACGCAAGAAAAAATAATCATCCTATCCCGTCACTTTTCTCACGAGGGCTCGACCGATCATTCGTATTTTTGCAGCGAAGGGAAGCCTCTTTATGTTCGTTCCCACAATCCCTTGGGTGAACCGGGTTTTTTTACTATAATCGATATGGACATCCAAAATGACGGGGTGTCCTTGTTTGGTAAGGTTCCAGGCGGCTTCTAACTTTTCTTGAATCTCGTTGTTGGTTTCTATGCGAAGATATTCTGCACCGGTAGCAAGGGCGATCCCTTCAAAACGTGTGGTTCCAAGAACCGTGCAGGTTTTGCGATTGTAAGGAACTTGTTGGGCTTGTGCAATTTGAGATAACTCACCATCATTAAACACAGTAAAAATAGCTCCGATCTGGTTCCTACTCGCAGTGATGATCTCCATACATGTCATAAGAAATGCCCCGTCACCAATAATGCCCACCACTGCCTTATCGGGATTTGCAAGTTTGGTAGCGATCGTTGCTGGCACCGCATAACCCATACAATTAAAATCCGTTGGTGAAATCATATGCCTTGGTTTATGGATCGGCATCAGTTCTGCCGTAAGAAATGTATGGTTTCCATCATCCACCACAACAAACCCATCATCGGGAAGTGTGGTACGCAAAACACTGAAAAATCTTGCAGGATTGACTCTATCCTTGCTGTCATGTTGGAACCATTCTTCCGTGTAAGCTTTTTTATTTTTAAGAATCTCTAATTGGATTTTTTGTCTGTGGTCATTCCGGTTTTGTTTGGTTTCATCTAACTTAAGTTTGAGCCTTTTTACCAATTCGGGTAATATTAATTTAGCGTCGCCAGTAATGCCTACTTTGGCTGGATAATTGGCACTTAACACATCGGGGTTGATGTCGATATGAATGAGATTTTTAGGAACGGTGACACCAAAGCTGGCGGTAGCAATTTCGGCAAATCTAGTTCCTACTGCGAGTAAACAATCACAATCGGAAAATGCTATTGTTGCCGCCGGGACTGCTGCGGCACCAAAACTCATTCCGCAATGCAAAGGATGATTTCCTGGAAATGCACTTAAACCCTGTAAGGTGGTCGATACTGGTGCACCTAGGAGTTCGGCAATTTCTATCGTGGATGTTGTTGCGTCAACCGCCCCCCAACCCAAAAACAAACCTGGTGACTTAGCCTTCACCAATAGTTCCACAGCCTCGTCTATACCTGCAAATGGAAATGGTGGATAGGTTATAGTTAGTGCCTTGCAGTAGTCTTTGTATGTGCGAAGGTTTTCCACCGGACCAGTATATAGCTGAATATTCACTGGAATTTCCACAAATACAGGCCCTGGCTCTCCACTAACAGCGATTTGATACGCCTCGTAAAGAGTTTCCACCACTTCGTCTTGCGATTTTACTTTAAATGTTTTTTTAGTAATGGGTTTGAGCAGTGCATGTTGGTCCATATCATGCAGTTGGTATTTAAATTGTGAATCACTTCGGACTCCGCCGGCAATGACGAGCATGGGAACGCCATCTAAAAAAGCTTCTCCGATCCCGCTTGCTGCATGAGTCACTCCTGCTGCGGGCACAATGAGTAAGGTCCCAATGGAATCACTGGTGCGACTGATGGCATCGGCCATAAAGGCACCACAACCTTCATGGGTGACTAACATTGGGATAATCGAATCTGAACTATTGAGTTCATCATAGATTTCGGTATTATGGACTCCGGGAATTCCAAAAGTATAACGAACTCCAATTTGTTCCAGAGCATATCTTACTAACCAAGCACCTGTTTTATTCATGTTTTTATTTCCTTTATGATTTCTTATTATTTTCTTTAAACACTGACACCGATCGACTTTGCCGCAGCTCTTGCAGTCAATATACAACCAGAGAGAAAAGTTCCTTCCAGAGATTTAAAACCGCTAGCTCCACCACCGCCAAATCCCGCAGCTTCTCCGATTGCATATAAACCTGTGATAGGAACACCTAACGTGTTTAATACGCGGCTTTGTAAATCTGTTTGAATTCCACCAAGGCTTTTACGGGTAATGAGTCGCAGTTTGATGGCAATGAGAGGTCCTGCACTTGGATCAAGAATGGGTTTGGGTTTGCAGGTCCGCACTCGATCGGAACGCCATCCCCTTGCATGTTGGATCCTTCTTAATTGGTCGTCGTTCCAAAGTCCTTTTCCGCGCCGGATCATATCATCAAACTGAGTCACTTCACGTTTTAATACATCATAATCAATCGCGTGATCACCATTTAATTGATTCATTTGTTTTACGAGTTCCCGTAAATCATGAGCCACGATAAAATGATCACTTTCTTTTTGTAACTGTCGCACTAAGCGGTGGTTGCCGAGTAAAACTTCTCTTAGAAAGGAAAATAGTTTTCGATCTCGAATCATGGGATTGTGTTCCGAACCCGAAACTGCCAGTTCTTTGGCGGCAATTCTCCAGTTCAACAATTGCCAGGTATAGGGTTTTTCTAATTGTGATACACGATGACAAAGTTCATTGGTATCAAAACCCGTCACCATTGGTTCTGGTCCAATCCTACGTCCACTGTGGTCTAACCACAAAGCAGACTTACAGGGGATCAAACTGAGTCCATGCGCTTCAAATTCTGGTTTGGGATGAGGAATCCCTGCCGCATAATTCCACATTTTATCTAGATGGGTAACATTGCCCCCATGCCGACTCACAGCATTATGAACTAGTCCATCCGCAAAAGGATGGGAGCCGTTGAGCATTTCTGTAGGAGGCTTCCCCCAAGGTTTGTACCAATTCTCTCTTACTTTATCGAGGCATCCTGTAATCCCTCCGGTCGCTACGATCACATGTTCGGCAAAAAAAGAAAAATTTTCCTGTTTCGCATTTTCCTGTTCGGCGATACAACCTACAATATTTCCATTTTCTTGAATCAACTCAGTTACCTTATGTTCAAAGAGATAACTCAAACGGTAACTGTTTGGATGATTTTTTAATAATTCTTCGAAACGTTCCACCAAACGATGGCCAGTTCCCCAGAGTACATGGTAACGAGGCACTGAGTTTCCCCTCTTGTACTGTCCTCGTTCCACCCAATTGACAACGGGAAAAAACTTTAAGTCGAGACTAAGTAACCAATGGTAAACTTGTTCAGCACTTTCATGGACATACTGTTCCGCCCACTGCTTCGGTAAAACATCTTGTGGACCAAAATCAGCGAAGGAATGCCAATCATCCAAAGCAATTGCTGGCGTATCTTTTATCCCCAGACGCCTTTGTAGCGGAGTGCCAACTAATGCCATTCCACCAAACGATAATTTGGCGAGTCCACCGAGATGTTCCTTGGTATTTCTTTCAATGATTAATACAGTTTTCCCTTGGTTTAGACATTCGAATGCCGCCACCAAACCAGCGATTCCCGCTCCGATGATAATGACATCATTTTTCTTTACGGCCACTCTGAAATCCTCCGATTACTTTATGTGAATCAAATAGAACTTATTTTCGCTTTGTATAAAATGGATCGCTTATTTTTGTTAGCAGCGGCATATTTTATGTCAGAATGTACACGATAATACTTTAAATGAAACAAATGCGACTCGTTTTTTGTAAGTTGTGAAACTCAAATATTAGAATGAATTTAATAACATGCGTGAGGTGTTTAATTTTTTATAATTATAACTAGAATAGTTCTAAAATATGTCCTTCGGTAATTTTGGATAATTATTGTTAGCTTGTGTTTCCCTAGAAGGGATTAAGTTTTGTCTGCGAATAAATAATGTAATTAGAGTTATGTTTTATATTTTTTTGGTTCATTGGTGATGTTTGTACAAAAAAGACCTAAAACTATTTTTTCTCTTGGTAGAAACGAGTTACTTCTCTCGTTAGGTTTTGATATTATTTAAGTAAAAAAAATTAGAAAATAATCTTTCAGACAAAAATATTTATAATCAAAAATTGCTAATGTAGAAAACGAAACTTATTCCCAAAAAGAAAATCCATTCATCGGAAATAGATTCCAATGGGAAAAAACAAAAGTAGGAATCAATATTTTTGGTATAAATTGAATGTTTGTTAGATGAAGTATTTGATTGGAACATCCTAAGTATAGTCTGAAGGAGTCGGGGCGTCTTTTCCTGTCCAGAATGCGTAGGGACCATCCACTTGGTCGATCCAATCAGAGCTGCGTAGGCTATGTTTCGGAATGCGTTTTTTTCTAGACTACCTTAAAAAAGAATTCCCAACTTTTGCAATCAATGAACCAATCATGGATTGCTTTTTCTTTTTTATTAATTCCTAAGATTTCGTTTCCCTTTCTTTTTTATTATAGCCTTTTTTGGAGTATACTATGACTATCCAGGTTAAAATTCCTCAGAACACAACACTTTCCATCAAAACAAATTTGAAGGGCAATATTGTCTCCGTTAACGATGATTTGGTTAAATTGAGTGAATTTGGGAGAAGTGAGTTACTGGGTCAGTCCTTTAAAAAAATACAACATCCAGAAACACCTGCATCGGTTGATTCCAACATCTTCAAAACTTTGAATTCGAATGAACCTTGGAATGGAATGTTGAAAAACCAAACTAAGTCAGGTAACTATTTCTGGGCAAATACAACAATCACTCCTTATTATGATACCGAGGGGAAAACTGTAGGTCACATGTATGTAGGGCGTGCTGCTTCGGAAAGCCAAATCAAAGCTGGCGAGCAGTTCTATCTGAATCCAAAAGCACAACAATCGGGATTTACTATAAATCCTAAAAAAATACTATATAAATTTAAAATTAAAACCAAACTCTTGTTTGTCTTTGGACTTATGGCCATAATGATGATGGTTTTGGGTATCAATCTAATCCTAATCAAAAAAACTGAATATGAAGATTCCTTCAATCGACTGAAAGGTGCAGAATACAATTTAAGTCTTGCGAAACTGATGCGACTTACTGCAAAACATAGGGGTCTTTTGGCTCGAGTTTTGAGTGCGGATTTATCAGCAAAAGAACCTTCCTTAAAAATCGAAAATGAATTAGATTCCGATTATCAAAAATTCTTAAATTTAAATGAGGAGGAGGGGAAACACTTTCATGTGTATGAATTGTCAAAAGAAACTTATAAAGATTGGAAACACCTTAAAGAAGTAAATCTCAGTTTAACACCTAAAGAAAGTTATATCGCACATGTGAACCTAATTAAAAAAATGTTGAATGTGAATAGTGAAGTAGGGGAATCTTCTGGGTTATTTTTAGATCCCGATAAAGATACTTATTTTATGATTGATGTTTCCCTTTCGAAATTGCCTTATTTGGCTGAAAAACTTGGCCAACTTCGTGCTACCGGCTTGGCATATCTAGGGAAAGGAGAAAAGGCAGAGGATTCAGAAAAGATACTGATTCAAGAAATTATGGGAGCCACTCTCGGACACTTTGAAGCAATTTCCGTAAGTATAGCATTTATTACAAAGTTCAATCCCGATAGTAAAACTATCGTTACTACTTACAAAGATGCAGAAGCGGATTTCCCTTCCTTACATGCACTCATTCAAAATAGAGTTATCAAAGAAAAAATACCAACGGTAAAACCTCTAGAATATTACAATGCTACGACCAATTTGATCGACCAAATTTTCAATGTGAACGAAATTATCACAAAACAACTATCTGAAAAGTTTTTGCAGCGAGCCAAGGTTGCTAAAAATTACGCTATAATAATCACAGTAGCTACGATAACCATTCTTATCTTTTTTATTGTGCTTCAGTATTTAATCATACAAAGTATCATGTCAGTCATACGAAATAGTACAAATATTATTAGTCAAATTGTACGAGGGTCGGGAGAACTAAAAGAAAATTTAGATTATGGGATTCATGATGAAATCGGAGGGTTATTAAAATGGATGGGAGTTTTTATTTTAAATATTACCGAAATTGTATTCATCCTCAGACAAGTCTCCGGCGAGTTATCCGAAAAATCGAAAGAAGCAGCAAATTTAGTTCGTAATTATTCCGCAACAACCCAAGACCAAGCAGCTTCAACAGAAGAAACATCTGCAGCAACAGAAGAGTTGGCCGCCTCTGTGGAAAATGTTTTTTTAAGTATCTCGACTCAAGCCGACCACTTAAAGGAAATCGAAAAAGTGACTTCGGACTTTAAAATTGCAATGGCAGAAGTTGCCAATGCGATGTTAGGAATGACAAATTTAACAGAAGAATTTTACAAACAAGCAAACGATGGAATGTTAACTACAAAAAATACGGCAGACTCCATTCATATTGTAAATCAAAAAGCAGAGTTGATTGATGAAGTTGTCAATATTATTAATGAAATATCAGATCGGACCAACTTACTTGCGCTCAATGCTGCTATTGAGGCAGCAAGAGCAGGTGATCTCGGTCGCGGATTTGCCGTTGTTGCCCAAGAGATCGGGAAACTTGCCGAACAAACCGCTCACAACACTAGAAACATTCAATCCTTAACTACCGATACCAAAACTGCCATTAAAACCAGTGTTGGTCTGATGATGAATACAGAAGAAAGTTTTCGAGAATTACTGAATAATATTTCAAAGATTCAAGAAACTGCAAAACTTGTAAGCTCTGCTCAAGACAAACAAACAGAAGATACCAATCGTATTGTAGAATCAGTGCATAAAATCAATGAAAATTCGCTACATATTTTGAACGCCGCATCTCAAGAAAAAATTGCCGTTGAAGAAATTTCCAAATCCATCGAAACAATAGCAACGGGAACACAAGTCATTGCTGATAATTCATTGGTTCTTCTTGAAACAGCAAAAGACATAGAAGTCACCGGGGAACATTTACAAACAGTTGTTGAAACCTATAAATATTAGAAATCGTGATGATTGGACTTTCTTTTTTATGAATCAGAAAATTCAGTAGGAGTAATTTCTTGCCCAATTTTATTTATATGCAATAATCACTCGTAAGTTGAACCGAATGCATTCGATTATCATTTACATTTTTCTATCTATTAGTTACCTTTTTATGCCATGGGGTTTGTATTCAAAAACCTGGCCTGATTTAGAGTCAGAAAAGGAAGTAAAGGTTTATGGAAGTGAGCGGAGTGCCAAGTTTACTGCCAGTAATATTTTCTATGACGTAGAAAATTGGACAGACCATCATTCAGTTCGAGCTTTGGGTTTCTACCGCTATTATGACTACCCCAAGGCAAAAACCAAATCTGTATTTCCTTTCTATTATCATATCCAAAGTAAATCGGATAACCGCGAATACAAACGAATCCTCAATGTAAATCGAACCAAAGAAAATGACTCCGTAGACCATTCCTTTTATCCATTGGTTTTTTGGGGAAAGGATACAAATAGTTCCTATCTAACCACAATTCCCTTTTTCTTTTCTAACTCGAACGGAACAGATAGTAAATTCGGATTTCCCGTCATCCCATTGTTATACTATCACAATCGAAACATCAGTGGCGAAAATAAAAATCATTATACTCGCCTTTTCACTTTATTGCATTTGGAAGTAAGTGAGAAAAACGGCCTTCATCAGTTTTCGTTTTTCCCGTTAGTTTATTATTCGAAAGAAAATTACTTATTCCTTCCCTTACTTTTGTTTTATCAAAATCAGCATTCCAATTATAATCAATATTGGCTTGGGCCGATTTATTATGTAAATGATAAGGTAAAACAAGAACGACTTTTGATTACTTTCCCATTTTTAGCTCACTACCGAGCACCAGGAAAGGAATTAGATCTTATTTTTCCATTATATCTCAATTATTCAGACTCGGAAGAAGATTATCATATCAATTTGTTGTGGTATACGAAAACGAACTCTGCCAATGTAAATGTAGCAACTAACGATGGTAATTTGTATGTTGACTTTGATTTTGGCATTTTATACAATTTGGTTGGATATTCACAAAGAACCAAAGTTCTGAATGGAGACTTGGATTCTAAAAAAACAAAATCGATCGAAATAGATAATCCCAAGTTGGTAAAAAAAAGGGAATTCAACCGAGAGAATAGTGATAGTTTTATTGGTTATAATTTTCTTTTCGGAATTTTCTCTTATGAGAGGGCCGATTCCAAAAGGCATATTCGATTATTACCCCTTGCATGGTTTACTTGGGATGAAACATCAGAAGACAATGTCGTATTGTTGCCGCCATTTTTCCCGATTTGGTTTAGCTATCAATCTGACGATTTGGAATACAAGGTTTTGTTTCCATTGTATGGAAAACAAAAAGATAAAGATTCAGAGTTCCGTGCTTATCTTTTGAATGTCTATTTAACCGAGGATCTCAAAGAAAATAACAGAAGGGAACGTTCGTATCTTTGGCCTCTGGTGAATGTCTATGAATCGGATTTCGATTCAGGTCATAGGTTCCTTCCATTCTATGTCCATCGAAATGAACGAAAAGAAAAATATAAAACGAGTAATACTTATACATTATTATCCGTTTATCGTCAAACAACGGGTTCTTCCTCTATTTATACGGAATATTTATTTTGGCCTTTATGGATTTCCTATGAAGATCGAAATCCATCTCATTCAGAAAGAGAACAGACTGTATGGTTAACTCCTTTTTTCTACCGTAACATGAAAGAGAGTCGAACCAGAACTAATTTTTTATGGTTTGTCGATTGGGAGTGGTATAAAGAAAGGGATTTTAGCAGAGATAATAAAAAGAAGGTGGTTGTGAATCTAGAACAAGAAGAAAAGTTATCTCATCTTTTAGTTTTCCCGTTTTATAAAACAGACTCGAGTTTTTTAGTCATTCCGCTATCCTTTAATTATTGGCATAGTGGTGGATTTACCACCTTTACCTTTTTAAATTACCTCAAATGGGAACGGACAGGTCATTATTATAATTTTTTGTATTTGTTTGAATCAGAAAATACTGAATCAACTTACCAATTTAGAAGTTTGGGTAATGCACTTTTGAGTTTTAAAAGAGAACCATCTCGTATCAATCGTATGACTTTCTTGTGGTTAGGATATCATGACGAATCCTATAAAACTATATATAATTTTTTTCCGATAGTAAGGACTGCAGATGCAGAGAAAGAAAAGTCAAGACTATATGGCCCATTTCTTTATTATCTTTTTGATTCGGAAGAGGAAAAGACAGAACTAATGCTCGCAGGTCTTGGGTACTATCATAATAAAACCAAATCTGACAACCAATACTCAACCTATTTATTGTTAGGTGCCTTATACCAAGAAAAAACAGAAACCGAAAGAGGGTATGTCAAAAGAGGGAGCCTTTGGGGTTGGCTTTGGGAATACCAAACAGAAGACAACGGATATGAAAAATTCTCAATATTGAAACTATTTTCCTACACAAAGGAAACAGATGGAACCAAAAAAATTATGGGCATGTCTATATAGAACATGAAAAATCAAAAGTCAAAAATTCTAGCAATTTCAGGTGGAATTAGCCCTACCTCGTATAATAAAAAAATTTTACGCACGTTACAAAATACTTTTTTAGAAGAATGCGAATTAAAGATTTATGATGAGATTGCCAATTTCCCTTTTTTTGCTTCTGGAACTTCTGATGATGAAATACCAAAAGTAATCAAAGATTTTTTAAATGAAATTCAAAAGGCAGATGGAATTCTTATCTGTTCCCCTGAGTATGTATTTAGCATTCCCGGTGTTTTGAAAAATGCATTGGAATGGGCGGTATCTTCTGTTGTCTTTACGGACAAACCTGTGGCATTGATTACAGCTGCCTCTGTTGGAGAAAAAGCACATGAATCATTACTGTTAGTTTTGAAAACGATAGGCGCTAAATTATCAGAGGAAACAAATCTTTTGGTATCTGGCGTGAAAGGAAAAGTTGCGGCGGATGGCCAAATCACTGATGAACCGACGAAACTTGCTATAAAAAACCTGATGGATGTCTTTTTGAATTCCTTAAAGACAAGTAGAAGTATTCTCTAGAGTCACCTTGAAACGTAATGGATTTGCTGACAGCCTATTGCCTTATTTCTGTTAGCTTCAGGGAATACCATAATCGCAGGCAATAAATTCTAAGTTTTTTTATATTGATTGCGAGTAATTGAAACGGATCAACTTTGGTAGTGATATTCCGATCTGATCTTTTTATGTTTCGTTATCTATTTATTGCTGCTATATTAGTATCTTGTAATAAATCTTCATTAAACAATGCGTGTGATATTAGTTCGGATTCTTATTTAGAATCCGTTTTTCTTTTTAATTTGGTTGATGAGTCCAAAAGTTATTGTTCGGCAGGTATGATTGATTTTAACCCTTCCATTGTTTCTTTGAATTCCAGACAGGGAACTCTTTCCGAAGGTGGCGGAAATTTGACTGTGGGCAGTTCGATAACATTTGTTGCCCGCCTAAAAAAAATGCCTGGGTCTAAAGTTGATATTCAATTAGTGATTTCAAATCCAACCTATGCAACAATGACTCCGACAAATTTTACTTTCGATTTAAATAATTGGTCAGTGCCGCAGAATTTTTTGGTCACAGCGATAAATGATAATTTGCTGAATGGAAATCGAAAATTAACGGTTCTGGTAATTCCTAAATCAGAAGATACAAGTTTAGATTTAAATCAAATCGAAATTCAAATGGATATAATGGACAATGAGAAAAGATTGTTCCTTTCTACAAATGCTTACATAGGTGGTTCCTTCGGAGGGATTTCGGGAGCAGATAATATTTGTTCTTCTGATATAAAATGTCCAACCGGTTCTATATGTAAGGCGATGATATTGGGATCAACTAGAATTGCATCTCAAACTGCAGATTTAGGAGATGGACAAGTAGATTGGGTTTTACATCCAAATGCACATTATTATCTTACAGACAATGTTACTTTGATAGCTAATACTAATTCTACATCGCTTCTACAAATCCCATTTAATAATGTTATCGATGGAGTTTCTCCCGGTACCTGGCTTGGAAGTAATAGCGGATGGGTATTAGGTTCAAATAGTTGTTTGAATTGGACTGATATAACAGCAGGTATTACTGGATATACGTTTCGAACTCAGTTTACTAATAGTACTCTTTTTGGGGGGAATTATTCGTGTAGTAATCCAGTGAATTTGTTTTGTGTAGAATATTAGCATTTTAGTGTATCCTTTTTTTGAGTAGGACCTGAAAGAATTAGGCAGAACAACTGCCGACTCTCTTTTTGCCTTTCCCATAGCGGGATTCTGTCTACCTCTTTCACTACTTCGACAGGCTTTAATTCAGATTGGACTAACTCACTTCCCATGTAATAGTAATTTACCTTTTTATTGTGTAGAACAATAATCGAAAAACTCTAAATTTTCTCATTGACAATTTATATCTAATAGATATATCTATTAGATAGTAGGTTTTATGAAAACAAAACAAAGGAATATTCTTGTGATTCTTGGTCATCCGAACCCAAATTCGCTTTGTGGCCATTTGGCAGAAAGTTATGTAAATTCGGCGAAAGAGTCAGGTCATACAGTTCGTTTTTTGAAACTTTCGGAACTAAAATTTGATTATAATTTATATTCGGGTCACAAAAAAGATTCCATCCAAACTCTTGAGCCTGCTTTAATTCAAAGTCAAAAATTAATATCTGAAGCCGATCACATGGTGTTTGTATTTCCTAGTTGGTGGGCCAGTATGCCTGCAGTTTTAAAAGCATGGATTGATCGGGTATTTTTGCCTGGTTTTTCTTTTAAGTATCGAAAAAACTCTCCACTTCCCGAAAAACTACTGTTAGGAAAAACGGCTCGTATCTTGGTTACAATGGATGCCCCCAGTTGGTATTATAAATGGTTTAATAAATCACCAGGTGTACAATTGTTAAAGTTTGGTACACTAGAGTTTTGCGGAGTGTCTCCAGTGAAAGTAAGTATTTTTGGACAGGTGAGAACTCGAAAACAAACAGATATTTCCAAATGGACAAAATTTGTAGAGTCATTGGCAATTCAAGGTAAATGATGTGAATTTTTATAATCCAGAATTAAATGAGTTTGAACAAAGTGGTCAGTATTTAAGTTTTCAAGGGCATTCTATTTTTTATCGAACTATCGGTGAAGGTGAGAATTTATTTCTCCTACACGGATATCCATTCAACAGTTTTGATTGGAGTTTGATCATTCCAAGATTATCAGAAAATAGAAAGATCGTCCTCTTGGATTTTTTGGGAATGGGTTTTTCAGATAAACCACAAAATCATAGTTATTCTTTTGAGGAATATTCACTGATTGTCAATGAAGTAGCAAAAGAGCTAGGCATAATCGAAGCGGATATTTTGGCTCATGATTTAGCTGTGAGTGTAGTCCAAGAAATGCTAGCTTCTCCGGATAAAAACTCATTTAAGATTCGCTCCGTTGCTTTTATGAATGGAGGTTTATTTACTGATGTCTACAAACCTCGACTCATTCAGCGGTTGTTATCGCAGACTCCCAATATAATTGGAAAATTTTTAAGCAAAAAAATGAGTCGTCAGTCTGTGGAGGCCTCTCTGTTTAAAGTGTTTGGCCCAAACACTTTACCAGCTCCACGATGGCTTGGTTTATTCTGGGAGATTCTGAATTATAAAAATGGAAAATCTATTGCCTATTTAATTGGTCGATTGGTATTTGAGAAGGTTCGTTATCAAAATAGATGGATTCACGCTATGACAAAAACTAAAATACCTTTTTGTTATATCTGTGGGCCATTTGATCCAAACTCTGGGACTCATATGGCAATTAGATTTAAAAAAGAATACCCATTTGCACCCGTTTATTATTTATCTAGTTTAGTTGGGCATTGGCCACAAATTGAGTCGCCTGAGGAAGTGATATCTGCATACTATCAATTTAAAAAAGATCAAAACGATTTTCAATGAAACGAGAAAGTAAAACACAATATGCTTTATTAGGAATCCTATCTCAATGCGAAATGAATGGATACGAAATTCGAAAGTACATCGAATCAACGATTAGTTTTTTCTGGAGTGAAAGTTTCGGTCAAATTTATCCGACCCTTGCAAAGTTAGAGGAAGAGGGTTTGATTCGTGAATGGGAGAAAACGGATGTTAGTGGTAAAAAGAAAAAAGTTTATAAGATTAGTCGCTCTGGGTTAGAAGAGTTTCGACGTTGGATGGACGAATCTCCGATCCAAACAAATAAAAGAAATGAATTGTTATTTAAGGTTTTTTTTGGAAGGCATATGAATCCGAAATTATTAACCCAACAATTAGAAGAAGAGATTCGTAAACAGAAGGAAGATTTAAAGTCATTAAAGAGTTTTCAAAAAGAATTAGATACTGACTGGGACAAACACCCTGACCAAGAGTATTGGTCTTTGACACTCGAATATGCAGAAAAACAAACAAAATTGAATTTAGATTGGATTGAAAAAGTTAAGAGCAAAATCAAAACCTGAGCGGCTGTTTCAATTTGTATTTTAGGGAGTCTCTATCCTAAGATGATTTCATCGGATCTATTAAATAAAATACGTTGATTCTGATTTAATTCATTGATTTGGCAAAAGTAATCTATATAAAAAAACAATGGGTAGGAGCTTTGTCTCTAAAATATTTTTCTATATCTTCTTCGGTTGCCTCCTGTTTGTATTTGATTTTCCCGTTTTTGGGATCGAAAAAGTTACCCTTCATCTTAAATGGTTCCATCAATTCCAATTTGCTGGTTATTATGCCGCCTTCGAAAAAGGTTATTACAAAGAAGCTGGCCTTGATGTAGAAATTGTAGAAAGTACAATTGGAATCAAAGGGATTCATGAAAAGGTCATTCAATCTACTGGTCAGTATGGTATTGGAAGTAATGAACTGATTCAGGAAAGATATGCAGGAAAACCTGTTGTAGTTTTAGCTGTTATTTTACAACATTCTCCATCGGTTCTTTTTTTTAAAAAAACATCAAATATACAAAGTATACATGATCTTGTTGGGAAAAGAGTTATGTTGACTCCTCATATGGATGAAATTGTAGCTTATCTAAAAAAGGAGAGAATTGATTTAAGCGATTTACGGTTGTTAGAACATCGATTCGATCCGAATGATTTAATTCAGGGAAAAGTAGATGCCTATTCGGGTTATTCAACAACACAAACGTATGACTTTAAAAAAGCCGGGTTCCCTTATGTAGCCTATTCACCGAGGGTCGCCGGTATTGATTTTTATGGTGATAATTTTTTTACCAGTGAAGACGAAGTTCGGAAATATCCAGAGAGAGTAAAAGCATTTCGAGAAGCGAGCCTTCGGGGTTGGCAGTATGCGATGAGCCATAAAGAAGAAATCGTGGATTTGATCTACGAGAAGTATTCTCAAAGAAACCCCAAGGAACGATTGCTCTTTGAAGCCGATCAGATGACCCATTTAATCCAACCGGTCCTTGTTGAGATGGGTTATATGAATCCTGGTCGATGGAAACACATCAACGAGGTATATGCGGAGCTGGGAATGCTTCCTAGGAATATCAATTTAAAGGGATTTATTTATGATCCTAATCCTCCAGCTAACTATGATTGGATTTATTATTCCTTTGGTTTTGTAGTTTTTTCTTTTGTGGTTGTTTGGTTGGTTCAATGGAAACGATTGAATAAACAATATTCCGAAAACTTAAAGAAACAGGTAGAAGTAAGAACGGATGAATTGAAACATTCAAACGAATACCTCCAAGTTCTAAATCAAAGTTTATTAAATACATTAAAAGAACTGACAGAAGCTCAAGATAGACTTTTGGCTTCTGAAAAATTGGCTGTTCTGGGACAATTGGCAGCGGGAATGGCTCATGAATTAAATACTCCGCTTGGTGCCATTGTTTCTTCCAACCATTCTCTTGCTGATTTTTTAAATAATAAAATAAACAAAATTATGGATACAATTGTTGGCTTCGGTAAAGACGATTCATTACGTTTCCATAATTTGTTGGCGGAAAGTCTTAAAAACCAAACTTTTCTTGAGGGGAAAACGGAACGCACTATCAAAAAGAATCTTGCAGCGAAGTATTCAAATGTAGAGAAGATGGACTTGTATGGAAAACATATGCAATTGGTAATTGAAACAGGAGCCTTCCGGTTGAATGATGGACTTGCTCAAATTTTAGAAAGTGAAAACTCACTTATAATTTTAGAAACTGTCGCTAGCATAACTGCCGCATATCGATCGAATCAGATAATTTCAGTTGCTTCAGAGAAAGCCACTCATGTAATTAAAGCTTTAAAGAGTTATCTCGTTTCCGATAAGGATATGTTAAACGGAGATGCGGTTGTTGACATCCCATTTGAAATAGAGACTATCCTGTCGCTTTATCAATATAACTTAAACAAAGTGACTATTGTGAAGTCATATTCAACTGAAAAAAAATGTAAGGGTAATAGAGACAAACTCAATCAAGTTTGGATTAATTTGTTAAATAACGCATTGCAAGCAATGTCATATAGAGGAACGTTAGAAATCAAAATCCAATCGCTTGAACCTTGGATCAAAGTATCGGTTATCGATTCAGGCATCGGTATTCCAGATTCGATTAAAGAAAAAATTTTTGATCCTTTTTTTACAACAAAACCTAGTGGTGAAGGTATGGGTTTAGGCCTTGATATTTGTAAAAAAATTATCTCACAAATGGGTGGAAAAATTGAATTGGAAAACATTCCGAAGGGAACTTGTTTCTCCGTTTGGTTGCCTACTGCGGAGACTTGATTTTTTCTATCGATCGTTTTAGCTTTGTTAAGAGAGAATTTAATGTTTTAATTTCCTCTTCTGTGAAATCGTAAATGCATTCCTCTTCTTTTTGGGTGTGTAAGACAACCGCCTCATCAATGAGTTTTAAACCTTTTTCCGTCAGGGAAACTAGGGTCGCCCGCCTGTCATTCGGATCGGGCAATCTCTCTATATAACCCGCAGTTTCTAGACGATCTAGGCGGTTTGTCATAGCACCGGAAGAAAGTAACATTCCCTGCCAGAGTTGCGTCGGATTCAATCGAAAGGGTTTACCCGACCTGCGAAGGGATGCCAAAACATCAAATTCCCCTAATTTTAATCCCAACTTGCCTAAGTTTGATTCTACCGCATCACTTGCGAGGAGGGCCGCCTGGCCTAGACGTCCGAATACTTCCATTCCGCGAAGAGAAAGTGAGGGACTTTCCTTTTGCCATTGTTTTAAAATCTCATCCATTGGATCCATCCACTGAATCTCTGGAAATTTATCTTGACGTCAAAGTAAAAAACAAAATATCTTTACGTAAAGATTCTTCGTGGAGAGATAAATATGAAATCCCTATCCCCAATCCTGGCATTGGTTGCTCTTTTTTCCTTTTTTGGCTGCTTTGGCAGAGCAGCTGTTCCCTATACAAAAGAGGTTCTCCCGGTCCATCTCGAGAAACCAGTCTCCGGTCTCAAACTAGAAGTTTTCCAAACCGGTCGGATGGTCATCGATGGATGGGCCGTGTACACAGGCGGAGAGGGGAAAATCAGTATGGACCAACCGGCATATTTGATTTCCCATCCCAGCTATGGATTGATTGCCTTCGAAGCAGGCCACCATTCTGATATCGCAACCAATCCCTCAGAACATTTAGGTTGGATTCATCGAGTAGGGCTGATGCCTATGGAACAAGATCCAGGGCAAGACTTTCGTAACCAATTGAAAACTAGTGGAAAGAATCCAGATTCCCTTCGCGATATTTTAGTTTCACATTTTCATCCGGAACACGTAGGGGCCGTAGAAGAATTCCCAAAGTCACGTATTGTTGCAGACCGTCGTGAAGTAAATCATGGGAATGAATCACCAAACTATAATTATGTGAAATCAGAGTATGATGATGTTTCGAAATGGCATCAAATTAATTTTTCGATAACAAAACAATTTGGTTCTTTTGAAGGGTCTTACGATTTGGTGGGAGATGGATCGATATTGATTCTTTCCACACCTGGGCATACCCCTGGCCATATTTCTGTTTTGGTAAATTTAGAATCAGGGCCTGTACTGCTAACCGGCGATATGGCTTGGACAGAACATAATATTCGCTCTGCTTCGATTGGCCTTCCGTTTATTTCCTCCGATGGAGAAGCGGCGAGGATTTCGCTCGGGCAATTATTGGCGTTTCAATCCAAAAATCCCAATGTTCTTATCGTCCCTGGGCATGACCTAAATCCATTACGGAGAAAAACGAGAAGTGATATCCAAATCCATCCATGGACAAATGTTCATAAAAAATAAATATAAGATCCAGATTTCATAATAGACGAAAAGCGTTTATCCACCAGACAAACCTCCCGCTCACCCCATTTGTGGTGGGTGGTGCTATACTCGCGCAATACGTATATCCGGTAATTTTAGCCAAATATACGTGCAATGCTTCGGAAAACAGACCTAGGAGGGGACTCATTGTATTTCGTAAATTAATCCAAGTTTGCTTTTTCGATTTCAATTACGATAGCCTGCTCTAGATTCGTTCTAGTTTGTATGGAACCTTTGAAAGAAATGTATTCCCGAGAATGGGTTCTTGGTTTGGGAAATCACTTAAACCAAGTGGATTCCAAAATCAATCCTTTGGAATTTCAAAAACAGGTGTTTTTTTCCCCTTGGAAAGAAATGGAACTAAAGGAAAGAATCAATCGGCTTTCAGACGTATTGATTCAATATTGGCAAGGGCCAATTTCTTTGGTTTATCCCAATCTCATTGCATTGATAAACTCACTTCGCAATCACGGAATTTCAGATTTTAATTTTCCTTATATTTTTCTAAATGATATAGTCACAAAATCAGGGTTAGATGACTTTGAAACATCGATGAAGGTGTTGGAAAAAGTTACTGTATTTTCAAGTGCTGAGTTTGCGATCCGATTTTTCTATAAACATCATTTTAATAAAACATTAAAACAAATGCACCTTTGGTCAAAACACAAAGAGCCAATGGTTCGAAGATTGGCAAGTGAAGGAAGTCGTCCTATGTTGCCTTGGGGGATAGGAATCCCAGAAATAAAAAAAAATCCAGAAATCCATATTTCAATACTCGAATCTCTTTGGGATGATAAAAATGAGATTGTTCGTAGAAGTGCTGCAAACCATTTGAATGACATATCCAAATTGAACCCCGATTTAGTTTTGGATTTTTGTAAGAGTAAGTTTGGAAAATCAGAAGAATTGGATAAGAACTTAAAACATTCGTTACGTACACTTCTAAAAAAAGGAAATACAAAAGCATTAGGATTCTTTTCCTATAATACAAAGTGGAAACCTGATAAAATTAAATTTTCTTTATTGAATAAAGAGGTAAAAATCGGAAATTCACTCGAGTTTGAAATTTCAATCAATCAAACATCGAAAGATAAAACGAAGGTGCGAATGGAATATCGAGTCGGGTTTTTACTTTCCAATGGTTCCTATGGTTATAAAGTGTTTCAGTTAGGTGAAAAAATGTTATTACCTAATGACAAAATTACAATTTCTAAGAAACATTCCTTTGCTCCGATCACCACTCGAGTTTATTATCCTGGAACACATACAATATCTCTTTTGCTAAATGGCAATGAATACAAATTACAAAAGTTTGAACTAAAAAGAGGTTAGGAATCAATTTTGCGAAAAATTAGTATCAGTATTTTGAAGAGCACCCCTCTGCTTCTTTTATTGTCATGTTCTGTTTTCTATTCCTCAGAAAGACCCAAAATTGATTTTTCCAAACATATTAAAGATAAATCGTTAAGTTACGAATTAATCGGTTGGGATGATGAACCCGATCATCGTAGGATTTCTTATATACTTGCGGCACTTCAGTCATCTGGAAAATTTACTTCGGTTCGATATCAAAATCAATCTAATGCAGATGTACATGTTCAAATTATATTGGAATCAAGCCCAAGATTTAAATTCTTTTTGGGAGAAGCATCTGAACCAGTTTCATACTTACCCGAGCGAAATCCTGAGAGGTTCGGTGTATATCTGATCAATCGATTTCTTGCCATTAGTACATTTTTTATTATTCCTGATATTGATCGCGATGATGACTATTTGGTTTTCCGGTTGAGTAAAAAAGGGAAATTAGAAAAAGAATACCGGTATCCAATGGAATCCTATCGTGTGTTTGGTTGGATCTCTCTACTTTTGATGTGGGGCGATGATAGTAAACAATGGAATCCTATCCTTACGGAAAAAGTATCACAATTTTTAGGAGATACTGGAAATGAACTTTAGTTATAAGATTTATGTATTTTTGTATATAATAACAATCTCATTTTCCCTGAACTGCGCAGCATTTCCAGATCCAATCACAACAAAAGAACGCAAACTCTATACTAATGGAAATGAAAAAGTAAGGATTCTTTTCATAGGATTTTACCGATACGAACAGGAAAAACAAGTTATTAAGGAAACTTTAGTCAAAGAAGGTTTAGTTGAAGATTTGAATTCCAGTCTGGAATTGGAAGTCATCCTTCAAAAAAAGGAACCTACTTATAAATATTTATTCTTACATCGAATCAATTTTGTATTAACCTTTTTGTCAGGTGGGTTGGTGCCATCACATATCAGAACTGAGCAAACACTAACATTTAGATATTCGAAGTTAGGATACATTGAAAGAGAAACTGAATACAATATAGGAATGGATCAGTGGCGCGGTATCCCTGTGGTTATTTTTATGATCACGCACTGGCCCAATCGAATTTATAAAGAACAGTTAATTGATGCAACAAAGTTGGAGATAAAAGAAATATGAAGAGCGTCTGCTTGTTTTTGATTTCTTGTATGGTTTTGTCTTGTATGGGGTTGAATCGAAAATTATATCCAAATGAAAAGTTGGACTTTATGGAAATTCAAAATCACAAGAGAACCTTTATAGTTCATTATCCAAAACAATGGGACGGATCACCTGCGCCATTATTAGTTGCATTACATGGTAGGTTTGGATCTGGCTCTTCAATGATCAAACAAACCAAGTTGGATATTCTGTCCGATTTAAAGGGTTTTGTCGTAGTGTTTCCTGATGGTTTTAAAAGGAGTTGGGCAGATGGACGAGGTAATACCCCTGCAGACGAAAATCAAATCAACGACATCGTTTTTATTGAATCATTGGTAAGACGATTGATAGCTGAAGGATCAATCAATCCTAAAGAAGTTTACCTGGTAGGTCACTCCAATGGTGGTTTTATGGCTCAGAGGTTAGCAGTAGAAAAACCAGAATTATGGAAAGGGGTTGTGAGTGTAGCCGCTCAAGTTTCTGTTTTTACTCTCAAAAGAAAGTTAGTTTTAAAAACAAATCCGGTTTCCGTCGGCATTATTGCAGGAACTGAAGATCCACTTGTTCCATATAGTGGCGGTTATGTGAAAAATGGGGGACAAATTCTTTCAGTAGAAGATTCTATTTTAAGATGGAAAGAATGGAATTATTGTTCGGACTCTGTAACAAAAAAAAGTCAATCTTATAAAGAAGAAGATTCTACAGACATTCAAATAGATTTTATTCGGTATGAATCTTGTGAGAAAAATACTAAAGTTGGGTTGATTCAATTAAATGGACTTGGTCATGGTTGGCCGGGAGAAACGCCAATGATCCCTTTTATTGACCAAGGGAAAACAACGAAAGCGATAGATGGTTCCAAACTTGTATGGGACTTTATGGAAAGTCTGTGAAAATACCAAAGGTAGCCTTAGTCACTGGAGCTTCTCGCGGGATTGGACTTTCCATTTCAAAAATGTTAGTTTCCCTCGGTTATAAAGTTTATGGGGTCTCAAAAAATCCTGATAAATGTATTTATGAAAACGACATGTTCCATTTGATCTCTTGCGACCTATCTGATGAGAAACAATTGGATCAGTTGCTCGGTCATATTCCTGATAAAAAAAACATTAGTTTACTCATTCATAATGCAGGCCTTGCTTATTTTTCTCCCGTTGAAGAGTTAACTCCGGAAAAAATTCGCGAGATGGTAAACCTCCACATAACAGCACCGATGTTACTAACTAGTCAGTTAACTCGCATTCTGAAGGAAAATCAGGGTCGTATTGTGTTTATTGGCTCTGTGGCTGGTAAGGAAATTTCCCCATGGGGAAATGTATATGCTTCTCTCAAAGCCGGGATCCATCATTATGCCAGAGAGTTATTTGCCGAGTTACGAAAGTTTGGTGTAAAGGTTCATTTAATCATTCCTGATATTACTAAAACTGATTTTTATAACCATTTAAATTTTGAACCGGATGAAGATCCAAAGTCCTATTTGTTGCCAGATCAAATTGCAGAAGTAATTCAGGAGTTGGTTGTTGATGATCGTGGTTGGTTAATTCCAGAAATCCAAATTTCGCCAGAACTATTTAAATTAAAACGTAAAAAAAGAATTAACTAAATCATTCCCCGATGGGTGTTACATTATCAGAAAATGGATCTTCCACTGCTGTGGATCCACTGCCGTCGGCAGAGTTTGAAGCTGGTGTTGGTAACACTTTCGCTATCATTGTATCTTCGTCTTGTTTTCGTTTGATGGCACGAATCTTTCCATCGGTCTCATAAAGTCTTTCTATTACTTTTTTAAGTAATAGGAAAAGAAACTCGGGACTTTCTTGGCTCATCTGTCCGAAAGTTGTCCGATTGATGATTCCCAGTTTTGCAGATTCGGAAACGACTACGATGGATGCTGCTCTCGGACTATTATTGATAATGGCCATCTCACCAAAAAATTCTCCCGGAAGGATACTTCTCAGTTTGACATGTTTGCCTTCGATTTGTTTGTAAATATCTAACTGTCCTTCAAATAAAAAGAACATAGCTCCATTAGAAGGCACCCCTTCTTTAAAGAGTACCTCTCCCCGTTTGATATTGATCATACTCAGTTTTGCGAGAGATTCTTTAAGTCCCATCACTTGACTCCGTTAGATCTTTTAGTTTTTGTTCTGCTTCTATCAAACGTTCTACATAAGTTTGTAACAATGCATAAACAAACATGGGATTTGAATTGGCAATACGTGTTAAATTTTGTTTGTCTAAGATCCCGAGTTGTGCCCGGTCTGAATCTATAAAAACTGTCATGGCTCTTGGATGACTTGAGATGAGAGCAATCTCTCCAAAAAATTCGCCGGTGGAAAGTTTCCGCACTTCATGGAAATTTCCCTGATCGGGTGCACCCATTCCCACTGAAAGAGAGCCACTAAGAATGAAATACATCTTCTCGTTAGACGGTTCTCCTTCTCTTACGATGATTTCTCCTCGTTTGAATGTCTTTGTAGGGACAGTGTTAACGAAGTCAAAGATGTTGATTCGATTATCTTTTTTAGGAATGGACATTAAAGGCCGCGGTAAATCTCAATCAGTTCAGGTATTCTCTTGTCCTCCGCATATTCCAGAGGAGACTTTCCAGTTTTATCTTCTATTTTAGAATCTCCGCCATTTAAAACGAAAACTCTAGCCAATTCCAAAATGGAATCACTTTTACCAGGATCATACTGGATTGCTAGTTCGGAAAGTATAGTTTTCCCTAATTTATCCTGTTGGTTTAAGTTCGCTCTTCTTTCTACTAGGAATAGTACTAATTTCTTATAACTTTCTGTTTGCATATTCTCTCTAGAGGATAAAAACTTTTGAATCGCTTTGTGTAAAACAGTAAGCCCATTGTTGTCTGTTAGGTTGGGGTCAGCACCTAAGGTTATGAGTTGAGACATGGTGTCTATACGATTTCTGTTGAGGGCAATGTGAAGAGCACTTAATCCGCGTTTGTTTTTTGTGTTAGTGTTTACACCTTTTGTAATCAATAGTTTGATTGTTTCATCTGCAAACTTTTGTTCTTTTTTTTCAATCTCCAATTTGCAAACTGTAGTGATTAAATTTTCCCCTTCTTCGTTTAACGATTGGAGATCTGCACCCGCCGTGGCCAAAAGTTTAAAAGCTTCAGCATCCTTCCTTTCAATGGTTGAAAAAATCAAACTGGAGCCATCTTTTTGTTTGTGGTTGGGATTTGCTTTTTTTGATAAAAGAAACTTTGCAATGGATACTTGTTTATTTTCTAAAGCTAATGAGAGTGATGTTTCGTTAGTTTTTTGGTTCAAAACATCTACTGGAACATTTTTTTTCACCAACTCTTCTACAATTTTTTGCCCTGATTTTCTAGAAGCTAAATGAATCGGAAGGTATCCTGAAGCGTTAGGTGTCATTACATCCGCATTCTTCTGGATGAGAATTTCTGCGACGGACCACTTGGATGCTTCAATGGATTCTTCTAATGGATTTTTATTTGTGGATAGTATTTGGTTGGGATTAGCACCCGCATCCAAAACAAGTTTTAAGAGATTAGTATCGTTTTTTTGTAAAGCGAGTTCAAATAGAGTTTTCCCGCCCAGATTTTTAGAATCTACAGCTAATCCTTTTTTGAGGAGTAAGTTGACGGCTGTTAGGTTTTTCTTTTCTACAGCATAAAAAAGTAGGGATTCTCCATCTGGTGTTTTAACATTTACGTCTGCACCTCGGTTCAAAAGAACTTCCAAACCTTGGGTAAACCCTCTTTCAATAGCAAATACAATCGGGTGTATGGACTTGGTATCTTCTGTATTGGGATTTCCGTTGGAATCCAGACTTAAGTTTAGAAGTTTTAAATTTTTTTGATCAATAGAAACAAAAATTGGTGTGCGACCCGTTAAGTCGGGAAGGTTGATGTCTGCCCCATTTTGAAGCAGGTAGGTGATGGAATCTATTTTTGATTTTTCAAAGGCTAAGTAAAGTGGAGATTTTCTTGGATTGTTTCTTAAATTTACATCGGCCTTGCTTTCTACAAGTAACTTCTGTACGGCGAGATTAGCTTTTAGAACGGCAACGTGTAATGCGGTATTTCCATCTGCATCGTAGGCATTCAGGTCGGCCCCTTTTTCTACAAGGGGTTTGATTTGGTTTGTGAAACGAGATGTCACTACATAGTGTAACAATGTTTTACCGGATAGATCTCGTTTGTTGAGATCGGCTCCTTGGTTCAGTAAGATCTCAAAATGTTTGGGTTTGTTTTTTTCCACCGCAAGTACAAGGAGAGTTTTTCCCGATTCGTCACTAGCATTGATGTCTCCCCCATTGGTGATCGCTGTTTCAAATTCCTTTACATTCCCTTTCGATAGAATTTGCACCATATCGGGGGCGACAGCAGTTACGGATGTGGGTTCGGTTAAGTTTTCTTGAGCAAAACTGCTACTAAAAGAAATGAGTAAAAGGATAAAACTAAAAGTAATCAGATTATGTTTCATTTGGGTAAATAAGCATCTGGATCCAACGCTTGTTGGTCAGGGCCTTTCCTAACTTCAAAATGTAAATGTGGGCCGGTGGATTTGCCGGTGTTTCCAACCTGACCAATGATATCGCCAGATCGGACACTGTCACCTTCTTTTACTTGGCGTTCGTTTTGGTGCGCATAGTAGGTGAATATATTGTTTTTATGGCTTAGGATGGTAAGCATCCCATAACCACCGCTAGTTGTAATGGTTCTCCATACCTTCCCATCACTCACGGCTTTTATGGGTGTACCAATGGATGCAGGTAAATCGATTCCTGAATGAAAAGCACCAACCTTCCCTGTTACAGGATCCACTCTGGTTCCAAAATTGGAAGATACATAACGATCGTTATCAACAGGAATTTGAAAGTATTTAGAGATATCATCATTTTCAACGAGAGGTCCGCGTTCTTTGGAAACAAATCCGCCGAAGACCCAACCTTCCCATTCGTCATTCCAAGAAACGTAGATCCATTTGGAACGAACTCCTCCAATGGTTTCGATTTCTTTTTTTGTATCAATGATTTTGATTTTTTCATCACCAACAATTGTGGTAACCACTGAACCATAATCGTTAGGTTCGTCTCGCATTCGTAAACTTGTGGAGCGAACATATCGTTTCTCTCCGTTCTTTAGTTCGTCAGGGTTTTCTTGAGGGTAGGAGATTTCACCTGGTTGGACATCGTAAGAGACCACTTCTGAAGAACTCAAATACCCACCGAATACCCAACCGTTTCCATAAGCAGATGATATTTGATGCCAATTTGATGTGATTCCATCGATGGTTTCTTCCGCGACAGTGGATGATTCGATTTTGACTTTAATGGCCTTGGGTAATCTTGCAACAACGTAGGCATTCACATCAGGTTCTCCTCTCATATTTAGAGAACTTGCCTCTACCCACATATCCTTTCCTTTTTTTGACTCAGAATAACTCGTGTTCGATGCCTCTGATACTCTTCCAGAAAGGGAAGACAAATCTAAAGAAAGTCCCTCTGTATTTCTTGACTTAACTGCAGGTTTGTTTGGTGAAAGTAAATCTTGAGTAATGTATCCTTCTTGTTTTGATTTGGTTCGAACAAGAACCCAGTGAGGCCCTTCTTTTTTTGCAGTTACGTCTTGTTTTAGAACCATAACTACTTCCAAGGAATCTCCTTTTTTTACTTTCGTCGCAGAACGAGCCGAAGGGTTGCTCATTGGTTCTAGTTGGAGAAAAAAACTTTCGGCGGCGATTGCTGTAAGAGATTTTGATTTTTTCTCTTTCGAACCAGGTGCTGCATTATGATCCGAAATTCCCTCTGCCTGTTTTAAGTCGATAGGGGATGAGGAAATTTTGAGTCCTGGGAATTTGTTTTGTACTCGATTCACAAAGTCATTGTACTTTTGTAAAATTTCTTCCTGTTTCTTTTGGTTCGCAGTCACAAGGCCCGATTGTCTTTGTTTGTCCCTTTCTTCCAGAGTGGTTTGAGAAGCTATAGGGTAGTAACAAAACAGAAGAAAAATAGACGTTAGAAGGGTTCTCTGATTTTTCATAAAACAAACTTTAAGAAACCAAAGAAAACGAGAATGGTCAAGGTTTTTTGTTTAATCTTCCTCGGGTAGTAGAGGAGTTAAAAAGTAAGAAATAAATTCCAATTTGCCTCTCATAGAGGATTTTTCGTATATGGATGCGGTTTGATTTTCGATGGTCCGAAGACTTTTTTTACGAACTGCAGCAATTTGTTTTTGAGAGAAACCACGTAGCAAAAGAATGGCGATTTCCGTTTCTGCTTCTGAAAGGTTCCACTCTTCCATTTGCGCCTTTGCCTCTGCCCAAAAACCTAGTTCTGGATTTTTTAAGATCCGATTGGTTCGTTTCAGATCATGAATTTGTGACTTTGCTTGTACGTTTTCAACAGCCTCTGCTTTCAATTCTTTGTAAAGAATAAAGACAACAAGAAACGAAGAGATGGCAATGAATGACTCTACAGTGGCAATAACGATTCTAAATCGATCAAAATACTCGGGCGGGTTGGTAAGGGTGAAAATTTCTTCAGCGATCCAAACAATCAGAGATAAAACGTAAAAAGCTAAAAAAAGAATTCGTACCTTGCGAGTGTCCATATTTCTATCTAATCTTTGCAACTAGTCCCTGTATGCGCAAGTCAGTTTCGTAGGTAATATCCACATTTGCGGACATCCTCCATTGGAAGTTCGCAATTATTGTGAGACCCTATCTCTATGAATCGTTGGATGTTGAAATTCTGGTTTCTTGGTTTCGGATTTGTATTGGCGTTTGTTGGATGTTCCAATTCAAAAAATTTTGAGTCGAGAGCAGAGTGTATGAATCGATGTGTTCGCGAACAATATGTTTGCGCATTGGCCCTAGCCCCCGCCTTGGACAATGCAGTAACTACTACGACAACTTGTGTAACCTTATATGTAATTTGTTATGAAAAATGTCCTGTGGCATCTTCAAGTAGTACGTCTACATCACGGTCGAGAAGTTCTTCGAATTCAGGTTCCGGCAGCCGAGGTGGAAGTAGTTCCAGTTCTGGTTCTGGATCAGGAAGTGGATCCAGTTCTTCTGGAGGCGGCAATTGAACTAAGAACCAGTTTGCCTATAGATGATTTTGGCACCGATCTGTAGATTTTTATATAAGTCCAAAAAGATTTGGTTGGGAACCATTCCCTCTGCATCTCTTGAAAATTCAGGGCGAAGCCGTTTTAAAAAATACATTCCAAGCTCACCTTTGTTTTTGGCTTTGACCTTTCCTCTATATTCGCATTCAAAGAACCGTTTCACTTTATCATATGTGGTTTCTGAAAGATTGATTTCGCCAGCGTCACCTGAGCTTTCCATCCGACTTGCAGTATTCACTGCATCTCCCCATACATCGTAAGCAAATTTAGTTTTTCCAACTACACCCGCAACCACTGGTCCCGTATGGATACCAATTCGGATTTCCCAGAAATCTTGACCTAACATTTGTTTAAAGGACCTGATCTGAGTCATAAAGGCTTTGATTTCCATAGCGAAAAGGCAAGCATCTACTGGATGAGTGAAATTCCCTTGAGGAATCCCTCCTGCCGCCATATAGGAGTCGCCGATGGTTTTTAATTTTTCAAAGTTATGGCGAACAGCTATATCATCAAACTGTGAAAAACAACCATCCAATTGTTCAATGAGATCTTCTGGAGAAAGAGATTCTGCTGCCAACGTAAAGTTTTTGAAATCGGTAAATAGAATACTCACCGATTCATATTCCATAGGAGCGACTTCTCCTCTTTCTATCAATTCGTCTGCCAAATCTCCCGGTAAAATGTTTCGGATAAAGTGTAGAGTTTTTTCTCTTTCTTTTTCTAAATCTCGCCTAAGGTTTGCATTGTGGATGGCACCAGCAACTTGTTCACAAAATGAGATAATTTCTCCGAATTCGTCTTTAGTCCAATCTTGTTCTCTTGTGAGACGAGTGACACAAATGATTCCAATGGTTTGCCCTTGAACAACAAGTGGAATTTGCCCAAAGAGTTCTAATTTGAAACTGTCTACAATGGATGTATCAATCATAGACAATTGTCTCCATTTGATCGATTTTTTTAAATAAACAGGTTTTTGTTTTTGGTAAGTTCTAAAAAGAGAACCGATGTTTGGTGATAGAATGGGTCGAAAGGTTCTCAGGAAATTAGTTACAAGAAGTCCTTTATTAAAAACTTCTGCACCTTCCATGAGGGGAACAAGAGCATTCGTTTTTGGATCCACAAGTAGTATGAACCCTAGTTCCACACGATGGTTGATTTTGAGATAGGAAAAAACCTCTCTGGTGATATCTTCTATTTGCGAAAATGAGTTTATTTTGCGATTGAATCGATGTAAGTTTTCTAACTTCAATCGGTTGGTTTCAATATTCTCTTTTTCTCTTTGGATGGTAATGTTACCTTGTTTGAGTTCATTTAGGAGGTAACCGGTTTCAATTGTTCCCGCAATGTAATCGGCTATGATTTTGATTTGATTTAATTGTTGTTCGGTGAGTTCGAAAATTCCTGAATAATCTAATAAATCGAGTGTCCCAATGAATTTGTTTCGTAAGTAGAGTGGAACAATGAGGAGGGATTTTAAATTCGCCGATTGTTTATTGGCAAGTTCGATACCTTCTGTTTTATAGGACTCAAAATCCTGGATATAAAAGCTTCTTTTGCGTTTACGAACATAAGCGTGGGCATACATCGTTACATAGGAATCAGAAACGGGAATCTTTCGTCCCATAATTTCTTCTTTCACTTTTTCTGTAAGTTCATCAGGAAAGTTACTATGAAAAAATTCTAAAGCTTCTACTTCTTCTTTGTAAACATACAATAGGTAGTGGGGGACTCTGAATTTTTCTCTGATATAACGACCTAAGATTTTGAGAATATCTTTTAGGTCAGAAGCAGAGTTGATTTCTCGAAGTAAGCCATCTAAATCAGAAAGTTGACTATAGGAATCAACCAATTTGTCAGAGAATTCTTCTGAGATAGATTTGGTATTGATCAGTTCTTTTTCTTTCTTTGCTAAGTCTTCTTTGAGTAAACTCAATTCAGCTTGAAACACTGTGATCGCATTGTCCTTTTCTTCTTTTTGTTTGTATAAAGAAAAGATCCAATATAGAATACTTACAAACAGAAGACCAATGCCAAAAAGTATATAGATCATTTGATTAGAATTTTTGCTCCGCGTTTCTGTTGCGTGTACAACCTTGCAAATTTTTCATTAGGTAAAAATCCTGTATCATCTGACAAATCGGGTTTTAAAGATAACAATTCATAAATCGGAAATTGGTCACCTTCGTATGTGTTGATTTGGCGTTGGTTGTCTATATGGAAGAGACGTTTTACTTTTTCCATTGTTTCTGATGAAATATTGATAGGAACACCCACACCACCACGTCGGATGGCTTGGGTTTGTGTGACTGTTTTGCCCCAAACATCATAACTAAACTTTGATTTGCCGATGACTCCTGCCACTACTGGGCCTGAATGAATGGCAATCGTAATTCCATTGGGCCGGAATGGAATATCTCTAAAGTCTTCCATCATTCGAATCACTTCGTTTTTGATCTGTAAGGCGGCAAGACAGGCATCCACTGCATGAGTAAAGTTTCCAACTGGAAGTCCTCCCGCTGCCAGATACATATCCCCAGTCATCCGAAGTTTTTCCATACCTTGGGCTTTGATGATTTCATCAAAGCGAGAAAAATATAAATCTAATCCTTCGATGAGTTCTTCTGGAGTCAGTTGTCCAGTGATTTGTGAAAATCCAGGAAAACTGGTCATAAGCAATGTTACATTTTCAAATTCGACTGGATTGACTCTGCCTTTTTTTTGTAATTCCTCGGCCACGTTTTTTGGGAGGATATTCAGTAAGAGAGAATCGGATCTTTGTTTTTCTTCTTCAATTTTTTTCAGTAAAAAGTGGTTGTTAATGGCACTGGCAATGTGTTCAGAAACGCCAACTATGGAATTGACTTCATCGGTGGTCAGCTGGATATTTTCATCACTAATTCCATAAACGGCCATTGCAACAACTTCATCATTGTTGACAAGAGGTGAGATTAGAAATCCTTTCATTCCCGATTTTTCTGTGATTTGTTTGTCGATAACAAATGGCATTGTTTTCGGAACATGTTTCATATAAAAATGTCGTTTTCTTTGGTAACATTTATATATGAATCCACTTTCTTCTCTGAGAGGAAAACGAAGAGATTTAAAATAATTTATATTTTCGTCGATTAACAGATCAAAGCCGGAGTGGTTTAAGTATCTGAATTCATTGTATTCTTTGTCCAAAAAATATAAGACACAATGTTCTATTTTGTAGTTCTTTCGAATGAATCCAAAAATTTCCGCAAGGATATTTTCTAAGTTATTTTGAGAGTTTACGTTTTTTGCAAACTCATTCATTTTTTGGATTTCCGCTTTGGCTCGTTCTGATTTTTTACGTTCTTCTTCGGTGAGTTGTAATAATAACGAGTTTTGGATGGCACCAGCAATTTGGTCACAAAATCCAGAAATCCTTCGGAGTACTTCCCTTGTGACTTCCATCGGCTTTTGGTAGGAGGTAAAATAAGCCATACCAATTACTTCATTTTGCACCACAAGTGGCACAGCGACAAAGGATGTGAGGCTAAGTTTCGAAAAAATTTGTTCATCTAACTCGGATTCGTATCGTTTGGGAGGTTTGGGAACAAATAAGGCTCGTTTTCTTAGATAAGTCTTGTATATGATCCCTCCTTTTTCGTTTAATGGAACCCTGAAAGACTTTGCGAATAACAACTGCTCTTCTGTCGCATAAGTGGGAATAGTTGTGTTGTAAGTGTATAATTCGTTTTTCTTTCTGTCTATGAGTTGGAGGAGAGTGGCTTCGATTTCAAATGTTTTTAGAATGTAATTAAACATCTCTTCGATGATTTGCGAAAGACTAGATTCCGAATTGATTTTTTTTGTGAATTCGTTTAGTTTCACCACCTCGTTTTTGGCATTTTCCATTTGCATTCTCGCATTTTCGGCAATGAATTTTTCGCGATTCATTTCTTCTACGAGAATGGAATTTGTTACGGCAGTTGCGATGTTTTCCGCTGTGTTTTCGACTAACTGAAGTTGTGATTTTGAAAAACTTGTTCCTCTTTGTTCGCTAAAAATTGCTAACATTGCGATGACTTTCCCTTGTGAGCTAAGTGGAATGATCATACCGGGATGTTTTCCAATCAATTGGACAAATTTTTGGTTTGATTCGGTGAGGCGCGACTCCCAAACTTTTGCAAATCGAAAAGGGCGATTCCTTTTGTATACATGATAAAAAAGTCCAGCACTTGGATCCAGTGGGAAACTTACTCCTTTTAACTTGGATTCTAACGCCAATCCAGAGTTAGGAGAAACTACCGATTTATGATACTTTAGTTTTGAATTTTCAGCATCTACTAAAAGTAAAATCATCGAATCGCAGAATACCTCATCATTTAAATAATCAAATGCCTTGGTAAGTATGCTGTTAAGTTCAAGAGAGGTGTTTAATGTTTTCGCAAATTCATTTAGCCTTTCGATGTTTGCTTTGGAATTTTCTAGTTCATGAGTTCTTTCAACAACAATGTCTTCTAGTCCTTCTTTTAAGATGTTTAGTTCTTTATTTGAAACTTCTAATCTTTCTTTAAGTTTTTCGATGGAGAGATAGGCTCTCGTGAATCCATAAGAAAGAATGTATCCTTGGAACAAAATAAAGCCCAAAAAACCAAACGGAGTTAAGTTCATTGTGTTGATTACATTGTTTTGGTATAGGATATCATGGACAACAGTTCCAAAAACAAAACTAAAACCAATGAGTGAAAGACCTGCACCCACTGTATCAGAACGGTAAGCCATAATAATGGCAATGGTGATCCTAATGCAGACCAATATTAAAAAGATTTGGAAAAAATGGATTTGGGCACTGAAGATGGCAACAGGTAAAAATAGCGAAGCAAGAAACGGTGTGATGAGGATCCCAAGCACCCACATTGTTTTCTGACCTACGGTATTTGGAAATACCAGACGGTAAAAGTAGGCAAAAACTATGGTAGCTATGTAGATAGTTGCAAATTCCAATCGAATGAGAAAATCCATCGACATATCAGGAAAGATATTGAGGATATTTCTTTCGCCAATCGTAAGAAGGCGCATAACAATAAGTAAGCTGAAAAGAGATATGAATAGACTGGCTTTGTCTTGCCTACGCATAACAAACAAACCCAAATGATACAAGGCCCAAAGAAAAATACTACCGGCAAGAAAAGAGGTGATTTGGTAACTACGGTTTACTTTGTCGTATAACGTTCGTCTTTCGCCTAGCTCCATACTTTCCCAAAATCCACCTTTCGAGTAGTGGAAATTAGAAATTTCGTACACAATTTCAGTTTCTCCAGAAAATGAATCTAAATCCATAAGAACTGATTTGTAAGATGGCTCAAAGTAGTTAGGGTTAATTCCGAAACTACCCTGTTCTACAACTAGTTTGCCGTTGATGTACAGTCTGTACGCCGAGGATAGATCAAGATTGTGGAAGGCTAAGTTAGGGGTATTTTCCGGAAAAAAGACCTTTAGCTTATATGTCGCATAACCAAATCCACCTAAGGGTTCACCAAACCAATCGACTCCTTTCCAATTAGAAGGTATAGTTTGGTAGATGTACTTAGGTTCTCTTCCGAGTTCCGTATCAATTTGGATTCCTTTCTTAGTTTGTTTCCAATAAAATTCCCATTCTCCATCAAGAGTGATGTTTCCATCTCTTTTGAAATCCCATGAGGATAAATCTAATTTCCCTTCCTTGGCGATTGGTTTGTTTCGATTGACTTCCGCGCAGCCAGATAATCCAAAGAAAATGCCGAATAGGAATAATAAAATGACTCTTTTCTTCATAGGTAGGCACTAAGGTTAAGAAGTAGTGATAGAAAAGAAAAGGAAAAATTCAGGAATAACTTACTTTTATTTGAGAAGGAGAAAAATGTTTGTTTAAGGCCAATGACATCAGTTCTAAAATTTCTTCTGTTTCTAATTTTGAATAAGAAACTATTTTATCTTTTTTTTCAAAAGCATGAAATAAAATGGAAGAGTCCTTTCTGACATCCACCATCCTCTTCAGAAAATCAATATTCATCCGAAACCCACCAATACTAATGTCAGCAAGGCCTTCTGTTTTTAGTTCTTTCCCTAATGTATCGGCTAACGATTGGTAATGGGTTTGCCAGTTGGGAACTCGTAGAATCGGATCAATACAGATACGTACTTTCCAACCGTCGCGGATGGCATGGTTTATGGATTTTAGTCTAGCTTGTAAAGACGGGGTTCCATGTTCGATGGTTTCAATGATGGTTTGGGGACTCAAGGTCCATGCTAAAATCACATTGGGGTTTGGGGCAGATTTGGCAATTTGACTGTAGTTAGTTGACTTTGTTCGGATCTCTAAACTTAAATTAGGCTGCGATTCCGCAAACTTTAGCCATGCCTTGGTAGCTGGGAAAAAAGATTCCAATGCCAAAAGGTCAGTGTCATAGGATAAGGCGAGATAAAGTGATTTATTTTGATCCAAAAAATCTTTTGTAGCAGAAAAAAAATCTTCCCAATTCACAAATAACACGAGATTTGCGGAAGGAAACATTCCTTGTAAATAACAGTATTCACAATCATAAATACAATTGAGTGCTAGGGTATTGTAGTAAAAGTGCGGATGAGAGAAGTTAGGTGAAAAATCACTTCCAGGGTATAAAAATTGGACTTTTTTTTCGGCCAAAATCAACTTAGGGGTTTCTTTTTGGATGCGAAAGTTTTGGGAGTTACGATTAAAACTATCTTTATAATGCCGAATCAAAACTGGTATGGCATTGGGAAATTTAGCTAAAATCTCTTTGGTGCGGATGTGGTCTTTGATCCCTTCTTCAATGTATATATGAGAGAATGATTTAAACATGAAGGGAATTTCTCCATGTTTCAAAATAGTGTTTTAGATCGGTTTTGGATTTTAAGTTGGTTTTTGTTGATTCATCGGGGAAGGGTAGTTGTGCATTCGGATTCCGTAATCGAAAAAAACGGACAGATTTTTTTAGATCATGTTTCATTGTTTCCGTTAGGCGGAGGTTTCCAATAAAATTTTCTACCTTGGGCCAGTCAATGGTTTCGATTGTGTCAATTCGAGCCCAAGGCAAAGGAGATATCCATTCTTCGAATAAAGTTCCCGCAATTTTTGCCATCATTTTTTCAACATCTTCTGTTTGGCAAAATTTTCCTTCTAGGTGATCTGAGACTATTTTTCCCAAGGATATGTTTTCAAAGGGAAAATAAAGGGAAGCCGCTTCTAAAAATCCTGAACCTTCCATATCTACTAGACTAATTCCATCTAACTCTTCTTTTGTGAGAGATAAAAACCGATCGATGTTTTTTTCTTTAGTGATGGGTCTATCAAATGTTGTGAGATTTGTTTCTTTGGTCAATCGGGAGTTTAGAATTCTATCGGGATAAAAATCTTTTTTTGTTGCGAAATCTGTAACTTTATGGATCCAGAAAAAATCACCTAACGATAGTTCGGATGCATTGGCACCGGCAATTCCTAAATTCCAAACTTTTATTTGTTTTCGTTCCTCTTTCGATAAGGTATGAGCAAATTCGGAAACAGCCAAGGCCATAGAAATTTTGCCCGTACCAGAAATGATAATTGAATGAGATCCGTTTTGGAAGATTCGAAATTTTCCAGAATGGACCAAGGGTTTTGCCTGCAAAAGTTCCAACCATGGTTTGGCCTCGGAAAGAACAGCGAAAAACAATGCCGACATAGTCTAAACATGAAACAGGGGGGTTCCATGCAAAGAAAAGTTTTGTTTGCCATTTTTCTCTTTATGGGTTCTCATATCTATGCTGGAGCAAAAAAGATGTCATTCCATGATTTCAAATCAGTTTCAATCCAAGGGAAAGAAGTTTCCCTTTCCGAATACAAAGGACATCCCGTCCTAGTAGTCAACGTAGCATCTAAATGTGGTTATACGCCACAATACGAAGGCCTCGAAAAAATCCATCAGTCTTATAAAGACAAAGGCTTAAAAGTAGTTGGATTTCCTTCCAATGATTTTGGTGGACAAGAGCCCGGAACAGAATCGCAAATTGCTGAGTTTTGCAAACTAAACTTTGGGGTCACTTTTGATCTAATGAAAAAAACCAAAGTCCTTGGGAATGATAAAGATCCCGTTTATCAATTTCTGACAGAGAATGCAAAAGAAAAAGGTGATGTGAAATGGAACTTTGAAAAATTCCTAATCGATAAAAATGGGAAGGTGGTTCATCGTTTTCCTTCTGGAACTAAACCGGAAAGTGCGGAGTTAAAACAAGCGATTGAAAGCCTTTTGTAGTCTGTTTAGATCTTCGATTTTTTTAGTTCCGCTACTGGCCTTTGGAATTTCTGCTGAGGAAGTTGCTTTACCCGTACAAATTGTTCGGACTTCCACGGCAGAAACTGTTTCCATCACAGAGATTCTAAAAGAATCTTCCCAATATGATGTCATTGTTTTGGGAGAAGAACATGACAACGGGGATCTTCATCGTTTTTACGAAACTCTGTATAAAAGTATATCTGAGGTAGAATCCACCTCCTTATCTTTGGAAATGTTGGAACAAGACCAACAGATCCTAGTGAATGAATTTACGAAAGGAACCATTTCTGAATCACATTTTCTTTCTTCGATAACCCATTGGAAAAATTTCAAATCCGACTATTTACCGTTAGTTGTCATTGCTAAAGAAAAAAAATTCAATGTGGTTGCTGCCAATCCTCCCAGACGTTATGTAAATGTAATTTCAAGAAAAGGTCTGTCCGCCTATCGGGAGTTTTCTGATTTGGCGATCCAGTACCTACCTCCAGCTTATAGTTTGGAAAAATATCTGACCGAAGATTACAAACAAAGGTTAAAGGCTCTTTTTGCGGAAGGGCATGGCGGAGGCCACGGACCGACAAACCAATACTTGGTTCTTGGGCAAGCCACTTGGGACCAAGGGATGGCAGAGGCAATTTCCCGCGAATTCTACAAAACAGGAAAGAAGGTGGTCCACTTAAATGGTCGGTTCCATTCAGATCGCAAGGGTGGTGTCGTCCACAGACTACGAGAAATGGGGCTTTCTGTCCTAGTTATCTCTGGATTTGTCAAAGATCGGGAAGAGAGTCGTGAATTTGCGAAAATCGCTGATTTTGTAATTTTAACAAACGGCCGATAAGATTAGGGAGAACCTATGTCGGCACCTTCTCCCAAATACCTTTGTCCCCACTGCCAAAAGGCATCTCGGTTACCAGAACCAATTCCCAAGGAAGGTAAATTCCAGCTAACATGCGCTCATTGCAAAGAAAAGGTAATTCTTAATTTTTCTGACTATCGTTTTGAAATTTTACACGTAGTTCCGAAAGAACCAGAGATATCTGATGGTTCCCAGTCCTTCCAACCTTTTAAAATCCCAACGCAACCCATAACCAAACCAAATTCCTTCAAGGAAAGATCGGAAACAAAAGCAAAGCCATTTTGGGAACGAAAGGTAGTTTTTGAAAGGGAACGAGAACCTGAAGTTCGGACATTCAAACCCAAACCCTTAAAACAAAGACTCTCCACTGGGAGAGGAAAGTCGCAAACATTCTCCTATGTGAAACTTGCGTTTACTATAACTTCGATTTGTTTATTTTTATTTATCCTTGGGTTTTCTTACTTTGTGGCGGGAGTACTTGCGACAAAAAAAGAAGTGCCTATATACTTGGAGTCTCTTTCTAAAAATATTCCTACAAAAATTCTGGATCGTCATGGACAAATGGTGAGTGAAATTTTTCAAAAACGAACTTCCACCTTACATTTACAAGACTATCCCGAAGATATGATTTCAATTCTTTTGAATATAGAAGATCAAAAGTTTTTCTTTCATGGTGGAATTGATTATTCCGCAATCCTTCGTGCTTTTTTTAAAAATATCATCAACCTAAGTTATAAACAAGGGGCCTCTACCATCACACAACAGTTAGCAAGAATTATTTTGGATGATCGGCGCAAAAGTTTGAACAGAAAGTGGAGAGAAGCACAACTCGCATTTGCTCTCGAATCGGTTTTAACAAAAGAACAAATTCTCGAAACTTATATGAATCATGTGTATTTGGGACATGGTGCTTTTGGATTTGGGGAAGGAATTAAATTTTATTTTCAGAAAAATCCGATGGAATTGAGTAAAGAGGAAATGGTGCTATTAGCATCTCTTCCTTCAGCTCCGAATAAATACTCTCCACTAAAAAACCCAGAAGATTCCTATACTCGAGTTCGCGCCATCTTACAAATGTTTCGGAATCGTGGCATCTATCCTAATTTAGACCGGGATAAGTTTGTTAGTTTCTATCATAACCTTTCTACTCGTTCTCCCAACGAAACAGTTTTTGGATCAAGACAAGACATCGCTCCCTATGTAACAGAACATGTTCGCGGAATTTTATCTTCATTAGAAGGAGATAAAAATATTTACGAAAGTGGTGGATATACTGTGGAAACCACCTTGGATCGTGGGGCACAGGAACTGATTGGTCCCATGGTTCGTGAGTATCTTTCGAAAACTAGGAAGTCTGGAAAAATTCAAAAAAAACGAATCCGATTGAAACCGGAGTCGCCCATGGATTTAGCATTTCGTCAAAAAATGGAAGAGGTAACCATCTTAAACGAAATGGTTTGGAATACTGACAGTTTGGATTCTGAAAAAGATACAAGCACTGTCCAAGCAGCCATTGTCGGAATACAACCAAACACAGGTCAGGTGTTATTTATTCATGGGGGTGAGGAATTTAACTCACAAAACCAGTTCAATCGGGCCACACAGATGCGTAGGCAAACGGGAAGTTCCATCAAGGCAGTGTTATATGCCTCGGCAATCGATGCTGGTGTGATCCAAGCCGGAACAAGAATTCTAGACGCTCCCTTGTACTACCGTGGTGGGGGAGGAAAGGAATGGGCTCCTGAAAACTTGGGTGGAAGTTTTGATGGAGAGATTTCCCTTCGTACAGCCCTTGTGAAATCAAAAAACACAGCAGCAGTCCAAGTTGCGGAGCGATTGGGAAGTGCTGGCATTGAACGTTATTTTACAAAGTATTTTTTCCCGAACGATGCTGAAAAGAAAGCTCGCTATCGAGGTGATTTGTCGTTGGCACTCGGAACCTTAGAGATCTCACCACTAGAGATGGCTTCTGCCTTTACAGGTTTTGTAAACCAGGGGACAGTAAAACGTCCCTACCTCATCCAAAGGATTACAAATGCAAAGGGTGCAGTTCTCTATGAAGCAGGTGGGACAGACGAGTTTAAATTAAAATTACCACCAGAGCGCCAAGTGATTCGACCTGATACTGCCGAGGTGATGGTATCTTTACTTAGAGATAGTGGTCGTGCGAGTGGTGTACGGAACGGTGGTTATGTGGGAGATCTCATTGGAAAAACAGGAACCACTAATGATTATAAAGATGCTTGGTTTGTGGGAGCAAGGCCTGATTTAGCTTTGGCTGTTTGGATTGGTTACGACAATCCAAAATTTGGAATGGGTGGCAATGGTCTTGGTGGGGCAGTGGCAGCACCACTTTGGGGAGAGATAGTTTCTTCTATTGATAAAAAAAATATCATTCCCAAAATCCAATTTAGTCAACCGGTGTATGCAAAATCGCATAAAATTTGTTCCTTAACGGGAAAACAAGCATCCCCTACATGTCCTTTGACAAATGAACTCTATCTCTCCGATTATCCTCCTGAAGGTATATGTACAGATGATCATAAGTCAGTGCAATCAGAGAACAAAGATTTAATGAAAGGGTTGTATTAATTGAAAACAAATTTGAATCAACTCATTGGCTACGGAATCATATTACTCTCTTTTGTATTTACTCTTACTCTTTCTGCCAATTCCTATTACGAAGAAGGGTATGAAATGGAACAGGTGAATACTCTATTTGCCATTCCCTTGTATGAAAAGGCATTAAGCCAAAAACCATCGGGAAAATTACAAAAGGCAGTAGTATCCAGACTTTTCTTTTTATATAAAAAACATGGAAAACTTTTGGATGCTTTGTTTTTGGGAAGTAAGTATCCTTCCCTGATACCCTCAAAAGAAAGAGGTTGGATTTGGGCTCATCTAACAGAGATTTATAAACCCATTGGAGTTTCGGAACTTTCAGCGACGTATGTATTGGCATCGAAGGCCACACCAGATAAATTTAGCGAACTTTCAGAACATCTGAAAATATCCAACTCACAAAAGTTATATGAATTTGCATCCATCCTTCTTTTGAAACGCAAACAATACAAAGTGATTTTATCGATTTTTGCAGAAAATCCTTCAATGGCCAAAACTCCATTGTTTATTGGAATTTCTGAATTTAAAATTGGAGCCGATTCCGGTAAGGAATTTTTGAAAACAATCCTTGGAGAATCAGAAACGGAACGATCTGACCAAGAAAAATCAGATGTTCTGTATTTGATGGGGGTGTATTACCGCCAAACAACAGAATACGAACTCTCGGCTCGTTACTTTCGTATGAGTGGAAGTTTTGGATCCAAATCAAGAGCTGATTTAGAAACCACAAAATCTCTCGTTTTGAAAGGAAATACAAAAGAGATGTGTTCTACATTTAAATTTAGTCAGTCATCCACTGATGAAATCGAAACCCTTTTGCATTTTTATTGTTCTCCGACTACCAACAATTCCTGGAAACAGTATGAAAGAAGCATTCGCATTTTAGCAGAAAGAGAAGGAAATGAATTTTTAACATTACTCTTTCTGGGGACAAACCAATGAAACGCAAACGATTTGTTTATTCTGCTGCTCTGTGCTTTGTATTTATCACCTATCCGGCGTTAGCAAATTTTTTAGTCACACCAGAACAGAACTTACGATTGGAACTAGGTGGGTCTTCCCGAGACCAAATTCGTTTTTGTAAACAAAAACCCACCCATGTGTTTGGCCGTAATCCCATTGCACCGTCTGCCACTTGTCAGTTTCTACCAGAAACAGAAGTGAGTTTGGAACATTTTTTTGCCGAAGAGCTCACAGATACAGAAGAAACACAATGGGCCTTCTATGATGGCTCGGGCAAACAATTATTCCCTAGCATTACATGGGAAGGGCAAGAGACACTTCATTTGGTATCGGTTGTGCGCTCCAAACGAGGTCATTTTGGAGTCCAGTTGCAAAGGAAAAAAGACGGGGCGTATTATTTCTATCGAACAAAGATGTTGCACTGGGTGATGTAGGTGTGTGTTGCAGTCGCTAAGTGCTTCTATTCTAATCCGTCAATTAGATGTTAGTTGGGTAGGGGGCGGACTAAGTTTGGAAGTGGTCCTGTTCGCCCACCCTTCGCATTAGAGTGAAAAAATTTCGCAAATAGATAGTTATGCGAAATCGTAAGAAGGTATGCTTCAGGACATGGGTAACACTTCTATAAAAATAGATAAAAATGCAGTTCAAAAATCATTGACAGAAGGCACACATTGTCATCAAATATCCATGAGTGAAAAATTATCGTTGGGATCTTCAAAAAGACGAAATTTTAAGGATAGAACGTGGTATTTCTTTTGAATTAATTCTTTTTCAAATCGAAAATGGATTTATCTTAGATATCATCAAACATCCAAATGAAGAAAAGTATCCTAACCAATCGATTTTCATTATTGAAATTGAAAGTTATGCCTACTTAGTGCCTTTTATAGAGAACAAGAACGAAATTTTCTTAAAAACTATTATACCTAGTAGAAAAGCTACACGCAATTATCTTTTGAAGGAAGGAACTGACAATGAAGACTAAAATAGTAAAAAATACGAAAGAACATTCATCACTTTCTAAAGAAGAAAAAGACATTCTCAGTTCTTATGAGGCAGGTGAATGGAAATCGATTGGATTAAATAGTAAATTAATTAGCAAATACCAAAAAGCTGCTTCTGCGACACTCGCAAAGAATAAAAGGATAAATATTCGTCTTAATCAATTAGATTTGCAATCGATACAAAAGAAAGCTTTTGAAGAAGGATTACCTTATCAAACATTTATTTCTAGCTTACTTCATAAATTTGTCACTGGAAAATTAGTAGAAAAATAATTTAGTAACCTACGACTTCGCATAACAGCGAGGAAACACTTCGCTTCGGCACTACGGCCTCGCTTGGGCTAGGCTAAATACGCCTTTTGGTACTTTCTTGTTACATACGCTATTTGGTCAGTCCATTACTTCTCGTTCGAATTTAATGTTTGGGTTTTTTGATCAATCTGTACTTTGATGGAAGTATCCTTTGTTGAAACGAATCATTGTATCAAAATTTCATATCTTGATTCATTACAATTAAACGTAAAGGTTCGCCCACCCTTCACTCCGCCATCCTGGCTTCGCTCGCTCGGGCCCGTCACCGCTCGCTTTTCCGCATCCATGCGGAAACTTCTCCCTATTGGTCGAAGTCGCTCGGGTTCTATTCGAATCCTTCGGTTTGTTGTTAGTTGGGAGTTTTGTTCCTTTTTATAGAAACTTAGTTTGGGCAGGGAAGGATTCGAACCTTCGAAGGTAAAACCAGCAGATTTACAGTCTGCCCTCGTTGGCCACTTGAGTACCTACCCGAAGAAGTGCATGAAGCCGCCTGAGGGATTTGAACCTCCGACCGGCTGTTTACAAAACAGCTGCTCTACCACTGAGCTAAGGCGGCATGCATTTCCAATTTTTGTGAAAAGCCGTTAAGGTCAAATAAAAATTCTTTGAGCGGAGGTGGATTCTTTCAGAATGACAGGAGATGGCACTGTTTTTAGTCAATTCTCTGATGACGATCTCTATAATTGGATTTTATTCGGGTTATTTTTTTCGGAAGACGGACCAAAACCGGCATAGACTCTTCAATACCATCGGGATTTTGGCAAATTTATCTGCCGCAGTCTATTTACTCGGCATAAAATATTTGTTAGGTGGGATTTCGGAACACCAAATTTATCCAACAGCCCCGGAAATCATCATTCATATCCATCGTTTTTTTGCAGCCATAGCCCTCGTTCTTATGTTATGTATGGGTTATTTGGGATGGAAAAGAAAACGAAACCTACACGTAAAATTGCATTACATCTTTTTGCCATTGTACACGATTGTTTATATCTCCGGTCTGTTTTTATTTCAATCAAAACCGCTTTAAGGAATGTTCATGGAAAAAATTGAAGTCGCAAAAAAATTTGCAAAAGATATCCGAATCCAAGTGATCAAAATGGTAACGGCTGCCAACTCTGGTCACCCGGGTGGTCCTCTTGGACTTGCTGATATTTACGCGGCACTTTATACTTCTATTTTGAATCATGATCCAAAAAATCCTGAATGGCCAGAAAGAGACCGACTCATTCTTTCTAATGGTCACGTCTGTGCGGTTCGTTATGCTTCCATGGGACTTTCAGGATATTTCCCCGTAGAAGATTTACTTACATTTAGAAATATCAATTCTTATCTCCAAGGCCACCCTTCCACTCGTTATATGAAGGGAATCGAATCTAGTTCTGGATCTCTCGGACAAGGTTTATCTGTTTCTGTTGGTTTGGCTCTCGGTGCGAGACTCAAAAAAGAGACATATAAAATTTATACATGCATCTCTGATGGGGAATGCGGTGAAGGAATGACTTGGGAAGCCGCTCAATCCGCAGTCCACTTCAAAACTGATAACCTAATCGCTTTTATGGATCGTAACTACATCCAAATCGATGGTAACACAGAGGAAGTAATGAAGTTAGAACCATTGGATAAAAAATTTGAGATGTTTGGTTGGAATGTAATCAATGCAGACGGACATAATATGGAAGATATCTTTGCTGCATTCGCAAAAGCAAAACAACATACTGGTGGACCAACACTCATTGTGTTTAGAACTATTTTAGGAAAAGGTGTTTCCTATATGGAAAACAATCCTAAGTGGCATGGAACTCCTCCGAACAAAGAACAAGAAGCACAAGCACTTGCAGAATTAGCATAAACTTTCAGATTCGATTGACATTTTTGATTTTATAAAGATAGTTTTTGTATGGGACAAACTTCTTTTCCTGATTTTTATCCTGACGATATCACTCGTCTTTTGTATGATTGGGAAGTTGCTCCCCCTGAAAAAAAACGTTTTTTATTAAAACTCATCGCTTCTCGCATTCCATGGCAGATCCAATTAGAATCTGCTCTGGAAGAAGTAAAAGATCCTTATCTTCGAGTGCAGGCTCGCAATTTAAAATCCGAAATTACTCGTCATAGGCTTCGTCACTCTTTCTTCAAACTGACGTTACGCGGCAATACAAATCATTATAAAGATTTGGAAGAGATGGCGGTGCAGTTGTCCAGTATTGGTTTTCCTGATCAAAACTATGCCGAGATCAAACATGAATTGGATCGTATGGCACTTCGTGTCTCTGAATTGTATGATGACCATTCCGGTTATTTAACCGATGAACTAAAGGTTCAAATTCTTTGTCAGGTTTTATTCCAAGAAGAAGGTTTTGTTGGAAATATTCAAAATTATAATGATCCCGGTAATTCGTATTTATTTCAGGTAATCAAAAGTAGGTTGGGAATTCCGATTTCTCTTTCCGTAGTCTATTTGTTAGTTGGTCAGAGGTTAGGTCTCCCGCTCTATGGAACTAATTTACCACTCCATTTTCTTTTGCAATATGAGTCGGAAGGATACTTTACCTATATTGATCCATTCCATGGTGGCGTTTTGTTAGACAAGTTTACTTGTGAAAAGTTTTTAGAAGCAAACGGATATACCAATTCACCAAAATATTTCACAAAAGCATCTACGCTTTCTATGATCAAACGTATGTGTCGGAATCTAATCCATATTTACAGAGACAACCAAACAAAAGAAATGGAAAATATCATTAAGGACCACCTGCAGATTTTAGAAAGCAGGTCCACACACGTGGAATAACGAATGAAATCAAACGTCCGAATCCAATCCATCTTAGCTAAGTTTGATAAAAATTTGGATGGAATCATTAAAGAAGATATTCCTGTTCTTAAAAAAATCAAAAAACATGTAATCACTTCTGGTGGAAAGCGGATTCGACCCTTTTCTCATTATCTATTTTGTCAATTTCTGGGTGTAACGGATGTAAGTTGGCTTGATGTAGGTAGTGTTGCCGAACTCATCCACGCTGCAAGTTTACTCCATGATGATGTGGTGGACAATGCTCCTATCCGTCGTGGAAAACCTACTATTGGATCTTTATTTGGAGACAAAACTGCCATTCTTGCCGGCGATTATCTTTTAGCTTGCGGCATCAGTCGACTCAACTCCCTTGGGAATCCGGAACTTATGGAAATTTTTTCCCAAGTATTAAAGGATTTATCAGTGAGTGAACTATTGCAGATGGAATGGGAAAAAAATCCTAAGATAACCTTAAAAATATACGATTCCATCATTTATGGAAAAACAGCTTCACTTTTCGGAGTTTGTACAGAATCAAGTGCCATCCTGGCGAATAAATCCAAAAAGGAAAGGGCTGTCATTCGTGATTTTGGTGTTAGGTTGGGTAAACTATTCCAAAAGAAAGATGATTGTTTAGATTATTTTGTAGATTCTCGCACAAGTGGTAAGGAATTTTTAAAGGATTTTAAAAACGGATTATTTACATATCCCGTTCTTGTTCTTAGAAATCAACTTGGACTCCTAGAAAAAAGAAAGTTAGAATCTTTATTTAAAAAAGAAGAAAGAAACTCTGCAGATGAATCGTATATTCTTGGTTTGATGGAATCGAAAGGAATTTCTGAAATTTTACATAAAGAACTAAGTTCCGAAAAAAACTATCTACTTGGTTTTTTAAACCAATTTCCAAAAAGCTCCGAACGACAGTTATTTATAGAACAACTAGATCGTCTTACTTAATTATTCTTCTGTGAATGGTTCATTGGGATCAATGAATTCAATGATTGGTAACTGAATGGAAAAACAAGTTCGACCAGGCTCTGATTCAATGTGAATGTTTCCTTTATGTTTCTCTATTATCGATTTTGTAATTCCTAGACCCATTCCAGTTCCTTCTCCGTGGTTCTTTGTTGTAAAGAATGGATCAAAGATTTTTTTCTGAATCTCTGATGGGATCCCTGGGCCATTGTCTATCACTTTGACCTCTACTAAATTTCCATTTTTTTCTGTAGTGATCATAAGATTCCCTTTTTGATTCATTGCTTCCAGTCCATTCAATATCAAATTTGTCCAGACTCGCATTAAATCTTCAGGCCAACCGAGTATTGTTGCATCCGTTAGGAATGTTTTCTTTAAGGAAACTTTGCCTCGCATTCTATACTGATAAATCGTAAGTACAGTTTCTATATTTTCAAGTAAGGTGAAAATTCTTCTTTCTTCTACCTTAGTCACACGTGAAAAGTTTTTGAGTGCTAAGATGGTTTTTGATGATCTATCGACTGCAATTTGTATAATGGATAAGTGGAGTTTGAAATTTTTTTCTTCTAGGATTAAATTGGAAAGTTTTTCCTGTCCCGACTTTAGTAAAGTAATTTCTTCATAGTAAAGTTTGGTAATGCCAACATCTAAAAACCTTTCCAGTACTGCATCTTCGAATTCAATGTCATTGTCTTTGAAAGTTTGTTTAAGATTTGCCTTTTTGTCTTTTCTTTCTGTGTAACTTGCTACCAGTCCAAAATCAGATTGGTAAGTGAGCAATTTTTTTAAAGTTTTGATTTGGGATTGAGTTAGGGAACTATATATATTTTCCTTAGAACCTAAGTTTTTGATTTCGTTGTCTTTTGATTCAATCAAAGTTTCTATTGATGCTTTGATGGCGCTGAGTGGGTTATTAATTTCGTGTGCAACACCAGCGATTAGTTTGCCCAACTCAGACATCTTTTCGGAAAACACAAGTTGGTTTTCTGTGTGCCTAATTTGCAATATTGCTTTTTCTAATTCTTCTTTTTGTAAATGGATTTCTTTGGTTCGCTCCAAAACCATGGTTTCTAATTCTGCATTTTCTTTTGTTACTGATTCTTCTTTTTTGATACGGGTTTGAATTTGGAACTTCGAAATGGCAATCGTGAAGATAGTCATTTGTAAAGCCGCACCAATTTCATTCGCAGAACTTAAAAATGGTAAGGAAGGTAAATAACCAAGATTGGTGAAAACAAGCAAGGTTGTACTGATTTGCCTAACTAAGAATGCATAAAACAAAACATTAGCATTCTCTCTTTTTTTTATCATGCAATAGATTGCATAACTGAAATTTGCAGTCGACAGTATCAGACTATTTGCATATATGAATCGAAAGTATAATTGGAGATCTATCAAAACGATAAAGATAGAAATAACTAAAGCGTATGCATAAAAAACCAAATATTTATCTGTATTTGGATACCTTTGTTTCGTTTGAAGAAATTCTCTTAAAAAAAGAATTAATCCAAAAGGGCTTAAGGAAACAAGACCAGGAACATATCTGTAAAACCATTCACAATTACTAAAGCCATATTCATAAAAGAGACCCGATCTGAGAATATTTGTAAAGAGAACCGAAATTGTGGCAAAGGATAGTAAAAGATAAATTCTTTCTCTTACAATAATGTATTGGGTCGCCGAAAGGAGGCAGACTAGAATACAAAGGCCAAAATAGAAACCTTGCCAAAGTGAAATTGATTTTGTGTATTGAAGTAAACTAAATTCATCTCGGATTCTAAAGTTGATTCTATGGGTATCCTCGGATCGGATCCGGAATCGGTAGGTTCCTTTTTCATTCGCTGGAAAAACAAACCCACCAGTAAAGGAGACTTCTGGAAGTTTTTTTCTTACCAGACCAGTTTGGATCTTCGATACCATTTCCCCATTTTGAAATACTTCGTAATCCAATTCGGATATCATTCCATTTTCAAAGTGGAGGTATCTTGACGAGCTTTCTTCTAAATCGATTTGGTAATAGTGGCTATCTTTTGTGAATCCGAAATAGAAAAGGGAATTGTAGTCTTTTGGATTAAGATCTGTTAGTTTTGTGTTTGAGTTGGTTCCTAAATGCCAAAGCCCGATGTTTCCTTCTGCCCCGAGTGCCAAAGGAAGAAGGAAAAAAAAGAAAAGGAACCTAATCAAACAGTAAAGTTAGTTAGATTTTATTGTGGAACTATGTTCGGAGCATTACACTTCAATGTTCCCCGAATGATGACGGACTTTGCATCGGTTGTTGTGTTTTGCACCAAACAAGTTTTGTTATCGGAAGTAAAACATTGAGTTGTAGAAGTTCCTGATGTACAATTCACACTATCTAAAGTATTACAGGAGTTGAGAACACTAGTAGAAGAGGACGCCGTATTGCTGTAAGTTCCATTGAGTGTGATCTCTAGGTTAAAGAATGAAATTTGTTGGGCACTTTGGAGTGCGGTATCAATATTAATCCCTTGGTTGAACCATTCCACAGTTCCTTGCGTTCCTTGGACAGTTTTGCCGAAAGCTCCGCCTGCAAGAACAAATCCTTGTTGTGGATCGATTTTTCCTTGGATCTGTGTACTATCATAAACAAAACGTAGGTTAAGAGTTTCCTTAGTTTTGAAGATTAATTGGGAAATCACAGTAAAACGTGTGTTATTGGTAGTCGAAGTGGAACCTGTAGTTCCTGTCGTGGTTCCCGTACCTGTGGTGGTTGTTGTTGCCGGAGTGGCCTGTCCACAACTGGTTGTGATGTCGCTATCCACTTCCCCTAAGAAATAAAGGGCTGGTTCCCCTTCCGCAAGAAGTGATACTTCCGCTTTGTTTTCGTTCTTAAGACCACAAGCGGTAAAAACTGAGGAAAATACCAAAAGGATTACGATTGATCGAACCATACCTTTCAATCGTCACGGGAATTCATTCTTGGGTCAAGAGGATTCAGAATTTCCTTGGGAAATTTAAGCGAAATTACAATCTTGGCTTATGGGGTCAAATTTCGGTCTAAAGGGCGTGTTTTCCATCCAGGGACCGCGATCGATTTATGTCTATTCTCTCCTTATCGGTCTTCTTTCTGGATTTGGAGCCTACGGATTCAACTGGGCCTTAACTTGGACAGAATCCTTCACCTTCGGTAGCCTTATGGGTTATGACCCAGGCATTCCTTCGGGGGACTTACACTTCCATTCCATTGGGACTGTGGGACCCATCTCTCCGCTATGGATTGTTTTTTTACCTGCCATCGGTGGACTCCTCGTCGGAATCATCACCAGTTTCTTTTGTTTAGAAGCACAAGGTGGTGGGACAGATTCACTGATTTATGCATTCCATTTTAATGAAGGGAAAATTCAGGCCAAGGTTCCTTTTTATAAGGCACTCGCCACCATACTTACGTTAGGTTCAGGTGGGTCTGGTGGAAAGGAAGGTCCCACTGCACAAATTGGAGCTGGGTTTGGTTCGAGTTTGGCTGGTTTTCTCGGTGCAGGGGCTCGGGCGAGAAGGACATTGATGTTGGCCGGAACTGCTGGTGGACTCGGTGCCATTTTTCGCGCTCCCCTTGGAGGGGCCATCACTGCAGTCGAAATGGTATACCAAGAAGACATTGAAAGTGATTCGCTTGTACCTTGTATTCTCTCATCAGTAACAGCTTATCTTACTTACACGAGTATTGCGGGAAGTGGTTCTATTTTTTCCGTACAAGTATACAGTTTGAATGACTACAGACATATCCCATTATACATAGTCCTCGGCCTTCTTTGTTATGTAGTGGGATATTTTTTTGTAAAGGTATACCATCTGGTGCAGGATGTATTCTCCAAATTGCCATTGCCAAACTACTTAAAACCAGCGTTTGGTGGGCTTATTGTTGGTTGTATTGCTTTATTATTCCCTGAAGTGTTGGGTTCTGGGTTTGGACTCATCCAAAGAATGATCAATGGCGAAGTTTTAGAATCTACTAGTTTTGGATTTTCTGGTCCTTTTTTCCTTTTGGCTGTGGCTCTATTCAAAGTTTTTTCCACCTCACTCACTGTTGGTTCCGGAAGTTCTGGTGGTTTGCTCGGACCATCTTTTGCCATAGGTGGTATGTTAGGTGCTTTTGTTGGGTCGATGGCTCAAGTTTTGTTTCCCGAGTTAAACATCATCATCTTTCCCTTTCTCTTGGTGGGAATGGGTTCTTTTTTTGCAGGTGTCGCTCGTGCTCCTATTGCAGGAATGATTATGGTTTGTGATATGATTGGAAGTTACGAATTGTTACCGCCGCTCATGATTGTATCGGTGGTTGCAGTAGTTTTGTCACATCGAACTTCCATTTACCGTAACCAAATCAAAAACAGATTTTTGTCCCCCTCCCACCATTGGGATATGAACCAAGACATCATGGACCGGATCCGTATTACTGACCATTTTTCTGAATTTCGAAAGTATGCTATGGTCTCCGAACACCTTTCCCTTACCGAATTACAATCCAATGCACCGGGTATCCAAGCCAGTGATTTCATTTTACTCGGGGCCGGGGAGGAGTATAAGGGAATTGTATCACTTCGAAAAAATAGAATCCTTCCAGAATTTGAAGCAGATTTAAAAAACCTGATTACTTGCGGAGAAATTGTACAAGATGTTCCCTCTGTTTGCACAATGGATACTTTGGGTAAAGCCCTTCGTATTCTTTTAGAATATGATGTCGACAAACTTGCGATTGTTGAAGATGGTAAATGTTTAGGATATTTGAGATACATTGATTTATTCAATGCATACCAAAATGAAGTGAAAAATAAACAGCGTAAGTCAGTATGAGATTTTCGACACATTTTATGAAATTTCAATCATTCTCTTCTCGAATTACTTTTCGTAAATTCTCATACTTATTTGTCCTTGTTCCCATTTTCCTTTTGATTCATTGTTTTGGTTCCAAACAAGTCATCGAGAAAAAACCAGACCTGCATATCAAACCAATTGTCATCCCACCTCAATATTTAAAACCCATTGTGGGCCGAGTGGAATGGGTTGAATTTCCCAATTGGAAACTGAAACTTCGCGCTCGGATAGATACTGGTGCTAAATCTTGTTCCATCCATGCGATCAATATTGAGAGGGTCACTGAAAACGGGGAAGTGTTTGTTTTGTTTGATACCTTCGTGGACGAAAAACCAGTTCGTTTAAAAAGTAAATTTGTAAAAGAAGCCAAAGTAACTAGTACTTCGGGTGTTTCTGAAAATAGAATCATTATTAGTGAATTGATGAAGATGGGCAAGTATAAGGAAGAAGTGATTATTAATTTAAATGATAGAACCAACCTGACCTATCCCATTCTCATAGGTCGAAACTTTCTTATGGGTAAGTTTCTTGTAGATGTGTCATTATCACATGCCTTAGGGGACTAGTTTGGATCGTAAAACTTTAATTACAGTTTCTGTTCTCATTATTCTTCCAATTGTATCAATTCTTTATAAACTCAATGTTGCAGAATTGTCTCTGTTGCCTGTGGAAGTGGATGATACTGTTAATTTACAAGTAGTTATACTTCCAAAAGAAAATGTAGCTGTTTCTGAAGTAACCTTTCCTATTCCGAAACAATTCATTCAATCAAGAGTTCTTAAATCCAATACCAAAATGGAGGATTTAGACTTTCGTCTGCAGAAAAAACAATACGGTCATTTGGGAATTTGGGAAGGGGAGGATTGGAATTCTTCCATCGGATATTATGCAAAAATAAAAATCCTTCCATACACACATACCAACCCAGAACCAGAAATTGTTACTGAAAATAGAAAACAACCTTCAAAAGAGCCATATTATCTTTCATTTAAAAACTTTTCCGCAGAGGAAATACGTTTGGCAAAAAAGTTATTCGAACAAATTCATCCCTACGACAAGGATAATGTTGCTTCAGCCAAACAAATATATTATTTTATCTCTGAAGAAGTTTTAAATACAACTAAAGAAATCACACTCGCAGATACAATTCGTTTGAATAATGGGAATGCTTATTCACAGGCCATGTTGTTTTCCCTGCTCTGTCGTATGAAGGGTATCCAAACAAGGACTGTCGCCGGATTTGATTTGTCTAAACAAAACACAAAAGACAATAAGGTAAAACTTAGTTTTTGGAATGAAATTAGAATTCATGGAAAATGGTATTTTGTGTCTACCTACAAAAATATTTTTGCCCAAAGTGTAAATGGATATTTACCACTCTGGAAGTCCGTAGAAGAAAGACGATCTCTTGGGGAAGACCCCGTAACGTTCCGTTATACGGCTTACGTTACAAAGTCGAATGTAAATCGTTATAATTTTAAAGAATATAGCGAAGAGGTGGCTTCCAGTAATAGTTTTCTAAGATATTATTCTTTGTATAGCCTTCCCACACCTTTACAAAATTTGTTTCGTTTGGTGATTCTCATTCCTATCGGAGCTTTGGTTTTGTCGGTGGCCAGGAATATGATTGGAATCCCTACCTTTGGAATTTTTACCCCGATTTTACTTGCTATGTTTTTTTATGAAACAAATCTCCTTTTCGGTATTAGTTTTTTTCTTTTGATGATTGGGCTTGGTTTTTTTGAAAGGTATGCTTTGGATAAATACTACCTACTGGCAGTTCCTAGGCTTTCTATCCTACTTACCATCACCGTTATTTCTTTGATTTTATTTTCTGTTTTAAACGAAGAGATTTCATTTTTTAATCAGATGAGTGTGACTTTATTTCCTATTGTAATCACAACGATCTTTATTGAACGTTTTTCGATTATGATCATTGAAGAAGGTATTATGCATTCTTTTGTGACCTTGGCGGGAACATTAATGATTGCACTCATCAGTTATATGATATTCTTTTTTGGTTCCTTACAAATTCTGTTTTTTACGCATCCAGAATTGTTGTTCATTGTGATTGCTATTCAAATCCTTATTGGCCAATATAAAGGCTATAGAATTTCGGAACTTTTCCGGTTTAGGGAAATATTTAAGTCATGATCTCTCTTTTCAAAAAATTTGAAGAAGAGGGTGTCCTTGGAATCAACCGTAGGATCGGCGAATACATTTTACCTTATAATCCAAGAGAATACTATCCGTTAGTCGATGATAAATGGAAAACAGCAGAACTAGCACGGCAGTTCCATGTTCCCATGCCCTACCATTATGGGGTTGTCGATACTTTCGGTGGGATTCGGAATACTCGGGAACTCATCCAAGGGCGACCTGGATTTGTTGTCAAACCAGCAAACGGTGGTATGGGGAACGGAATCCTTGTGATTGCAAGGGAGTCGGAAACTGTTGATGGTTCAATCCAATACCATAAGGTTGATGATAAAACGATTTCGGAGAAAGAACTCAACCATCATATTTCTGGAATTTTATCAGGGCTTTATTCCTTAGATGGAAACTCTGATTCCTGTGTCTTACAAGAACGATTAGAATGCCACAGTTTCTTTCAAGAGATATCCTTTCGAGGGATTCCAGACATTCGTGTGATCGTATTTTTAGGTTATCCAGTGATGGCAATGTTACGTTTGCCCACTAAGGAATCGGGAGGAAGGGCGAACCTCCACCAAGGTGCGCTTGGTGTTGGAGTGGATCTTCGCACTGGAACACTCACCCATACAATTTGTAATGACAAAATCGTTTACATCCATCCAGACACAAAGCAAACATTAGGTGGCAGGATCTTACCCCATTGGGAAACCATTTTAGAAATGGCATCTCGATGTTACGATATGTCCGGTTTAGGATATTTGGGAGTAGATATTGTGCTCGATGAAATAAGGGGCCCTCTCCTTTTAGAAATGAATGCGAGGCCTGGCCTTGGAATTCAAATTGCGAATCGGATGGGCTTAAGAGATCGTTTGCAGTTAGTGGAAAGGATAAAGGAATCGGCAGATGGTCCTAGAGACAGAGTCCACCGAATCTTTCAAGAGTTGTAAAAAAAGAAATTAAGCGTTTTGTTTTGCCGTAACAAATACGGTTCTATTGAGAAAAGCCATGGATCCAAAAAGGATTCCTGAATACACTAAATCACCGGCAATTGAGTTTTGGAAAAAAGGAATGGCAAGTGTAAAACAAGTCACAAGGCCAGAGAAGTCCAAAGTATACATTCCACTTGTCGCCCAAACCGCAAGGTTCGTGAGAACAAAGAAGACTACCGATCCGATCACTGTAAATCCAAAGGATTTAGTGAGAGAAGATCCAATTTGTTTTCCAAAGAGAACTGCAAGGATCATGAATCCATACACAACTGGCATTAGGTCATGGAACCCAATGAAAAAATCAGAAACAAACATGGCTAAAATAGGAATCAATAGAGCAAGTCGTCTGTCTGTCAAATAAGCACCCGAAAACAAAGAAACAGCCAAAATAGGCGTAAAATTCGGTGGGTGTGGTAGGATACGGCTGATGACAGTAGCGATCACCATGAGGATGGCAACGGAGACACGGGATTGGAACATAGGGATAGACTCGTAAAGGGGGGGGGCTTTCGCAAGATAAAATTTCCGTTTGCTTCCCGCAAGGTTCGGGAAAAATACAATCAGTGAACCCTCCTAATTTTGATTCTCCATTGGAAAACCTGCTAGCCCTCACGGCTGACCTGCGTAGTCCCGAGGGTTGTCCTTGGGACAAAGAACAGACCCATCCTTCTGTCATTCCCCATTTACTTGAAGAAACCTACGAGGTGGTGGATACCATCGAACGGGGAGATGACAACCACCTAAAAGAAGAACTCGGGGACTTACTTTTCCAGATTACGTTCCATAGCCAACTGGCCAAGGAACGTGGAGCTTTTGGTTTTCAAGATGTGGCAAACGATGTATTTCAAAAATTGGTTTATCGCCATCCCCATGTTTATGGAAACACAGATGGAATCCATTCTGGAGAACAGGTTCTTACCCAATGGGATCAGTTGAAACAAAAAGAAAAAGAAACCAAAGGGAAAACCGATTCTGATAAAAGTATCCTTGCTGGGATTCCCAAAGCTTTACCCGCCATCCAACGTTCCGAAAAAATCCAAAGTAAAGTCACCAAACAAGGGTTTGATTGGCCCACTGTTTCGGGAGTGTTTGAAAAGTTTCAGGAAGAAATCAAAGAACTGGATCTAGAATTACAGTCCCAAGGCTCACTCAATTCTAAAAAATTACCTTATAACGAAAGAGTCGAAGATGAGTTAGGTGATCTATTCTTTTTGTTAGTCAATTTATCCCGCAAACTTTCCGTCGATCCAGAAACCTGTTTACGTCGTGCCAATGATAAGTTTGAATCCAGATTTCGTATTGTGGAAGAGTTGGTAACAGAAACGGGAAAAACATTAAAGGATTTTTCTTTGGAAGAGTTGGATATGTTTTGGGACAAAGCGAAGTTGCATTTAAAAGGAAACAAATCCAACTAAAATGAATTCTATCGATCTAAATGATTTACCCTATTTAAAAGAAGAATCTTTACGTGTCTTTCGATGGTTAGTTGCTGAATATCCAGAGATAGGGAAGATGATGACTCCAATAGAAACTCCGGAGTTTCCCATTCGTTGGAAAATAGAAAAAAACGGACAGATTTTGGAATGGGTGGTTTCGGATATGGGCTCTGTCACACTTCGGTTAGGTGATTTAGAAGGGAATAGAAGGAATCCAGCCCCCATTTTCTATTTGAGTCTTAGAAAATCAGAAGATACTAAGTTTTTCTGGACCGATCCAGAAGGAAACCCAATTCCTTTTCCAGACAAATCTATTCATAAAGACATTCAAAATAGAATTCAAATGTACATTGATTCGATTTCTTAACAGGAAAAAGGAAGTTTCGATTTTTCATTTCCCTATCCCGAAAATTTACAGAGCATTGAAGTGATAGGAGAATATGCGTGTGAATCTCTCCAGTTCGTTCACCAAAATCATCCCTGGAATTTCTTGGATCAAAAATGAAATTGTTACGATCAATGATAAAAAATGGATCACACTGGAATTTAAATCCCAGGCCATTGATACGAAAATCAATAACATGATGTTAGTCTCGAATTACAATGGCAAGATGCTCATATTTAATTTTAATTCTACAGAAGATGAATTCAAAAAATATGAAAAAATGTTTCAAACGAGTATGAATTCAATCAACATTAAGGAATGATTGATCACATAAAGATAGTTTTTTAAGGGATTTGGTTTTGTTTTGAGAAGATAGTGAATGCAAGTTTTGCAAAACTGCAAAAAAAAATTGGATCTAAAATGAACCACAGCTTATTTTTATAAGCTGCGATTCAGAAAAGTTTTTGATTTAAGATTCTTTCGCTTCGATCCCTACTTTTTTTTCAATGTTTTCAATGCGTTTGAGCCATTTGTTTAAGTTCACAATGTTTTTGATGTTCACTCGATACTTTTGGAATTCCGGGAAAGTAAGACCCAAATCCCAACCGACATAAACGTCTTTTGTTTTAGGGGAATTGCGAAGGCTTGATCCACCTGCAATGATGGTTCCTTCTATCAATGTTATGTGGTCACTAATGGCGCAAGCACCACCGATGATTACATTATTTCCTAGTGTGACACTTCCGGCAAGACCGGATTGTCCTGCAATGATGACATGATCTCCCACCTTACAGTTGTGAGCAATATGAACCATGTTATCAAACTTACATCCGTTCCCGATCGTTGTATCGGTAAGAGCACCGCGGTCAATTGTACAGTTACTTCCTACTTCGACATCATCTCCAATCACAACTCGGCCCACTTGTGGGATTTTGTTATGTTTGCCTTCGGCAAAAACAAATCCAAATCCATCGCCACCAAAACTGGAATTTCCAAATACGATGAATCGTTTGCCAACAATGGTATCATCAAAGAACACACAGTTTTTTCCAATACGAGCACCGTCGCCGATTTGAACTCGGTCTCCGATTTTGACTCCATCTTCAATGATACAATCGTTTCCAATGACAGAATCTTTTCCAATGGTTACAAAATGTCCGATGTCTGTGTTGGAACCAACCTTTGCTGTGGGATCAATGACAATATGAGGACTTTGTTTTCCTGTTGGTTGTTTTTCTGGAAAAAAGTGCCGAATGATTTTTGCTGTTGAGAGTTCCACTTTAGGAACGATGATCAACGCTTTTTCTGTGAGTGATTCCGCAACATCGGAAGATACAACGAGTAAAGTTGCTTTAGAGGCTTTGGCATCATTTACAAAAGTTTTGTTTGCTACAAAAGAAATCTCATTTGTAGAAGCTAGTGAAAGTGAAGTGAGTCCAGTAAAAGAAACAGAAACGATACGATCTGTATTTTGAAATTTTGCTTCTGGTAGTAGTGACTGGAGAGTAGATAAATTGATTTGGTTCATCTCCGATTCCTTATCGATGGTATAAGACAAGGAATCAGAGAGGTCAAAGTTTGGCTAACACTATTAGATAGTTATAGTCAAGATTTTATAGACGATTATCCTTCGATTTTATGGGCAATGAAATCATCTAAAGAGAACGAACCCGCGCCTTTGATGATTAATGGAAGTGCAATGCCCACAGCAAGGATGTGATATTCGTAACCATAACCATTATTGTTAACAAAAAAACCATTTGGTAAGTGTACAAGCACTGCTGCCACAACCATAGTTACAGCTATTCCAAACGCTGCAAGGCGTGTGAAGAGTCCAAGGATAAGACCAATCGCTCCGAAAAATTCTGCAACGATTGCAAGAATTCCAAAGATGTAAGGGATCCCTAAACTAGAGAAAAAACCCATAGTTCCTTCGAATCCGTATCCACCGAAAGCTCCGAGAACTTTTTGTGCTCCGTGTGGGAAAATTGCGATACCAAGTACTACACGAAGGATAGTGAGTGTAATATCTTTGTTTGTTGCGAGTAATTTGTAAAACATAGAACCTCTTATTGCTAAATAGTTTAATATCGAACTATTTGATACTAATGGAACCCGTCAATCCTAATTTTAAAAAAAATTAGCCTTTTTCATAGACGAGGAAAATTTCGTTTCCTTTGGCAAAATGGTCTTTGAGGGTCCAACTGTTTTTGTCAAAACCTGGGAGTTCGGAATTCCTGTCGGCAATCCCGGCAAGTCCGGTTTTTCCAATGATAAAAGGAACCACGGTGATGTAGATTCGATCCACAAGATCTGCTTCCAAAAAGGAAAAATTGAGTTTGGGCCCACCTTCTAAAATCACATTTTTGTATCCTTTTCGTTTGAGGATTCCTGTAACTTTTTTGGGATCAATGTCATCAGAATCCAAAGCAAAGATCTCCGCTTTGTTTTCCAGGCTTGTTTTGATTTCTTTTAAATTCGATTTGGTACAGATAATTAAAGGAATATGGTCAGATTCTTCAAAGACATGTTTGTCTGGAGGAAGGGTGCCTTTCCGAACCAGAATGACTGGCCTTGGATTTAAGGCATTGGGAATGGCGCGGATTTTAACAATGGGGTTGTCGTTTAGTATAGAGTTTTTCCCTACAAGGATGGCATCAGATTGCGACCGGTAGACATCCATTTGGGTTTTGTCCTCGCTGGAAGTGAGGCCATACCAACGACCATCCGGTCGAACGACCTTCCCGTCCAAGGTCATAGCCATATTGATCGATAATTTCATGAAATTTTCCTCCGTGAGAGATTCTGCAATTCGCGCTGGAGGATGTGGTAAACCTGCATAGAGCAGGTGCCGCAGCCGGTAGAGGCCCTTGTGGTTTCTCTGATTTGTTCCATTGTCACGGCGCCCGCATGGATGGCACGGACTAATTCATCTTCAGTCACCATTCGACATAAACAGACCCGTTTGGGTCTCATGAGGGAATTTAAATCGAAAGGATCCATACCTGAACTATTCATTTGACAGATTTACGAAAGGGAGGGAAACTCTTTAATTACTTTGAACCAAGGAAAATTCTAACACCCTCTATGTCCCAAGACAAAAACCCGGAAGCCAAAAAGAAAAAAAACCGTGAAATTTTTGGATGGAGTATGTTCGATTTTGCGAACTCCTCCTATACCACTGTCATCATCAGTGTTGTTTATTGTGAAATCTTCACAAGACTGATTGTCCCGGCAGACCTGGCCTCGGACAATCCTTATCGTATGGGAAATTCCCTTTGGGCTTGGACCCTTGCGGCTTCCTATATGTTTGTGGTCTCTACTGGCCCTATTTTTGGTGCCATTACGGATTACAGCTCTAAGAAAAAACTCTTCCTTTTCCTTAGTTATATAGGTTGTGTCTTCACTACTTTTTTACTCTACTATGTGGAGCCGGGTATGGTTTGGCTTGGGATGGTCCTCGTAGCTCTTTCCAATTTTTTCTTTGCATCGGGTGAGAACTTCGCATCTAGTTTTTTACCATTTCTCGGTTCCAAAGAGGACTTGGGAAAAATCTCCGGTTATGCTTGGGGCATCGGCTATTTTGGCGGAATTGGTTCTGTTTACATTGCAACAAAATTAGGTGATATCAACTTAGATAATTTTGAAAACTTAAAGTTAGTTGGCCCTTACACTGCTATTTTCTTTTTGATCGCCGCCATACCTACTTTTCTTTTTTTGAAAGAACCTCATCTACCGCTCGGCGTTTCTCATCACGTAAATTATTTTAAGATTGGAAAGGATCGTGTGATTCAAACCTTAAAAGATGCCAGTCACTTCAAAGATTTGATGATTTATCTGGTATCTTTGTTTTTTACGATGGCAGCTCTTGCCATTGTCATTTCCTTTGCATTCATTTATGGTTCCCAAGAGATTCATATTGAGGCGGAACACAAACAAGCCATGTTTATCTTTATCCAAATTTTTGCTGCAGTAGGTGCCTTAGCATTTGGTGTCATACAAGACGGTATTGGAGCTAAAAAAACATTCAATTTAACACTTGTTCTCTGGCTTATCACCTGTGCCTTAATTTATTTTGTCTATGATATCACAGACTTTGCCAATGCAGCTTTAGGTAAAACTTGGACTGTGCAATGGGTATTTGTGTTTATTTCTTCTCTGGCAGGAATGGGTCTTGGTTCCACTCAGTCTGCCTCTAGAGCTCTTGTGGGTATCTTTAGTCCTGAATCCAAATCGGGCGAGTTCTTTGGAATGTGGGGTCTTTCTGGTAAAATTGCAGCAGCCGCGGGACTATTTCTATTCGGTTACATCCAAACACTCGTAACTCTTAGAAACGCCTTCCTTGTTGTGGCTTTCTTCTATTTTCTCTCACTACTGATTAACTTATTTGTAAACGAAGAAAGGGGAGTGGACGCCGCGAAACGTTTCCAAGAAAAATCATGATTGTAGAAGATGAAGACGATTTTGAATTACACCAAAGCCAAAGAAATTTGGCTTTGGCTACCATCGACGAATTGATGTTAACGAAAATGGATTTACTCGATGCGGAAAAAAAAGTGCCTCGTTTTATCAACAATGCACTTTCGTATTTAAAGAGGAAGTATGTGACAGAGGAGCAAACGATATCGCAGCTCCTCATCAGTCGTAGAGAAAAACAACAAACTTAAAGGAAGAATCTTTTTAGTTAGTGTTGTAGTCCAAAATTTTTGTGATCATTTGTTTTTGATCTAGTTCAATGTTCCTAAGTTTGAAAGCAGTTTGTTTAGAGATTTTACGTAACATTTTTTTGTAAGACCTCATGATATGTTTTTGTTTGTCATAAGGTAGAGGATCTTTTTCATCATTCAAAACCATCGCAATGTCTGGTTCTGCTGGTTGCACCGGATTATTTGGCCAAATCGTATCAGAAGTTAGCGATCTATAATACTCCAATCGAATATCTGAATTTGTATCTAGTTTTGCATCTCCCTTTTCGTCTTTGTCAGGACTTTCTGATTTTGGAGTAGGGTTTACAAGTCTTCTCATCTCTTTTACATGGATGGTTCCATCTGCATTCACACGGCGAAAGGTTAGGATGATTTTTTCTAAGTCACTGAAGTCTTCTTTTGGATAAATATAAGCAATCCCATCGTATAAAAACACGGTCGGATAATCAATGTAAGACTGTCCTTGCGGAAGTTTGATCTCTAAATAGGGTTTACCATCTTTATCTTTTTTATAAAGTTCTTTGTGTTCATCGGGAGTATGAGCCAAGTATTGCGCAGCGGTTTTATCCACTCCTAAATCTTGGAGTTTCTTCATTTTTCGCAAGTTACCGATGATATTTGCGTGTAGGGTATCAATTTCGTTATCACCAAACCCGTTTTTTCTTTGAAGGTCGATTTGTTTTTGGGTCTCACGTTCCTTCAAGGTAGCAGAAGCCGGTTTTTCAGCGTAAAGTGCCGAAATCCCAAATAGGAAAAAGAGAGTGATGGAGAATCGTAGAATCATGACGTACCTCAGAGATTTCTGTCTTTTATAGTATCGAATCCTTCCTTGTCGATTCTTGAATGAACTTACTCAGATTTTTCTCCCAGAAAAAAAACGCACCAGGGATTGGAAAAGGTCCATTTCCGCTTCCTTGGCCTTGGGAATGAGACCAGTCAATTGGATGTATCCATGGACGAGAGAAGGAAATAGACGTTCCTCCACCTTCACACCGGCCGATTGTAAGTGTTTGGCATAGGTTTCCCCTTCCTCACGGAGCGGGTCATACCCGGCAATTCCAATGTAAGTGGGAGGAAGGCCCTTTAATTCTTTGGAGTCAGCAAGAACAGGAGAGTTATTATGAAGGAGTCTGTCTTTTTTGTTCGGAAGGTAGTTTTGGATGAACCAACGCATAAGAGATCTTGTGAGGACATAACCTTCCCCAAAGAGTTCATAGGTCTCTGATTCTTTTTCTGTATCCAGCATGGGGTATAGAAGGGCCTGAAAAACCGGGATAGGTACCTTATCTTTTTTAGCTCTCAGGCAAAGTGAAGTCGCAAGTAGGGCTCCCGCACTATCTCCACAAACAGCAATGGCATTTGGCGATCCACCAAAGAGATAGGCAGTGTTTCGAACATATTGGTAGGCAAGCCAAACATCATCATGAGCGGCAGGATAAGGATGTTCTGGAGCCAAACGATAATCCACAGCAACCACAATGCTTTTTGTGTAATGAGACATTTTACGACAGAAATTATCATGAGTATCCAAATTACCAATGGTGAGTCCTCCACCATGAAAGAAAAGGATGGTCGGAAGGTTCCTTTTTTGTGGGTTTGCGTTGTAGACTCGGATAGGAATGAAAGAGGCGCTGGGAGTGGGAATGAGTTTGTCTTCGATGTGTGGGATGGGAAATTCCGGTTCATCGAAGATCCGCATCTGATCGCGGTAGTGCCGACGTGCCTTTTCTGGACTCATTTGTTCCATTTTGGGAAGGAAGCGAGCAATGTTACATGCCAATGCGCAACGCGGATCCAAAGCGCTAGTTTCCGGTTGGTTATTTTTGCGAACCAAAGTGGAAATCCAATGTTCTGGTAACGAAAAGACAAGTTGTGCGACTGATTTTTTGATACCTAACATTAAATAACCGATAATCGTTCTAATAACATTCTATAGATTAAAAACAAACCGTAACTATCTAATTTGCAGTAAGCTTTCAAATCCTCCAGAACACGTTTTTTTTCTTCGGCTGTCACCTGCTTTTTTATTAATCTTAAATATTGGTAATTCGCATCTTGTCCTTCGCGAATGGAAAGTCCTCCATGGCTTTCTGTACTAAAACAAGGCAGGATTTCTTTCAGTGATGCTTTGCCATTTTGTCCTGGATGGTAGATCCATAGTTTCTTAAAAGGCATCGCTAGGTCGATAAACATCGATTTGACTCTATCCCAAAACTCTAAAAACTCCGGAAAAGCTATGGCCGTCTCTTGGATGATGAGTTTTTCAAAGAAATCATTGAAAGAAAAGATGGTGATCCCTTCAGGTAAGTCTTTTTGTAATTGGGAGAGGACGGGAAATCGGGGATCTGTTCCCACATCTCCATGTAAGTACGTTTTGTGCGTTAAGGTATCATTTTCTGTATCCCAAATGTGTAAGGAATACAAATAGGGAATGTGTTGGAATGGCCTGGTGTTCGGATAGAGGGGAAGGTAGGGATTGATAGACTCAAAATCTAAAAAAGCCACTGTTTTTGTAACATTCGTTAGGTAATTTTCAAAGTGGTTTCGATCAAAGTAAGTTTTCCCTGAGATATGTGCCTGTTTTTGTATCTTTTGGATGGGGGTAAGTTCCGAATCAGGAACCGATTCATAAGAATTGTATCCTAAGGCAAACCATTGTTTGGCTAATTCGGAACTGTCACGGAAGTCAAAGACCTCTTTCGCATTTTCTTTCCCTTCCGCACAATGGCTTGGTGACAAACAGGTTTTAAGGGAACGGCAACTGGGTTTGGCATCCAGAAACGAAAACTGTACAGATTGTTCGTTTGTTCTTTCTACTTCAGCGATAAAAAGTTTCCATTCTTCATCTCGAGTTCCCGTTTCCGCTTCCATTCTCGGTGTTATGTCTTCTACGAGTAAGTAGTCTTCTGGATGGATTGGCCCACCAGCGAAAAGATATTTTGTTTGGATGCGAATGAGTTTGTATCCAAGGATGTTGAGTGACATACCTACGGCCACTTGTTTGTGAAAGAAAAAGGACCTGAGGATGTCTTGTTTGACAGAACCGATGGGACGAAAATCCCAAAGAATCCAACCATCTCTTTCGGGATCATATTCTAAATATTCTACAGTGGAAACAAAATGTTGGAAACGAAGGTGAGCGTGGAAGATTGATTTTTTTTCAGAAATCCACTCTGCTGTTTTTTGGATACTTTCTTCCTTATCCATTGTTTTTTCAATGGATACAGAGTCGGGAAATTGGTGTTTACAAAGTTGGAGAAAATCTCCCCATTCCAAGTAACCTCCGTAAGATGAGCTAGAAGGTTTAGGAGCGAGTCCCTCTCTCACCAAATGGAAGGCATTTTTACATCTTAAGTATTGTAAAAACTGAGACTTGGTAACGGGTGTAACCGGTTGATCAAACAAATTGATACAAGTTTTCCCATTGTTTTGTATAGGATTGAAATGTTTCTTTCCACCCTTCGGAAGTGGAGACAAGAGCTTCAGGAGAAAGGACAAAAAATTGGAAAAGCGCATTTTGATTGGTTGTTCTCACTCGGTATTCGTCGCCCACGTTCTCAAACTTCGCACCTTCTAAAAAAAACTTCCAACGGTCTTCATAATCAGGATGGATATGAAAAGGAATTTCGATTTCTGGATGTTTTGTCAGTAATAACGGGTGAAAGTTTAGATCTTGGTTTGTAATTTTAAGATTAGATTGGAACTCTTCTTTTGATTCTTTTTTGACAGTGATTTTGGGAAGGATGAATCGGCGTAAGGATTTTTTCCCGCGATCATAAGCAAGTAAATAGAAGTCGGTTGTGTTTTTGCGAACAAGTCTGTAAGGTTCAATGATTCTTTCGTTTGTATCAAATCCATATTGGATGGTGAGGGCCCTTTTGTCTTTGATGGCTTGGAGGATTTTTTCTGTGTTGGAAGTGTCTGGGATTTCTTCCGACACAGACTCTTCTTTTGGCTGTTTGGCAAATTTGGGAATGAGATCCAAATGATGAGAGAATAGTTTTTGAGAAAGGCTAAATCCTTCTGCAGTTGGCTCTTGGGCAAATAAAACTTTTGAAAGGTATTCTAACTCTTCTTTGGTGAATTTAAGAGTTCGGTCTATGGATTCTTTCTCTAAATAATAAGGAAAAAAGTCTTCTGATTGGTAACCAAACTGCGCCACTTTGATATTGAATCCAAGGCTTTTGAGTTGGTTCAGGTCGCGATAGAGTTTTTTACGATCTGATTCCCTATCCTCATTTTTATAGAACCGAGGCATGATGTTACGAAATTTTTGGAAGCTGATCCCTTTGGGTTCGCGCAGGAGATTAAAAAGAAGAGCAAAGAGGCGAACCTCCGTCTCATTCATTTTTTTTACTTCAATCATGGGGAAGTCTTCAAAAGAAGTCATATCTTCCCAAATTGTTTGTTTTTTTGATTCCGAAAAGTAGAAAATGAAAAAAACTGGAAAAGTATGCGAATCACAGGCCTCATCCTTAGCCTATCTCTGTTTCTACAATGTGCAACCTATTGGAAAAATCGTAAAAATGATTTTCAAGACATTGTGACTGTTGGCGCCGAAACACCCATGTATGGAGCAGCTGTTAAAGTGGGCCCACTTCCGATTGGAGTTCTTTTCCAAGGAGGAGAGTCGGAGATGGGGAAAAAAGATTTGGGTCGCGGAGTGGGACTTCGGGGAGGGCAGTTCGGAACCTATCATTCACAACAGCTCGTATTTGGTATATTAGGTGGCGAAAGTTTCCATTCTGGACTTCCCACAATGGACGCAAAAGGGAATTGGCTTGTGGATAAAAAGGGAATCCCTCTTACAAGTGACGAAAGGGCCAATGTAAAAAGTTATAAGATGCGTTATTATTCTTACTGGTATGATCCTGTCAAAGACCGAAAGAGAAGGAAAAAAGAATATTTCCGCCGTGAGTTAACAAAGGATTTGGTGGCGGCAACCGGGCAAAAAGAATTTTTAGTTTATCTTCCTGCGGAAGAACAAAAACCTTTTGGATATCCTCCAGGTTATTCTTGGAACCTGGAATTGGCTGCTGGTGTCTACGGTGGTGCGAGACTTGGGTTTAATGTGGCAGAGGCTTTTGATTTTTTGTTAGGATTCACCACCGTTGACTTGTTAGATGATGATGTGGAAGGAAAAGTCAAACCAAGTTTCCCAGGTTTTCCTTTTCCCGCTCCGACCGATACGGAAACAGAGTCTGTATCAGAGGAATGATTTTATAGTTTGAAGTCTTTGGCTGTGATTTTGTTTTTTGGATCAAATGTGAGTTTCAAAAACTTTTCTACTACATCTGGTTTTTCTTTTAAAGTGTAGTACTGTTCTGGAACATCACGATCTTCTGCAAAGTACCATACCATTACTGTTCCGCTAGGATCAGATGTTCTTTCGGTCGATTTGCCAAGAACTGCTTCTGTTTTTACCAAACTATCGCCCACTTTAATCATATCGATTTCCAATTTACGAAGTGCTGTGTGTGGATGAACTTTAGTGCTTCCTGCTTGAACTTTGTTTCCAGAAGAACAAGAAACTAAGAAAAGAACCGAAGCGAGTGTGCTGAGTATCAAAATTTTTTTGATCATATACCCTTACCTTAAGATGGACTAAACAAAGATTCTACAGGATGGGATCGGGGTTGGCAAGTGATATCTTTTCTCTTTCTTGATCGATTCGGCCCATTTTTCCCAAAATCTTTTTGAAAAAAGGAATGGTTAAAAACACAAGACCAATCTCCAAAAATCCAAAAAAGAAAGAGAGTGCAGAAAAACTATAAGCCGGTGGCAAAATCGATTCAAAGACCATTTGCATTTGGACAGAAACAACAGGCCCTAACATAAAGCCAAGAGAACCCACTCCGGTAAAGGCTGACATGGTAGTAGCGGTAAGGCCTGGTTTTGACATTTTACTGGCAAGCATCATGGAGGGAACAAACATCACACCCGCCCCAACCCCGCAGATCAGTAAAAATGTAAATAGATACCAAAACTCATTGGTAGTGCCCGAAAGCCCAAGAAAAATTCCGTAAATGGCGGATCCAACAAGCACTAAGGGTAAAACACCTGTTTTGCGAGAGAGGAGAGCTGATGGATAGGAAAGTAAACTCATCGGAAAAAGAACCAGTCCTAAAAATACTCCCAACATTCCTGGATGAAATGCCAATGTTTCCCGTAAATGGATATTGAAAGAAGAGATAATAAATCCAACAGTAAAACGATCGATAAAATTGAATAAAAACGGAACAAACAAAAATGGATTTTCAAAGATCGCAATTTTTAGGTCGCTTAGTTTAAAATCTTTGACTCTATGAATCCCTTTGTCCTTTAACATGAGTAAACTCATCAAACCAACAAAGATAAGAATTCCAGAACCTACATAAAATGGCAAAAGAGGATTCTTTCTTCCAAGAATTCCGAGGGGCATTCCGAAGGCACCACCCAGGGATAAAAACATTCCTGTGATTCCCATTAGAATTCCTTTCCCATAGTAACGTTTGTTTTCCGGATCATTTTCACGATCGGCAGCGGAACTGAGTAGGAGTCCAATGATAAAGATGTGAGCGGCTCCCTCAAGGAACCTTAAAAAAAGAAAGAGTCCCATATCGGTGACGATGGTGAGTAAATAAAAAAGTCCGGCGTCTAAAAAACAGAAAAAACTAATGAAGTACTTTCTGTTTTTAAAACGGTCAGATATGATTCCCGCAATCGGTGCAAAAAGAAAGGAACCGAGCATAGGGATACTTGTAAAGTATGCTACTTCCCAGTTGGATCCAAACAACCGATCCTTAACGACATCCTTCACTACCGGCACAATCATTGTTACCGGCAACATGGATAAAAAAACTAAAGTTACGAGTGTATACGGGAATCCCAAAAATTAACCTGCTGGTAGGAGAGTTTGGTAACGATCCATTCCGATATTTTCTTTTAGGTCGGAATCGAGTTCAATAAACAAAAATTTATTCAAATCAAAAGTGGCATTTGCCTCAGCCAATAGTTCTGCTTTTTGTGAATCGTTCAAAGGAAGTGTATCCAAGTTTTGGCGGTAGATTCCTTTGAAAGCCATAAGGTCTTCGATTTCAGGAAATTCATAAAAAGCAGTTCCTTCATTTCCTTCCAATTCGAAAGTTTTTGCTACCACTTTTTTGATGGACTGGCCACCGGAAAGATCTCCCAGGTAACGGACGTAAGCTTGTGCTACAAGAAGTTCGGGTTTTGTTTTTGCCGTATTTTTGATATGGTCGATGTAGTTTTGCGTCGCTTTGGAAATGGAACCACGAAGTTTTGTGCCGAACTTCTTTTGGAAAGTAGCGATGTCTTCCTTCAGAGAATTTTCCCGAAAAAGAGCTGGGAAGTAAAGTTTGGCAAGAATCGGGTTGTCTTTGTTTTGGCGGTAGAGTTCTTCCATTACCGTGTAAACGGCAAGTAGGCTTTCCAATTGGTAAGTATAAGTTTGGGTGTCAAGACCCCCTCTAAAAATAGCCCGGATATAAGGTACTTTTTCAGTTTCCTGGTGTTTGTCGGCAGTTCCTTCTCGTAACATCATTGCTATGGACATAATGGCTCCTTGTTCTCTATGTGAGAATCAATCTCATATATGACACTACCCTGACAATTGCAGGTACTGTCAAAGAAAATTATAGGGAATCTTCCTGGGTGGGAGAATTCCAAAATTCGAGAGGAGTGTTTGCCCTTTGTTCTGGGTAGAGGAAGTAGGATAGGAAAAAAACAAGGATCGAAACCACAATTCCAATGGTAGCCAGAACCACATCCTTTCCCACTTTGCGGAAGGTGTCGAGGTAAGGTAAGTCTTTGTATGTGATGACGTTCAGAATGATCTCCCTGCCGGCAAGGAGGCCGAGAAAGGCCCAGGTGGTGGACATGGGGACATTGCTTATGTATTGGAAAAAGAATAACAAACTTCCATACACTAAATCCACAATGGTGGCGGCCTTGGCCCATTGGATGTCGGACTTCTCAGAAACCACTCTTTGGATGGTTCCCCCATTTGTACGGATGATGATGAGAAGTGCTACAATCAGAATGAATACAGCTGTTAAGAATTCAATGAGTCCCAACTGACGTGGTAAAAAAACGGCGATATTCGCAGTATCCTGAAGTAACCATGCCACCCATAAATACATAGTGGATAACCATTGTAATTGAGACCACCTTCGTTCTGTTACAGGATCAGGTGTGTGGACTTCATGGTATTCATGTGGGTCAACTTTTACAAGAACCGCCCAAACGACAATAGCCACAAGAAAAGCTAGGCCATAACCAAAGAAAGATTTGGTTAACATTTGGTCTATACTCTTGCCACCAAACAATCCTAAGACGAGAAAGGTTGTGGAAACGGGGGCACGTAACCTTGTGATGACAACGAGGAGAACAGGTGCTAGGAGCTGGAGTAAGTTGAAATCTTTAGTTTCCGGAATGGAATCCAGTCTATGGAAGTGGATTTCACCGCCATGCAAAAACCAAGCAAACAAATGGACTAAAAATAAAAGACCACCGAAAACGAGGATCTTTTGGAGCCAGTGGACCGATTTTTTACTCTCGATAAAGGTTCCGATGGTTTGGACTGCATCGTTTCCGGCCACAGAGAACGATGCAATCGCAAAGGAAAACCATCCAAGATAATACCGAGGAAACCCCAGGAAATAACCGGCACAAATTGTAAGAACCAAAAATAGGGTAAAAACAAAGAATCGAACTTGGTCCTTTTTTGTTGGGTGCTGGTAGTCTATTTCCTGGTTAAGGCTCATGCATTCATGTAGTGTTTCGCGTATCTCTCCGTGATTTCCTTACGGTCGAAAAGAATAAACACATCTGTAGTACCAAAAACAGAATCCAGTGCAGGAATTCCACAGATTTTAGCACCCACTCGGAGGTATCCTTTCAAAAGTGGAGGGATATTTTTGGAGATGGTTTTAGGATCTTCTACATGAAAATTGGCATCAAACCCAGGAAGGACGAAGTCAGGATTTGGATACACTCGAAATTCATCCGGAGCAATCGCTTCTTTGGCTTTTAAAAATCCGTAAGACTGAGAAGCAACAGCCGCATCTGTGGAGTGGATGGATCCACAACCCATCAAATAACGAACGTTATGTTTGTTCATGAATTCAGCAAGACCTTGCCAAAGGAGTGAAATCACCGAACCATCTCTGTATTCAGGGTGGACACAAGAACGTCCTACTTCTGCAATTTCATCTGGTAGGTTATAAATAGAAGTGATATCAAATTCATTTTCACTGTAAAAACCGATTCCGTTTTTTGCATTTTGACGTGTTAAAATACGGTAGGTTCCTACGATTTTTTTGTCATCTGTAGATTTATCGATTACAATTAGGTGATGGCAGTACAAATCGTACTCATCACGATCTTTACGAGTAGCAGAAGATTGTGGCAGACCCTCTCCCATCTCTAAGTTAAACACTTCATAACGTAGTGCCAGTGCTCTTTCAATTTCCAATTGGTTTTCAGCTAAACGAACTTCTAAGATTCGTTCTGTTTTGTTGATTGTATTTGGTTTCATCGGATTCTATCCTCTTGTTTATCTTGCCTATAAGGTAAAATGGATCGGTTACGACAATGTGACAATAAGGTGAAAATCAGTTTGCTTCGTCCTTTGTTGTCACATTACAAATTGGTGACAGAGATTGTGATGTTAGACTCCGATACAAAGAATAATCAATCGAAATATTCTTCTGATCCTCTGCAACCTGTACTGCTAAATACCCATTGAATGAACAAGGTTCCACACCGGGAACCGACGAAGTAAACCCCGGATGATACTTTTGATTCAAAATCAAAGTCTCTCCTTTTTTTAAAAAATCAAATTCATAATGATCTGGTTTCCAGGATTTAGGTTGAAACTCTTGTTTGGTGGATAAAAGATAGAATTCGCCATTATAATCTTTTTCGCTTATCGTTTGATTCGTAAAATAGAAAGTTATGTTTTCATAAATATCACTCGTCGATAGGTTTGCCTTTAGAGCGGGTAACATTCTGGAATCGGAACCATAATCGGGAACAGTCGAAACAGTGATTGGAAATGAATTTTTGTTTGGAATCGAAACCTTAGGCAAAGGAAGAATAAAAATCTCGGAAAGAAACTTCGTGTTCATTTTCCTAGTGTCTAGTGTATGAAGTAATAAACAGAGTATGGTTACAATACCGAGTATTTTATGGAATTTTTTAGGAACTAGGTTCCAAAGATTTTGAAATCCTACCGCCAAACACCAAACAAATAAAAAAACAACACTCAGGCTCCATCTTGGATACACTCGTTCTAACGAATAAATAGGTAAGTGTTCTAAGATCGCTGCAGGTGAGTAGGCGGAAGTATTTCCGGCCATCAGCCATAACACAAGTAACAGGAGAAAAAGAACAGAAGCCATTTTCCTTTTTGTAAAAAATACCAAGGGTGATAAAAATAATGGCAATTGGCCTAGGTAGTTTCCATACTCCCAATACCTATATTGCATTTGAGATAGAGATTGTGCGAGTAATGGATGTTGGGAAGAACCGAAAAAAATAGGATAATAGTCTTTCCAATGTAAGTGGTACTGATCTCCCACAAAATATCTACCCACGGAATGGATGAATTGATACATGGGAAACCATTTGATGGCAAGAATGCTTAATACAAAGATTGAGAGTTTTACAAATCGGCTGATTGCCTCTTTTGGTGTAAGAGAAAGATAGAATTCTCGGATTCCTAAAAAGAAAACAAGCAACACTGCTTGGGAAAGGGGATAGATACTTCCTTCGGATAACAAAATGTAAGTGATTGTTATGACTAATATCGCGATTCCCCAATTTTGTTTTTTAGTAAAACTGAGAATGTAAAATACAAGAGCCGGTAAAAATAATCCAGGGATTTGGTTTAAGTGGCCGGCATAGAATTTTTGAAACACAAATCCAGAAAATTGAAATACTAGAACGAAAAGTATTGAAGCCAAAACATTTGATTTTGTATAGAATCGGAAGGAGTGGAAATTGAGAATTCCGGATAGGATAAAGTAAAATAGAAAACTAATCTTTAGTGCGGTGAGTGTGGGAAAAAAAAGAACAAGTGCGTGGGTGAAACTTCCCATTTTACTCGTTGGATTTTCCCAGACAGGAAACCCAGCACCATAATACGGATTCCATAATGGGAAGGTGGTTCCAAATTCCAAAAAAGACTTTCTTAAGAATTCCACATGGAAACTATACATATCCCAGTCGAATCTACCGTAGAGGTTATCGTTTAAGAATATTTCCTTCGTGTTCCAAAGATAAAATAGAAAAAAGAGAAGGAGTAAGGCAAAAGGCCTAATGCGCTTCATCCCAGTTACCGCCAAACTTCCCTTGGGCGACAATGGGAACTTTTAATTTCATTGCAGATTCCATTTCTTCTTTGGCCATTTGGTAGAATTCTTTTTTTTCTTTAGGATCTACTTCGAAGACAAGTTCATCATGGACTTGGAGGATGAGTTTGGAACGAAATGATTCTTTTTTGATTTTGTTTTGGATCTGAATCATCGCGAGTTTGATCATATCCGCAGAAGTTCCTTGGATGGGAGAATTGATGGCGACTCGTTTGGCAGCTTCACTGGCCATTTTATGTTTGGAATGGATATCGGGAAGGTAACGCCGACGTCCGAGCAGTGTTTCCACATAGCCGTGTTCCTTGCAGAATTCGACAATTTCTTCCATATAGGTTCCCACACCAGTGTATGTGGCAAAATACTTTTCAATGAATTCTTTGGCTTCTTTACGACTAATCCTTAAGTTGTTGGAAAGTCCAAATGAAGTGACTCCATAAATCACAGAAAAGTTAACCACCTTCGCTTTATTTCGCATATCGGGAGTTACTTGGTCTTCTGGAATTCCAAAAAGGCCGGCTGCGGTTCGTTTGTGGATATCGGCTCCTGATTTGTAAGCATCCATCATTTGAGGATCATTGGCAAAGTGGGCCATAATTCGGAGTTCAATTTGGCTATAGTCTAGAGATAGGATCTCGAATCCTTTTTTTGCAATGAATCCTTTTCTGAGTAATCTCCCCTCTTCATCTTTGATCGGGATGTTTTGTAGGTTGGGGTTTGTCGAGGACAACCTGCCTGTGGCTGCAATGGTTTGGTTGTAACTTGTATGGATTCGACCCGTTTTTGGATTGATGAGTGTGGGTAAAGTGTCCGTATAAGTGGATTTGAGTTTGGAAAATTTTCTGATCTCTAACAAATGATCAATGATAGGATGTGTGCCTTGAAGAGATTCCAAAACAGAATGGTCTGTGGAGTATCCCGTTTTTGTTTTTTTGTCTGAGGGAAGTCTTAAGTCTTCGAACAAAACGGTTTGTAGTTCTTTCGTTGAGTTGATGTTAAATGGTCTTCCAGCAAAGAAATGAATATTTTTTTCCTGTTCTTTGATTTTTGCATCAAAGATTTTGGAAAGAGATTCGAAATATCCTGGTTCTACCGCTATCCCTTCAAATTCCATATCGGCGAGTGTGAGTAACACCGGCATTTCAATCTCAAAAAAAAGTTTTTTATGAATTCCTTCCTCCATTTTTGGAGAAAGTACATTATGAAGTTGTAAGGTAATATCTGCATCTTCGCAGGCGTATTCGGAAACTTTTTCAGGGTCAATGTCGTATAGGTTTTGTTTTTTCTTCCCTGTACCAACTAACTCTTCGTAAGTGATCGTTTTGTAGTCCAAATAATCAACGGCCATATCATCCATATTATGGCGACGTTCCCCTGGATGCAAAAGATAGGAGGCAAGCATGGTATCAAAATAAATACCATCAAGTTCCAAACCGTAATTACGAAGTACTAATAAATCATATTTGATGTTTTGCCCAATTTTTTTCCACTTAGGGTCGGTTAACATCGGTTTTAATACAGCAAGACCTTCTTCCGGAGAAGGGAGGAGGTGGCTATAAATGGATTCGGGATGTGAGAAGGCGATATAATAACCAACACCAGGTTCTTGGGAGAAGGAAACACCTAACAACTCAGCGAGCATGGGATCAGAGGATGTAGTTTCTGTATCTACTGAGATTGGTTTTTTAGGATCTAGTTTTGCGATTATTTTTTTCAGATCCTCTAAAGTTTGGATCCGTTTGTAGTTCTTTTTTGCTACCACAGAACCTTTGTTTGGTTTTGTGTCTGAATCTGAAGTTGCTGATCCTTCTGAAGATGTTTTTCCTTTTTTACCCGTTGGTTCGGGGCTTACTTCTTTGTTATCCCCTTCACTAGTAATAGGAATACCGGCTTGTTTGGCAAGGTCACGATGAAGGACATTGTATCCTTCGTCTTTGAAGTATTGCACCTTGGCCGGATCATAATAATTCGGAATCTTTAAGTCGTTCTTTTTGATATCTAGTTTGAGGTTGGTGACAATCGTTGCGAGTTTTCGAGATAAAAAAGCATTTTCTTTATCAGCGGCTAGTTTATCAATGAGGGATTTGTTTTTAACTTGGTCTAGTTTTTTATAAATGGTTTCTAAATTGCCAAACTCTTGGATGAGTTTGGCCGCTCCCTTTTCTCCCACACCTTTGACGCCAGGGATGTTATCTGATGCATCTCCGAGAAGCGCCATATAGTCGGTAACTTGTTCTTTGGTGATTCCGATATTTTTTTCTACCCACTCTGGGTCGATCTTTTCGAATTCGGAAACACCCCGTTTCCCACGTAACATATGTATGTTTTTGTCAAGGACTTGGTATAAGTCTTTATCACTGGATAAAATAACGATCTCTTCAAAATCTTTTGCAAATTTTTTGCACAATGATCCAATGATATCATCGGCTTCAATTCCATCCAATTTGTACATGGGGAATTCTAAAGCTTTTAACATTTCATAGATTTTGTGAATCTGAGGTTTTAGATCCTCGGGCATTGGTTTTCTATGGGCTTTGTAATCCTCATACAAATCATTTCTTTCGAGTCTTGTGCCTGGATCGAATGTAAAAGCGATATGGGTTACTTTTTCATCTTGCAGGAGTTTGAATAACATCCTCCAAAACCCAAAGATAGCACCACTGGGAAGTCCCGTTTTAGAGTTGGTGAGGTTGGATGCGGCAAAAGCAAAATAGGCTCGGAAAGCCAAGGCATGGCCATCAATGATTAGTAGTCTTCCGCTCATGTTCCTTCTCCGTACAAAGTATCTCCTAAAAAGGAATAATAGATTAGTTTTGTTTTTTCAACTGTTTTGGTAACAGAAAATCGTTTGACGGAGCTCTTATTAAATGTTCCGAACTTGGTTCGTAATTCTTCTGAGCCAACGAGTTTATCTAGCCCTAAAGCAATGTTCTCTGCATCTCCCACCGAACAAACGTAAGCACCCTCATTATGATCCAACATTTCTCCAATTCCCCCGCCATTTGTGGCCACAATCGGAAGCCCTGAAGCCATCGCATCTAAAACAGAAGTCCCGAGTCCTTCTTCTTTGGAGGTAAGTGTGAAGATATTAAATAAAGAAAGTAGGCCTGGAATGTCTTTACGATAGCCTGTAAAAATCACTTTATCTGTGATTCCTAATTGTTCGGCTTGGGTTTTCAACTTGTTTTCCAGTTTTCCATCACCTACGATCATTAGGCGAAAGTCAGCACCAGTTCTCATCTTTGTTATGGCGTTGAGTAATGTTTCTTGGTCTTTGTGATCCACAAGAGCTGCCACATTTCCGATCACAATGCATTTTTTGGGAATATGAAATTCTTCTCTTAAGTATTCATGAGGGACTGATTTCGAAAATCTTTTTAAATCAATGCCCGAATAAACAGTGATGATTCTTTCTGGAGCAATTTTACTTTCCATCATCACTTCTTTGATCTTTTGCGAAACGGGCAAATAATAGTCGTTTGCTGGATGTTGGTATTTCCATCTAGAAAAGAAACTGGATTTGGGTTTAAAGTCTACCCTACGAGACACAATGAGAGGGATGTTTAAGTGGTTCCGTTTGGCAAGAAGAGCCAATGTATGTGCATGGGCCGTATGTGTATGAATTAATTTTATATTTTTAGAAATACAGAGAGATCGAATATTCTTATATGCCTTTCTGTCCCATTCTCCACGCATTTCGATGGGAACAAATTCATATCCATTTTCTTTGCATTTGGTTTCTAAAGGAGAACCAGGTTGGCCTACAATCATTTGTGGGATTTTAAAAGTGGTTAGTCCTTGGACTAAATAATAAAGCTGTTGTTCTCCACCGCGCCATTCGCGAGAAGTATTGATATGAAGGATCAAATTATAAGTGTTTGGAACGGTCGTATTCGAGAGCGATGATGGAGCCCATGACTTTGAACCCCGCTGGTGCTTCGTCTACCATTCCTTCTCCGTGAAACATTACTTTAACGGAGTCCATCATGGCATTGATAATTTTCAATCCTTTTCCCATGTTCTTATGTTTTTGGCCGGAACCATAATAAGGAAGGGTATCCGGTTTTTTACTTTGGTGGTTTTTGATGTGGTCGAGAAAGGTACTAAAACATTGTGATTGGTTTGCCTTAAGTAGTTCTTTGTCTGTGTCGGGAAGAGATCCTTCTTCCGAGAGTCCCGATCCATAATCTAAGATATAAAGAGTAAATTTTGAGGAATCGATCCGCCATCGGCAAATGATGGTTTCGTCACAATGGCAAGAAACATTGGCAGCTACTGCATTGGTAAGGGCTTCGTCAGCAGCCAGTTCAATATGCATGATATTGTCAGCACTAAAGCCATTGTCTTCGAGAGTTCGTTTGAGCTCGGTTCGGAAATGTCTGACAGAGGACATATCAGGAGGCAGGAACATCGCATACGATCCTGCAGAGGGAGTTAATAAATACGGTAAAACTTCAGATGGTACTGTCAATGGCCGCCTTGTCCCCCTCTCCTATTCATATTACACGAAAGAGAGGTAGAAAAAAAGTCAAAAAACCTTTAAATGGGAACAGTAGGGGAAAAAATTTCCTAAACCGTGACCCCTAAGGCCAAAGCGAGCTGTTCCATCCGTTTGACAAGTTTGTCTTGGCCGAGAAGGCTAAAGAGGATGGGTAGTTCTAAACCGTGGGATTTCCCCGTAGTGATGGCGCGAATGGGCATAAAGAGGGTTCTTCCCTTTTCACCTGTAGATTCACCCGCCTTTGCCATGGCTTCCTTGTATTCATCGGGAGTCACTAAGGCATGGGCTTTGACATATTGGTAAAAAGCAGAAACCACCGCTTTGCCGTTTCCTTCCAAAACCAATTGTTTGGCCTCATCATTTTCAAATTGGAGATTTTCCAAAAAGAATTCTTCAATGTAGGGTGGGGCTTGGATGAGCCGATCCAAATACACGCGAACGGAATCCAAAATGGAAAGGAGTTGTGGGTTTGTTCCTGATTTGTAGGTTTCTGGGATTTGGCAATCCTTCAGAAATGGTTCGAGTTCCTTTCCTAAAGTTTCAATGTTTACATCACGAATGTATTTATTCGACATCCAATTGAGTTTCGATTTGGGATTTAAATATTCTGCAAGTCCAAGAAGGGATAACTTATTGAAATCAACAGTTTCCTTTTCTTCTTCTTTCAGTTTTTTAAATACATCGAAGGTAGCAGGGGATTTGGAGCAGCGTTCCACATCAAAGACGGAACAAAGTTCGGCGTCACTCATGTATTCTTTCCCATCGGGAGAAGTCCAGCCAAGTAGGGCCATATAATTACGCATGGTATCACTCGAATAACCGAGATCACGAAATGCAAGAACCGATGTGGCACCCGCACGTTTGGATAGTTTTTTCCCATCGGTTCCTACAATTTCGCTAGCATGAGCAAAACGAGGGAGAGGAAAACCAAAGGCTTCAAAAATCAAAATTTGGCGAGGTGTGTTGGAAAGATGCCCCACTCCGCGAATCACATGTGTGATTTTCATAAGAGCATCATCAATCACCACAGCATAGTTATACGAAGGAAATCCATCAGATTTGACGATGATAAAGTCACCTATGAGTTTGGATTCAAACTTTACCTTTCCTTGGATCATATCATCTACGATCACAATTTTATGAGGAGTTTTGAACCTTACCGTGAAGGGAATTTTATTCTCGATTTGAGATTGGATTTCGGCATCTGTTAAATCCGAACATTTCCCATCATAGATATAAGGAATACCCATCGCATCGGCTTGTTTTTTTTTGCCGTCTAGTTCGTCTGCGGAACAAAAACATCGATAGGCTTTCTTTTCTGAAATCAGTTTGTCTGTGTATTCTTTATAGATATGAATTCTTTCGGACTGAGTGTACGGGCCGTTCGGACCACCCACGCCAGGACCTTCATCCCATTCCATTCCAAGCCACTTTAAAGATTCTAAAATGATTTTGAAAGAGGCTTCGGTGGACCGGTCTTGGTCTGTGTCTTCGATACGAAGTAAAAACTTTCCTTTTTTTGCTTTCGCATATAAATAATTGAATAGGGCGGTTCTAGCTCCTCCTACGTGGAGAAATCCCGATGGGGATGGGGCAAAGCGAGTGCGAACTTCTGTCATTTCATTTCCTCTTTGAGTAAAAAGTCACCGATCCGTTTGTAACCAAATGGTTCTTTTGTCTTTGTAGTTAGTCCATTGGTGTAAGGCGGAACAAAAAATAGTTGTGTATCATTTTCTTTATAAATCAGTTTGAAAAATAATTTGTCTGATTCCGTTTCGTTATATTCGTAACGAAGCTGCAAGTAATCGTAATGTCCTGAAACTTGTTCCGTTTTGATTGTATTATTTTCTTGTTTAGTAAACACACTGGAAGAGGAAAATATTTCCATACTTCCCAAACTATGTAACCAACGACTATCTCCACCAAGTGGGGAACGGATTCCTTCTTCGATGAGAGTCCCTGTATCACCACTTAATTCAAAAATTTCAAACTCTTCAATTTGAGTTTTGTCTTCTATTGAATTGGTTTTCTTTTCTAATAAAGAGCTGAGTGTGGAACCTTTTGTTTCTGCAGAGTAGGAGTCAGTATAAACAAAAAGAATTTTTTTTTCGGATTCTTCTTTTTTGAATTTTCCGATTTTTCTGTTCCAAATGATTTTATAAGATTCAAACGGTTCGTTTCCGAATTCGGCTTTTACGTTTGTTAAAAAATGACTGTCGTAGGCAAAGAAACTGAGCTCAATTTTTTGTGCAAATCCGGTAGTTTTTCCGGGTTCCCATTCAATGAATCGGAAGTGAGAAGAGCCTTCCTGAAAGAAGGAAACATTCATTTTCCGGGGAGATTTAATATACAAAATAGATGCAGGAATTTCTGAAATCGGATCTCTAATGATGAGTGATTTCAGGTTCTGGCAGTTGGATCCAGAAAAAAAAATCAAGATACAAAAAAGCCAATAGAATCGGGAGTATTCTTGAGTTTCTGGGGACATAGATCGGTGCGTATCGCCAGTCTAAAAAGGGAAAACCGCTTGACAAGTCAATTCACCCCATCCCTGTGTCATTTGGAACCATGAAGAACGAAGACCAGTATCCGAAACGCCCCTTTGAAGACCAAGTGAATGACGACCAAAGGAAATACTCTCGTTATGTATGTGATTCGAGAGCCATTCCACAAGAAATTGATGGTCTAAAGCCTGTTCAACGAAGGATTCTTTGGGCGATGTGGAACTCGGATGCAAGAAACCGTCACACCAAAACGGTAAAAGTTGCCGGTCTTGCGATGGGATACCATCCACATGGAGATCGTTCGATCCAAGATGCCCTTTCACAAATGGCACAAGACTTTGCTTTTGCTAATAATTATCCTTTAGTACATGGAGAAGGAACTTTCGGTGATGTTTTAGATCCGAATGCAATTGCCTCTCCTCGGTATACAGAAGTCAAACTTTCTGACTTTGCAAAGGATTTAGGATTCTTTGAAAGTTTGCCAGACATTGATTATGTCAAAAACTATGATGAAACTGAAGATGAACCCATTCACTTTGTGGGAAAAGTTCCCGTTGTCCTCTTAAACAACATCCAAGGGATCGCAACGGGATTCCGTTGTTTCATTCCTGCTCACAAACTGAGTGATGTAATCGATTCCCAAGTCACTTATCTTAAAACAGGAAAACCAAAAAAGGTAACTCCGTGGTACAAAGGGTACGGTGGAGAAGTGAAGTTGTCCAAAAATGACAATGGTAACACCGTGATGTCCACCACCTTTGGTTTCAAAAAAGATGATGGAAAGTTGTTTCTTGTTGACTCACCCATGAACTGGAATCGCGAGAAAGTGGTTAATTATTTAGATGATCTGATCGAAAGAAAAGACAACTGGCTGAAAGACTATGTGGATCATTCCAGCCAAACCTTTAAAATTGAACTCATTGCCAAAAAAGGCGAAGAACCTTCCGAGAAGGAAATCAAAGAACTTTTTACTAAAGAAAACAATGAAGTCCTCACTATCAACGTTATCACTCACGAAGGAAAACTTCGTAACTTTGTTCCTGAAGAAATCATTAAACGATTTTGTGATTTTAGAAAAACTCATCTCATCCGTCGTTTCAAACGATTGGCTGGTTTGGAAAAAGAAAAGATTGATCGTAACTCAGAACTCATTCGGTTCATTAAAGAAAAATGGAACGAAAAAGTAACGGGGATTAAATCCAAAAAAGAATTTGAAGAGAAACTAAAAGCAGCTAAGTTCATTTACTTTGAATGGTTGAGTTCCATTCCCGTTTACCGAATGACTTTGGAAGAAGTTCGTAAATGTGAAGATGCGATTGTAGAGGCAAAAACCAAATACACCGAATATACGACTCTTCAAAAAGATGATAAAAAACTCACCGGTTTTATGACCGATGAACTTGATGAACTGAAGAAAAAATGGGATCCGAAATAAATCTATATGGCTCAAAAAACTGAAAAAACCTCAGGAAATTCGCGAAATTTTAAGAAATTATCGAATGTAGAACACGTTCGGATGCGGACAGGAATGTGGCTTGGACAAAACTCTTTGTCCACATTCGAACAACATTTTTTTACCAAAGATAGTGCCGGAACTTACGACATTGTGCACGAAGAACTTTCTGACATCCCCGCCAAACTGAAATGTTTGGATGAAGCCTGTATGAACTGCGTGGATGAGTATAGAAAGAACTTAAACGACAAATCAATCCAAGAAAAAGACAAAATGAACAAACTCATCATTCAATTGTCTACGGATCGCAAACGGGTGACCATCCAAGACAATGGTCGTGGGATTCCAGCAGACAATGCGGAAGGGGTTTACCTCCACTTAATGTATGGAGAAAACTTTGATGATAAAGTCAAAGAAGACCATGTGGCGGGTCAAAATGGTGTTGGTATTTCTCTTGTTCGTATGGTCTCTTCGTTTTTTAGAGTGAAAACCATTAATGGTGGTAAAGCTTATAAGAAAATGTTTAGCATCCATGATGATGTTAAAAAAACCATTCGTGGTTTTAAACTTTCTAAAGATGATACAGAACGTGTTCATTTGTATTATGATGAACATGGAACTTTTGCAGATTGCCCTCTTTTATCAGCAGACCAAATCAAACAACTAAAAGCTCCCTGTGATAAAGCCGGGATGACCGCCGTTGTAGAAACTGCTAAAAAAGAAGATCACGGAACCACAGTTGAGTTTGAATTAAACCCAGCTTATTTTAATAATCTGGATACTTCCTTTAACATCAATTTGGTGAAACAATACCTGCAAGACATTGCGATGTCCAATCCAGGTTTGGAAGTAGTTTTTATTCACAAAACTGGTAAAGAAAAATACAAATTCAAAAAAGGTTTTGATGAGATTTTTAGTAACTCGGAAATGGTTTACTATAAATTGGATTATGCAGATAAAACCTCTGCTTCTCAAATCCACATGGATACCTATGTGGTTGTGGGCCAAAACAAAACACTCACTTGGGTAAATTCGATTTTTTGTCCACAAGGTGGATCTGCCATTGAATATTTGGAAAACAGACTTTGTGATGAGATTCGAAAAAAATCTCAAATTGTGAGTTTAGAAAAGAAACTCAATACACAATGTACACGTAACGATGTTAGAAGTTGTTTCCACATGTATGTAAACCTTCGTATCCTCAATCCCCGTTTTAAATCGCAAGATAAGTCCTATCTCATCAATGATTTGAATGATGACATCCGAAAGTCGGTTGATAAACATTTGGACAAACTTTTAAAGAAAACTGGTCTGATTGAAGAAATTAAGATGGTGATGGAGCGTAGAACCCAGTTAAAACAGCTCGAGGACGCGCAGAAAGGCCTCCGTAAGGCCTCTCGGAACAACATCCCTAAGCTTATGCCTCCGACAGGCAAACCGAACGATCCAGGTCGAATTCTATTTGTGGCGGAAGGGGACTCGGCGATTGCGGGTTTACGTCCGGCAAGAAATCCAAAACTTCATGGTCTTTTCCCTTTGCGGGGGAAACCATTGAACTGTAAGGGAATGTCTTTGGCAAAAGCCTTACAAAATGAAGAGATGAAAAATATCGTGGCCATTGTCGGCCTTCCTCTCGACCAAAAAGTAAAGTCGATTGATGAATTACATTACGATCGCATCAGTATCATCACAGATGCGGATTTTGATGGTTATGCGATCCGTTCTTTAATGTTATCATTTTTCTACGAATATTGGCCTGAACTTTTTGATTTAGGTTTTATCAATATCTCTGCAGCACCACTTTATGAAGTGGATGTGAAATGGAAGGATGCAAAAAAAGAAACGGTTTTCTGTATTGATGACTCCGACTATGATAAGTTAGTTGTTCGTGTAAACAAACAAGGAGCTGAGATCACTCGTAAAAAACGAAATAAGGGACTGGGAGAAACTGGTAAGGAAGCCATGAAGTATGCGGTGGATCATTGTATGACTACCATTACTGTGGGAAACAAAAAGACTGCCAAAAATACCCAAGACCTTTGGTTCCACAAAGATTATGCAGAAAAACGCCGCGAAGCGATTTCTGAATACTCTATGAGTGTCATCCAAGACTAATTTTTAAAGTGTCGGAGGGTTCAGCGTTAAATCCTGAACCGTTATTGACTCTTTCTAATATAGCGATCACTCCTCAATCCATAGGTTTGAGGAGTTCTTTGTTTTATGGGGTTGCGGTACATTGGTGATTTTATTTTTTTAGGGGATGAAACCTAGATCCCCTAAAAAAACTAAGTCTTCAATTCAGCCCAAAACTAGGGAAAAGGAAGAAGCCATTTTCCCCTTCCAAACGTTGCCTTTATTTTTTCCGCTCCCTCCTTATTCGAATCGCAAATCAAAATCCTTTTTCCTGATTTTAAACATTCTCATCTTACTTCAATGTTCTTCCCTGCAAGAAAAACCGAAAGAGGTTTATCATAACAACATTGAGGTCACAGAAACTGTAATTCAGACCAAGATCGGGGAATTACAGAACTCGGGAATTCAATCCTTATCATTTATGTATTTGTTAGGTGATGGGAAAATGCATTCAGGTAAACTAGGGGGTGAAAAAAAAGATCAGGTCCAAAGGTTTAAAATCGGTAGTATCACAAAGTTATTTACTGGGATTGCGCTTTTACAATTACAAGAAAAAGGCAAACTGAAGTTAGATGATCCTGTTTCCAAGTATCTTCCTGAAATCAAAGAGATGCAAAAAACGAAACCAAACCTCCGAGAGATCACAATCCGTGATATTCTGACTCATCGGTCGGGCCTTCCTTCTGATTTGGCTTCTGGTTTTTTTATTTCCCCCGAAGCCAATGATTCAGAGATTTTAGAATCCTTTCGCGCCCTTCCTAAAAAGCTGCCTGGGATTGAAAGAAAGGAGCCGAACAAAGCCCATTCCTATTCCAATTTCGGTTTTGGTCTTTTGGGAACGGTGATTGAACGTGTTTCTGGATTGGGAATCGAAGACTATTTTCAAAAAGAAATTTTTTCTAAAGCAGGGATGAAACATTCCACCTTACTTGAATTTCATGAAGGATCGGAACTGGTTTCCGGTTATCAGGGAATTTTTTGGAAAACAAAAACGATTCGTCCCATCATTCGTGATCTAACTGCAGGTTCTCTTTCCACTACCGGAGAAGATATGGGACTCTTTATGAAATCTTTTTTCTTAAGTAAAAAAGGTAAGGGACTTGTATCAAAAGAAAGTTTTGCCGAATTCCATCGTGCCCAAGTTGAACCGATTTCTAATTTTGAAATGAAACTGGGTCTTCCCGTTTTACTTACTGAGAAACGAGCGTTTGCCAAAACGGTTTGGATCGCCGGCCATTCTGGATCTCTCCCACCTTACTTTGCAGATTTGGTCTATGATCCAGAAACGGAAACGGCAAGTTTCCTTGCAGGAAACACTTTGGGTTTGGCAACGGTGGCCATTAGGCCAACGAACAAAGAAATATTGGATATCATTTATGAATACAAAACGGGATCTGTAATGGAATTACCTCCTCTGCCGGAATCAAAAGAACAAAACAAGTTAGATGGTTTTGGCGGTCTCTATATTTCTCCTTTTGGGGTTCACGAATTGAAGGAAGGCAAAACACCACAATTGGGGCTTTTTGGTTTCGATTTTGATTTGGTCGAACGAGACAATCGATTTGGAGTCAACTTACGTTTGTTTTTTGGTCTTCTCCCCATAAAAGACAAAACATTAGATTCCTTACGTGTGGAATTTGAGACATGGGAAGGAGAAAGGATTTTTACTTTGTATTCGACGGAGGCCTCCAAGGGTAGTTGGGGATTTGGTGTGTATTTCCAACCGGACCATAAGTTACCCGACGAAACCTACTTCACCACCTACCAAACAAAGGATCTATACTCACTTATCCCGCGTGTGGAATTAAAAAAAGAAAAACTTGGGTTTCCTGTCGCAATCGTTACCTACTCGCTAGGTGGGATGGAAAATACGGTCACCTTACCTTGCAGAATGGAATCGTCTAAAACCTTGCGTATTTTGGGATATGGCAGGAATTTAGGAGAGAAAATGGAACTAAAAACAGTGGATGGCAAACCCAGGATGGTTTATTCGGGAATTGAGTTTTTAGGGGAATAGGTGGAAGGTTTCAAATTCTGAGAGATTTCCAATCTAAGGGGAACGAAAAACAAATGATATTCGCTCCCAAGCCCAAATTTAATTTGATTCTAATTGATTACTGCTGCCCAAACTTCCTAGGAAAGAAATTATGAACACTGTCAAAAAAGTTTTGACTAATCAAAAAGATCGAATAGAGTTCGTCCGAATTTGATTCGAAAGTTTCAAAAGGAGAACTCGAAATGGGAAAAAGAATTACTTCAATCCTATTTTTGTCTGCTGCCTTTGTAGCTGTCACAATGACATCTACATCTGTGGAAGCAAAAAAATATGGTATGGCTGGTTGCGGTTTAGGGTCACTGGTTTTTTCAACCAATGACATCACTCAAATTTTTGCTGCAACAACAAACGGGATTTACGGAAACCAAACTTTTGGTATTACATCTGGAACTTCCAATTGTACAGCAGATGGTGTTGTAAAACAAGATAAAGTACAAGAATTGTTCATCACTATGAACTATGATTCTCTTGGCCAAGAAATGGCTTCTGGGAAAGGGGAAAAGTTAGAGTCTCTTGGAAACCTACTTGGTTGTTCTAGTGATTCTTTATCAAGATTTGGCCAAGTAACGAAAGAAAACTATGCTAAACTAATCACTTCTGATTCAACTCCTGCAAGTGTACTTTCAGCAGTTAAATCAGAAGTTAAAAGCGATAAAATCCTCGCTAAGTCTTGTTCACAAATCTAAGGAGATATGAAATAAAATGAAAAAGTTAACACTCATATCCACAATCGGAATCTCCATGGTTCTCCTAGCTTCTCAAATGTCTGCTGCACCTAAATACGGTATGGCGGGATGTGGTCTAGGAACTCTCGTAATGCCTGCTGGTAACCAAATTTTTGTTGCTACAACAAATGGAACTTCAGGAAGCCAAACTTTTGGTATCACTACTGGAACGTCTAACTGTAAAGCAGACGGTGTTGCTCAAAAAGAACATGCACGTGAAATTTATGTGCACATGAACTTTGACAGCTTGGAACAAGAAATGGCAGCTGGGAGAGGGGAAAAACTTTCCAACCTAGCAACTCTTTTCGAGTGCAAATCTGGTGTTCGTTTTAATGAAGTAGTAAAAGAAAACTACTCTAGAATCTTCACAGAAGAATCTAAAGCAAACCCAAGTTTGATGTTGTCCAACCTTCACGAAACTTTGGAAAAAGACCAAACAGTAAAAAATTACTGTAAAATCTAACCCTTTGTAAAAAATCAGAGTATCCGATCTTTTGGATACTCTGGTGTTTCCACTGTACTTACTTACCCTCCTTTTTATTATCTTTACCACTTCGCTTGGGGCGATAGAACCTCCTGGCAATATCAATATACTCGAACTAGATTTTTTAACGACCAGGAAACAAGGACAGGAAATTCCTAAATCCTCCAAGTCCCACCAGTACCTCCAGGAACTCATCAATGAGGTGAAAGAAAAACATTTAGCTGAGGAAACACATTGGTATCGGCTTTTGCGTTTTAAAAAAACCAGATGGGGGAATTGGGAGAGCGAAGTAGATAACAAACGTTACTTTCTTTCAGAAGACGGAAAACACAATCCTGACAAAGAATTAATCGCAACACTTCACAGTTTTTTTACAGAAGAACCAATCCCTGAAGGTTTACAACACCCACAATGTGCTTATCCAGAGCGCTACAATTGGCTAAAAGATAAGCTAAAGTTTGATCAAACGAGGCTAACTGAAGTTCAGTGTGAAAGGTTTGATGCATGGAAAGAGGCTTTAAATCCAGATTCTCTTTCGGTAGTTTTTTCTTCTTATTATATGCAAGCCCCTGCCTCTATGTTTGGTCATACACTCCTAAAACTTAATAACAAGGTAAATGAAAACGCCGAGTTGTTAGATTATGGAGTGAATTATGCGGCAACCCCAGGGGAAATGGATCCTTTTTCCTATGCGTATAGGGGTTTAACTGGTGGGTATCCGGGTAGCTTCGCCATTTTCCCTTACTATTTGAAAGTAAACGAATACAATGATATGGAAAGCCGTGACCTTTGGGAATACAAACTAAAGTTAAAACCTGAGGAAAGGGAAAGGTTTTTGCGTCATCTTTGGGAAATGGGCCGAGCTGATTTTGATTATTTTTTTATTAATGAGAATTGTTCCTATCATTTAATGGAGATTTTAGAAGTTGCGATGCCTGAGTTAGATATTAGCAAAAAAACAGGTTGGATCGTCGCACCTGGAGATACCATTAAACTATATTTAGCTGAAGATGGACTTGTGATTTCGAAAAAGTATCGACCATCCCTCTATTCCAAAATCAAATATAAAATTTATGATATGTCTGAAGAGGAAAGAGTCGCGTATTGGGAAATGATACGGTTTGAAAAAGCCTTTCTTCCAGAACCGAAAGAAAATTTTCGTATGTCACTTGTGACTGATGCTGTTTTGGATACGTACCGATATCGTTATGCTGCCAAAAGTGCGGTTCCAAAACAACATAAAGAGTATTATGATAAACTGTTGATTTTTCGAAGTAAACAAAATGACGAATATACTGCGAATGAACAGGTTCCATTGTCCACACCCCCTGAATCCTCACATCCAGTGAGTCGAGTCGCTACTTCCTTTGGTGTTTCTTCTCTCGGGAATTTTGCCGAGTTTCAATATAGGATTGCTTACCATGATTTACTGAATGTGAGTAAGGGACATGCACCGAATTCGGAGTTGGCATTTTTTGATACCACAGTGCGTACCTACGACAATAAAAAACCTGAATTGACTTCAATGAGTGCTGTGAAGGTTACTTCCTTAAATCCCTATAATTCTATTTCAAAAGATTTTTCTTATTTTTTTGACACCGGAATCCAAACAGCCGTTTATCGAAACAATGATGAAACACTGCGAAAACAAGTGGGTAACTTTGATTTAAGATTTGGGTATTCTTTTTCGAATGAATTTGGGAAAAATCCAATGAGTATGGGAGTTCTCAGTGTCCTTGCTGGTGTTAAGGTCCAGAATGGAAGGATGTTTGAAAATGGAGTCCGTTATGGAGGCAACGTAAGTTTGCTTTATCAAAAAGAGTGGGGTGCCTGGAAAATTTATACTGGAGCTACGGCTCAAAATTATCAATTAAGTCATAATTTAAATACTTATTATGCAACGTTTAAAATTAGGTATGCATTTTCGAATACACATGAATTACGATTGGAAGTGAACGGGGAAAGGTTTTATGAAGAAGCACTTATATCATATCATTATCTGTTTTAGTTTCGTTTTTATTAATTGTTCTTCCTTGTATTATCATCCAACAAAGGAAACTTATTTTACTCCAAAACAAATGGGTTTTTCTTATGACTCGACATTCCTTACTACTAAGGATGGAGTGAAGTTGAATGTTTGGAGAATTTACTCTAAAAAGTTTGAAACTCCGAAAGCGGTCATCTTGCAATTTCATGGAAACGGCCAAAACATGAGTGCTCATTTTTTATCCCTTGTTTGGCTTGTGAATCATGGTTATGAACTGATCGTATTTGACTATAGAGGTTATGGGGATTCGGAAGGAGAGCCAGATCCAGATGACATATTGGAAGATAGCAAACTTGCCTTAGACTTCGCTTTGCAAGAGGCCAGAGATAAAGGAACGAAGTTGATTGTTTATGGCCAGAGTTTGGGTGGAGCCATTGCTATGCAGGTTCTTTCTGATTGGAAAGATAAAAATGAAGTGGTTTTGTTTTGTATTGATGGTTCATTTCCATCTTACAGAGAAGTTGCCAAACAAACAATGAACTATGTGCTTTTTCCCCCAGTAGGTAACCTATTCGCTTGGCTTTTTCATGATCGCACAAGCCCTCGTGATTCGATTGCCAAACTTTCTCCCATCCCACTTCTTATCATTCATGGAACCGAAGATACGGTTGTTTTTTTTGAAAATGGAAAACAAATTTTTGGCTTGGCTGGCGAACCAAAGGTTTTTTGGGAAATCCGTGGTGGAGGGCATGTTGATTGGATGAACCTAGGTCGGTCCAAGTTTGCAAGAGATTTTTTAGTTTTACTCAATAGGCATTTGTACTGATAGAAACTGGTGTTCCACAAAAACAGGAACAGAAAGGACTTCTGACAAGGTGAACTCTCTATCGATTTCGCGAAAGGTTAGCTCACTCCTGCTAACCTTTGTTTCGCTGAAGATTTTTAGCTCTATGTATTTCTCTTCTCCTTTTTTAATTTGAAATACTTTGGTGGCGTCTGGTTTCCCAACCACATCCAATCGATAGGTTCCTTCTTGTAATCGAAGATAACCGAGTGAGGCATTTTGAAGTTCTATTTTATAGATAGGGTTCGGTTGGATTCGGGAGGAGAATTTATCTGGATAATGTGATAATAAACATTCGTAGTTCCAAAGGGAAAGTGCCGGATGTTCAGCTCGAATCAAGTATAAAAGCCCAGTATTATTTTCCTTTGAAACCAATTTAATAAATCTTTTTTTTTCCGCACATTGCATTGTAAATCCAAGTAAGATGTTAAAGAAAACAAAAATGGTAAAATAGGAGAATTTGTATTTTGAGTTCATGGTGTTTCTTGCGATTCCATTGGAAATCGTTTCTGGTTTCTATAATGTGCAATGTATGTAACGAGAACAAGGGCACCCACTGGAACAGCAAAATAGATATGAACTTGGATGAGTCCTGCAATCATTCCTAAAATTCCACCTAAGAATTGTATAACGACAAGGTTACCACCCGTATTGTCCAAAATCATTTTTTCTAAATCGTCGGTGTCAAGAGCCATCACTCGTTCTTCCACAAGAGCCGTTACATTAATGTTGTGTACGAATTTTTCAATATTGGTTTTGAGGTAAACCTTGCCTTCCTCGCTATTCATAAATTCAAGAAGGCGTTTTTTGACCCAATCCACGGCCCGAAAGAAGTTTTTTTCAATTTCTTCCCAGTTGTTGGGATCATCTAAATAGGCTTGTAGGCGTTCGATTCCAGAAGGAAGTAGGTTTTGTCTTGCATAGTCACCACTGGCTTCCAACCAATTAGAAATTTTTCCAGTAATGAATTCTTGTGTTTCTTTGGAGTTCAATCGTTCTTGGAGACCGGCCATCATCTCATCCATCATCGCCATAAATTGGTCAGATGTTTCTGGATCTTTTACGAAACGTTCTAATAGTTCTCGGATGGCATCTTCGTTAAAGGAAAAAATCTTTTTCACTCCAATCCCAATTTTACCAAGAGTACTTCTTGTTTTTAAATATTCTTCTAAACCTTCATTCAGTAAATTTGCTAACTTAGGCATCTCTTCGAGGAGGACCACTCGAAGTTGTTTTCCTAAATCTTCGCGATTTGCCTCTTCCGTTAGGTAATATGTTAGGCGATCCTTCGCATAATCCCAAAGCTTTTGAATTTCCTCTGGACGTTCCGCCATTTTTTTCATGGTTTCTTCGGAAAAATCAAAGATAACTTCTAAAATCTCTGGCCCCCTTTCTTTTAACATAGAAATGATTTTAGTTACAAGCACAGTTCGAATTTCTTCATTATGAATGGCTTCATCAATTTCTTTGACGATCTTTTGGATTCCGGTTTCTACTAGATTACGTTCATAGATATAAGATAAAATAATATCTGGATGGAGTAAGTTACTTTGGATACTTTCTCCGAGTGACTTTGCAATTTTCGATTTGTTTTTGGGAACAAGGCCTGACCAACCAAGAACCTTACCATGTTTCGGTTGGAATAACATTTTAATTGCAAGGAAATTGGTGAAGTAACCCACCACCCCTGCCATTAAAACCACAAATACAGCATTGATCCAAACATTGCCTTCATAGTATGCTTGAAATCCTCCGGCGATAATGGAAAAGATTATAAGTAGTCTACGATACCAGGCATCTAATTTTGCAACATCCATCCGATTCTATTCCTCTTCTAGTTTTAAGTATTTTCCACTTAACCTTCGCAGAAAACCACGTGGGATGAGTTCTGAAATAGTAATGGCACCTTGGTTGAAGGAACCAGTGATACAAACTGCTTGGTTATGACGAAGAGCATTCAGTGATTCTTCTACCACTACATCCGCATTCTGCCACATAAACGACGGATACTTAGATTTACTAATTCCTGCTCTTTGATGAAAGTCGGAATGAGTAAGCCCTGGACAAAGTGCTTGTACATAAATGTCATGAAGTTTGGCTTCTTCGTGAATGGATTCTGTAAAGGATTTTACAAAGGCTTTGGTTGCAGCATAAATGGCACTGCCTGGGGCTGGCAGGTAACCTGCGATAGACGCCACATTAATCAAATAACCTTTTTTATTTTTTTTGAATCGATTCAGTGCTACGTGACTCAAATGGACAAGAGTTTTTACATTCAGGTTTACTTCATCTAATTCTTTGTCGAGTGGTAAAGCAGCAAACTCACCTACAGTTCCAAACCCAGCATTGTTCACAACAAGTTCTGCATCTTTATCTTTTGTTATGATGTCAGCGAGTTCTTCCACATCTTTCTTTTTTGTAAGATCAAGAGCAAAGTATTTTAAGATTCCTCTGGATTGAGGTTCTAATTCTAAGATTACTTTTTTTAAATCGGATTCCGTCCGCGATATCAAAAAAACATTGTAGTCTTTGCTGAGTGCTCGAACAAATTCTTTTCCAATTCCTTGGGATGCGCCAGTAACATATGCATTTTTCATTCAGGTGGATTCCTTTTCATCAGAACGGCTGTGGATCCGTCTGGATAGTATTTTTTACGTCTCTCTAATTCGATAAAACCAACGGACTGATAAAGTCTGATGGCAGCTTCGTTTGATTCCTTAACTTCCAAGAAGAATTCTTTTTTTGGAAATTCTCGGAAGAGAGCCAAAATAAGTTCTTTTGCTAAACCTAACCTTCGATAGTTGGGAAGTGTTGCGATCCGAAAGATTTCTATCTCCCAAGGAGTTTCGCAAACAAGTGCATAACACTCTATTTCTGAAGTTCCCAATCCATAAGCCACATGGAATTCTAGATGGGTTTGGATCATTTTTTCTGTCCATTCCTCACCGGGGAAACAGAGAGATTCCCATTGGAGGAGGAGGGAAAGGTCGGCTTCCCCCAACCTGCGAAAACTATGAGACATAATCACATTTTTTTCTTTTCATCCAAAAGAAAGAAACTAAAATCGAACCGATGGGCACAAAAAACAGCAGGTTTTCTTTGGTTTCATTGCCAATGGGCATCCTACTTGTCCTTCTTGGCTTTAGTTTCACAGGTTGTGACTATCTAAAGTCACTTACCGAATCTAGATACCGCAAACGCATTGGAGGCGAACCCGCCTCCGAAAAAGACATCGTCAATTGGAAAGAAAAGTTGGCCTTAGAAGAGGCAGAAATCGAAGAGATGGAGAAACGAATCCGAAAAATGGTTCAAAAATCCAACCAATCGGCTGCCCTTTCTTGGAAGATCGCAAGGGCCTATATGCGTGCTGGTTCTGCAGATTTGGGCGCTCGTTATTATGACGAGGCTCTGGCGGAGTCTATCCCGAATGCAAAACAGGGTGGGTTTGAAATTCACTCTTATGAATCCGCATTACCTTATTTTGATAAGGCGATTCAATCGGGAAAGTTAGATAAACAATTGTTATATGAAGCGGCAGTAGCTTATGCCAATGCCTCCAAAGATATGGGTTGGGAGTCCACAAGGCGTAATCGGGCTATTAATTTATTCAAACAATTATCCAAACTAGACAAAGAAGATTCTCGGTTTCCGTTTCAACTCGCACTTGTTTATTTTGATTCCTCTTTGAAGGATGAGGTTTGGAATGGAAAACTAACGAGTGGGTATGATGAAGTGGAACTTGCATTTTCACTTCTGGAGCAAATTTTACGTAAAGAACCTTACAATGTTCCCACAAGATTTGCCAAAGCCAACTTTTTATACCAAGTGGGGAAATCTAATTTAGCTTATGATGAATACACTCGTATCAAATCCATTCTGGAAGAGATGAAAGAAAAAGGAAACATCAGGGAACCTTTGGAAGAAAATTCTTCTTATCGCAATGTGATTAAAAACTTAAACCAATTAGGGGCCCAAAACAAATCCAATTGACCTCTTAAGCTGTGGTCGTTTCGATTCTCGGGCATCCTAGGGTCTCTTCCCTTCTTCGCAAAACAAGGATTTGGTGCAATTACACTCATTTTGAAGACCTGTACCGAGCCTTACCAAATTACTTTGAGGAGGACTTTTGGCACCAATGTTTAAAAGAATGTATCCAGTGGGAAGAAAGTAAGAATCCCCTTTGGAAACTAGTGAGTTTTTATGACTCCGAGTATCCTAAGAATCTAAAAGAAATTTACGACCCACCTCTTGTGATCGCCTGTTCAGGGAATGTCAAGTTATTACAATCACCGATGGTAGCGATTGTAGGAACAAGAAAGTCTTCCCCTGTTTCGCTTTCCGCCACAAAAGAACTGGTTCGATTGGTATCACCAAACAAGGATGTGTCGATTGTTTCTGGTATGGCACTTGGGATTGATAGGCAAGCCTTCCTTTCCGCTTTGGACCGGGGTGTCCCTGTGGTCGGTGTACTTGGTACCACACTGGGAATGGAATACCCTCCTGGGAATCGGGATCTTTACAAACGGATCAAAGAAGATCCAAACCAACTCCTTCTTACGGAATTTTTACTAAAAACGGAACCTGCCAAGTGGACATTCCCAAAACGAAATCGTGTGATCTCGGGTCTTGCGGACAGAGTGTACATTATGGAGTCGGGGCGTAAGTCAGGCACGATTTCCACAGCTTATAGTGCGATGGAGCAGAACCGTGAGATTTATGTATTTGATCATCCCAAACAATTTGATAACGAGGGGGGAAGGTTATTGATACGGCAAGGTGCCCAAAGGTTATTTGGTGAAACCGAAACAGAAATTGAAAAAGAAGAAGTGACTGTTATTGAGTTGAGTTACGATGAATGGAGAAAAAAACGAACCATCCCTTCTGGATTGGGAAGAGATGGTGAACTGGATCTAAATTTTAACCTTTAAAAACAAATCCTGCGGCAGTGGCAAGAATGTAGATGAACAGTAAAAATACACCAAATGGTCGTTTGATTTTGTCTTTGGAGAAAACTATTCCTAAGCGGAACAGGATAAGTACAATGAGCATCGAAGGAAAGTAAAATGTAAAGAAACTCACCGGGGCTTCGAGTCCATTTCTTGTGACAGCAGCGGCAGCCCCTGATACAAAAAGAACATTCAAGATATCCGCACCGATGATATTTCCCACGGCAAGTTCCGAATGTCCCCGTCTTGATGCTTGGATGGCAGTGACAAGTTCAGGAAGCGAAGTTCCAAAGGCAACAAGTGTTGCTCCAATGATGGAATCAGGAATCGAGAGTCTAACGGCTGTTTCTTGGACGGAAGGAATCAAGACTTTTGAGGAAAGGATCACAAATGTGATAGCTGTCACTAATTTTAATAAGACAATCCAAAAGGGTGCGGAATCGTATTCGGTTGTGTCATCAATTCCTGCTTCCAATTCTCCCGGTTTGGATCTAGACCAACGGATACTCAAATAAATGTAAACGGCAAGAAGTAGTAAAAATACAAATCCAGTTCCTTGGTCGATCCGTCCTCCTGTAGAGAATACGGACGTTAGGTTCGCCCAAGGAAGGGCAGCAAAAACCAGTAAAAATCCAGAAAGGACTTGGATCCAACCTTGGCGATTCACAAGTCGTTTGTCAATATCAGGTGGCGAAATTAAGATGGCGATTCCCAAAATGAGGCCAGTATCACAGATGATGGAACCAACAGCATTTCCAAGAGCAATTCCTGGATTTCCTTCGAGGGCAGAAAGCACCGATACGGAAACTTCGGGTAGGGTTGTGCCCAAACTTACGATGGTGGCCCCAATGATCATTTTGGGAACTCCCCAACGAGTGGAAAGAGAGACTGCCTCGTCGACTAGAACGTCAGCGGCTTTACCCAAAACTAGGATGGAGCCAATGATGACGAGTAAAAGAACTGGTAAGGGAAGGGTTTGAAAAGTTGCAGTAAGAAATGCATCCATGGATAAAGGTCAGAATATGGAAAACTTCATCCGACTGCGACTCTTTCTTTGGGTAGGGACCCTCGGATTTTTTTCTCCGGTACTCGGAGAACCACGATTGCCAAAAGAACCAAATCTTCCTTCTCTCCCCATGGAAGAATCCAAGGAACCAAGAAATGCTCGTGGGGATAAAGATTCCTCAGAGCCAAAGGTCATCAACTTAACCCTCTGTGATGGAAGGACAGTTCGCGGCGAATCATCTAGCGGTAGTCAGTCGATGTCTTTTGAACATTCCAAAGATGGAATTCTTTATAAAAAAAAGTTAACAGTGAACGAACTTGATTCGGTACGCATCGACTCTTGGGAACTGAAACAAAAACGAGAAGAAAAAAAAGGAATCACCTTTGAAGTCGTTCCCAAAAAAATTCGAATTCGGACTCGCAATGGAGAAGTGTTTTATAAAGAGACTGGTGTTTCTGATTTAAAACTACTCAACATTGAGATCAAAAACAACAACGGAGAAACCACTCTTTTTTCCTATTGGGTGGATTTAAAATATCCTGATGGAAAATGGTATTCCGGACTTCCTGCGATCAAACAGGACCAAACTATGAGAGAAGACTGTTTGAAAGATGTAGTCAAAATGATTGAATGGGAGTAGTGATCATCCATCCTGTATCGCCCACGAGAAACAGCTAACATATAAATTGGCAATAACGAATCAACGTGCCAAACCTCTCAAGTAGCCAAAACAAACTCCAGATCAGAAAAATAACCTGGAGTTTGTGATTATTCGTTTTTATTCAAATACGCAGTCGACGTAGTAACTCACAAGTCCCGATTCTGATTTTTCTTCTACAAGCCCGTGGATGTCTGTTTCAAATCCAGGAAACTTCGAATTGAACTCACGAGCAAACTGTAAGTAACGAATGATTGTCATATTGAATATTTCGCCAGGAATGAGGAGGGGAATTCCCGGAGGATACGGTGTTAACAGAACAGAAGTAATGCGACCTTCCAACTCATCTATCGGCACTCGTTCAATGTCACGATGGGCCATCTTTGCGAATGCTTCCGAAGGTTTCATGGCAGGAATCATCGGGCTGAGATACATCTCTGTTGTTAGGTGAGAAATGTTATTCGCACGATAGACTTCATGCATAGATTGGCACAAATCTCGGAGTCCAATTCGATCATACTTGGGGTGTGTTGTGGCAAATTTTGGCATCACACGCCAGAGCGGTTGGTTCGAATCATAATCATCTTTGAACTGTTGTAATTCGGTTACCATCGTGTTCCATCGGCCTTTTGTAATTCCAATGGTAAACATGATAAAGAAACTATAGAGTCCTGTTTTTTCTACAATGATTCCATGTTCTGCTAAGTATTTGGTGAGAATGAGTGCCGGGATTCCCCAATCAGCGAATTCTCCTTCCACGCTCATACCAGGAGTGATGACAGTTGCTTTGATGGGATCCAACATATTGAATCCTTCTGCAATGTCTCCAAACCCATGCCAACGATCATTGGCTTTTAGAATCCATTCGTCACGTTCTCCAGCCCCTTCATCGGCAAGAGCTTCCGGTCCCCAAACACTAAACCACCAATCTTCTTCCAGTTCCAAACCAACTTTGCGCATGGCACGTCGGAAATCCAGAGCTTCCTCAATGGACTCTTCCACAAGGGCATTTCCGCCGGGAGATTCCATCATGGCTGCGGCCACATCACAAGAAGCGATGATGGCATACTGTGGACTCGTACTTGTGTGCATTAAAAATGCTTCATTAAACAGGTTTCTGTCTAAGGTCTCCTTTTCACTGTTTTGGACAAGGATCTGGCTTGCTTGTGAAAGGCCGGCTAGAAGTTTGTGTGTGGACTGAGTGGCAAAGATCATACTTTCTTTTGGACGAGGTCTGTCTGATCCAATGGCGTGCATACCTGTATAGAATCTATGAAATGATGCGTGCGGAAGCCATGCTTCATCAAAATGGAGAGTGGAAATTTTACCATCTAACTCTAACTTAATGTCTTCCACATTGTAGAGAATTCCATCGTAAGTACTTTGTGTGATGGTGAGGATTCGCGGATTTCCTTTTACGTGTTTAGCAAACGGGTGTTCTGCGATCTTTTTCTGAATGTTTTCCCATTTAAATTCAGCTTTGGGAATTGGCCCGATAATTCCGAAATGGTTTCTTGTGGGCATAAGAAATACGGGAATGGCTCCGGTCATAGTAATGGCATGTAAAATACTTTTGTGACAGTTACGATCTACGATCACAACATCGCCCGGTGCTACCGTACTATGCCAAACAATTTTATTGGAAGTGGAAGTTCCATTCGTAACAAAATACAAACTATCGCATTGAAAAATCCGAGCTGCGTTTCTTTCGCTGGCAGAAATGGGACCTGTATGGTCGAGAAGTTGGCCCAGTTCATCCACCGCATTACAAACGTCAGCACGAAGCATGTTCTCACCAAAAAATTGGTGGAACATTTGTCCCACGGGACTTTTTAAAAACGCAACACCACCGGAGTGACCAGGACAATGCCAACTATAACTTCCGTCATGTGCATACTGAGTTAAAGCACGAAAAAAAGGAGGTGGTAAACTGTCTAAGTAGGATTTAACTTCTCTGTGGATGGCACGTGCCATAAATTCAGGAGTGTCTTCAAACATATGAATGAAGCCGTGTAATTCTTTTAAGATACTGTTCGGTATGTGGCGACTGGTTCTTGTTTCGCCATAAAGAAACAGCGGTATGTCTGCATTTCTGTGACGGACTTGTGTTACGAAATCTTTGAGTTGGCGAAGAGCATCAGGAACTTCACCGACTGTTTCGGGAGCAAACTCTTCGTCGTCAATGGAAAGGATGAATCCACAAGCCCGGCTTTGTTGTTGCACAAAACTTGTTAAATCTCCGTAACTGGTAACACCCAGCACTTCAATCCCTTCGCCTTCTAAGGCCTTTGCAATAGCTCGAATACCAAGACCACTGGCATTTTCGGAACGAAAATCTTCATCGATGATGATGATAGGAAATTGTACGATACCGTTTTGATACATCAGACTCCATAGGAGGAGCGACCCTCAGGGAATCAAATAATTTTAGTATCTAAACTCGTTTTTTCGGAAGGTATTTATAATACTCCATCTCCACCGTGTTGATGAGGTAGGTGTAGTATTTAACTAATTTTTTATCGAACTTCTTTTTGTTCATTTCCTCTCGGTAATGGTCGGCCAGTTGGCCACGAAACAGCGCTGACTTCATATCGGTTCGGTTGATGAGAATGGTATTCGGAAGATCCCGAATTGCCACATCATCAGGAATGACAATGGTGGAAACGGATTGTAAGACAGCATATTCTACAGTAGAAGCCACCTTATCGTCATCTTTCTCTTTAGAGAGAGTCATATTGTTTCGTTTGATATTGTCTAGGTTTTCGTAGATTCGAGAACGTAACGACTTAGGATCTAAAACTTTGTCTGTGATTTTATTGAATCGTTTGGGAAATACGAAATTATCTGCGGCCTTGTAGATATGAGAAAGTTTCTCTTCTTTTTTACTCGTTTCCGCTTCGTCTTCATAGGAAGAAGAGGAGGAACTGGAATTGTAAGTTGGTTTTCCCCAATCTCCTATCCCCGAAAACTTTCCAGAATTTTTGATGTCGTCTCGGATTTCCTCAGTGGATTTTTCACGGAAGTAGATGGCCGCCATAAACCCAAGCACTACAGAAAAAGGGACACCAAAAAAGATTGGCATCGCCGAACGTAGGTAATATGCACCAGTGATAAATATCAGCGTACTCACTACAAAGGTCAAAATTCCAGGAACGGCATTGAAACGGGAACGGATTTCGTTGGAACGTTCTTTTTCCAATTCTTCCACTTCCATGTTTTTTACATCGGCATTGAGTTTTGCAATGAGCTCAGGTTTTAGTTTGTTATTGAGTTCTGGATGTTTGGGATTGGAAAGTTTATGATTGATGATTTTGGCATAACCCAATTGTTTTTTATATTCTGGATTGGTTCTACCCTCAAAGGCTAGTTTGTGGATGACCGCTGCCATATAACCATGATCCACTACGTAATAAACAGATCTTCCATCAGGAAGTTTTTCTTCATAATAGGAATGGTCTGAGAACACATCGTCTTTCAAACGTTTGATGTATTCGTTTGTTTTTTCTTCCGATGTGATTCCCGCCTTTGCCACTTCTTCTTCAAAATCAATACGTAGCAGTGTGTTATGATTTTTTGTATGTTCTGGAATTCGGCTGATTACTGCATTCTTTACAGTTCCGTAAATGTTATCATCTTTACGAGTCAGAACTGATCCTTTTTCTTCCGATAGTCTTTTTAAAATTTTTACACTGAGTTCAATCGTTTCTTTGATGGATAGGGCTCTATTTCCTTTTTCGGCAGGAAAGGGAAAGTTTTCAATGATGGATAAAAACTTTTTCACTTCTTCTTCAGGATTCATTTTTGATTCTAAAGAAGGAAACTTTGGTTTGGATAAATAATCACTAAAAGAAGTTAGGAAGGATTCATACTTTGCATCTTTCGCAAGTTTTGTGAGTTGTTCTTTTGTGAAATGTTCCAACCCGTTCATATGAGCAAGGATTTGGTTCACAACTTCTGGCAAACGTTTGAAACTTCCATCGGGTAAAATGTTAAGTTCATCAATGACAATATGATAATCAGTGAGCACTGAAAGTGCTAAGTTATGTTCGCGTGCAAAGTCAGTGAAGTCTTGGAGAAAGTCAGGCATGGGGATGTAAGGCAAATTTCCAAATCCCTTTCTGACAAGTGAGGAGATTTCTGCCTCCAGTGAACCGAGCTTAGGATACAACCAAGTGTTTCCTTCTTTGTTTTTTTGTAACAACAAAGAACCTGGATTGTCTTCGTCCCAGTTTCTTCCTTTTTTGGCCCGGTTCTCTAAAAGCACTTGGATGAGATCTTGTGAAAATCGAAAACATGCCTGCCTGTAAGGTTGGGTGTCCGTTTTATTTTCGTTTTGCGGTGCAATCAGGGCAATTTTAGAAGAAATTTTGCTACCGGTACGAATGAGGTAAGGATAAGCATAGGCAGCCCGGTTTTGGCCCCGATGATCAATGTCTAAAATTTGACGGAGGGCGTGGTGGATGGAATTTTCCGATCGACCTTGGGCTCCGAGATTTGAGTACTTAGCCAATGCTTCCGGGAGTTTGTCCACAGTCATCAAGTAGGATGCGTGTTTTTCTTTACTGCCGTGTTTTTCTACACGTTTGTGCCAGTCTTTGAGTTCATCTAAGATACAACGTGCTGTGGGTGTAAGGCTTCCTACAGAATCAGATAAAAAGATGTAGGACTGTGCTGATGGTCTATCGGCTGAACTTTCCTCTTTGGATGAGGGGTTCTCTACGACTGTGTCTGATAGATCAATACTTTCTTCACTCATTTGGATTTTGCCTGGTGTGAGGCCACAATCTCAGCCAAGATATGGGCTCCCCTGGCTAATTCTTCTTCCTTACGGCAATATGTCAAACGTATGCAATCTTGAGTGTGCGAAAAATCTGAGTTTAACCCCGGAAAGAAATAATGTCCAGAAACAATGAAGAGCCGTTTATCTTTACAAAGGTGGTAAAGTTTGTGATTGGATACAGATAAATTGGGAAAACGAATCCAAAGAAAAAATCCACCTAAAGGATCATGGATTTCATACTCGACTCCATGTTTTTGGAATTCCGATTCAAAGATAGAAATTGCAAGTTCCTTTTTTTTGTCATAAAACGGACGTAAGACGTTTTTTGTAAGGAGTGGAAGTATGTCCTTACGAAAGAGAATTTCCATCATATACACACCGAGGTTTCCAACAGCTAAATTGCCTACTGCCGCATAAGATGAAAGAGTTTCGATTGTGTCTGGGTTAGAGATGATGATTCCTAAACGAACTCCCGGCAGCCCAATTTTTGAAAAACTTAAGGAAAGGGTTCTCCCTTCCCGGTAAGGAATCGGTTCTTCCTCTCCAATCAAATTGGGGAAAGGATTTCCGTAGGCCAAATCAATGAGGAGGGGAATCGATTTCTCTTGGGTTCTTTTTTCTATCCAATGAATGTCTTTTAGAGATAAAATATTTCCTGTGGGATTCGTAGGACGTGATAGGGCCACACAACCTACATTCGAAAGATCAAAATCGGTTTTGTTTAATCCGTATCGAAATCTATGATTTCCTGTTGGAATCACTTCAGGTTTGGTTGCCACAAAGGCATCGGCTTCTATGGATTGGTCCGCATAACCAATGTATTCTGGGACAATAGGGAGAAGTATTTTTTTAAAACTCCCATCGGTCATTTTGCCGGATTGGAGGTTGAGTAAGTAAGAATAGGCGTTTTGGCTGCCATTGAAAAAAGCGATGTTGTCTTTGGTAAGAGTAACACCAAAATGCGGAGATAAATATTCTGCGGCGAGTGTGCGGAAACGATCATTGCCGATGGGTGCTTGGTAGTCACCAAGAAGTGCCGCAAGCGACGGGTCTTTGGCCAGGGAGAGAAAACAATCCGCGAAAATTTCTTCTGCTTCCGGGATGTGGGCCGGATTTCCTCCCCCAAGAAGGATTTCGTCCGGGTGCCCGGTGATTTGGCCCAGGTCCTCCATTAGGGATCGAATTCCCTGGTTTTGGCGGAGGCGGCTTGCCCAAAGAGAAGAAAAAGAACCCGTCATGGGGGCCATGTTCACCAGACTTTCTTCACCCAGAACCCTTTTTCCAAGGGAATCCTAAAATTATGTTCGCATTTCGAAAAATGAAGTGACATAATACGGAAACAGGGTATTTAAGTGACATAATATAGAGGAGTGCTGTTGGATGAGCACCGAAACAATACAAAGACCTATTCGAAAAGAAAAAGACATTGAATTTTTTAAACCAACCCTTTCTCGGGAAGACCTGAAAGGTGTTTTGGAATGTCTCGTGGATGAACACCTTTCTACCGGTGAAATTGTAGAAAGATTTGAAAAAACGTTCTGTCACACCTTTAAAATCAAACACGCCATCTCTTCTAATTCCCTTACTTCTGCATACCACTTAGCATTACTTGCGTTAGGTGTAAAAGCAGGAGACTCCGTTCTTCTTTCCAGTTATGCTCCGATCTCTGCTTTGGATGCGATCTTTCTTTTACAAGCCAAACCAGTGCTTGTGGATTTAAAACGAAATTCCTTTCATCCTTGCCCGGAAGAATTCCTTCGTAAAAAAAATGAATCGGGTGCCACTTTCGCTCTTTTTGATCATAGTTTTGGATCTCTCATTCGTTTGAGTGATTATTCCATCGAAGGATTGGAAGTTTTAGAAGACTTTACCGAAGCCATTGGAGCCACTTCCGAAACGATCAGCGTAGGAAAACAATCCAAAATTGCCATTTGTGGTCTCAGTGCAGAAAACATCATTACCACTGGAAACGGTGCGATGATCATTACTTCAGAAGCTTCTCTCTCTACTTCAGTAAAATCATACAAATCGGGTCCTTCCGCCAAACGCAATTTTGGTGAACCAAAGTATGATTACAATTTAGTGGATTACCAAGCAGCCCTCGGAATTGAACAACTTTCCAAACTCGGTGTCATCTTAGAACGTAAGAAAAAAATTGCCTCTGCCTATTTACAAGCGGTGCAAAACTCCAGATTGGAAACTTACTTCCAAAATCCAACGGAAGATACCTTCCAAAGATTTCCTATTGTTGTCTCGGCACAAAACTACGAAGAGATCCAAAGGTATTTTAAATCCATTCATATTGGAACACAAAGAACTGTGGATGAACCACTTCATCGTGTATTGGAAGTGAATCCTTTGGAATTTCCGAATGCAGAACGCCTTTACCAAAGAGGGCATTGTATTCCGATTTATCCTAACCTAACAAAAGACAACGTACAACGGATTGCTACAGCCATCCGACGAATCTATTGATTGGCTCAGGTTCTTTATTATCTAGACTCACTTTTTGAGTATAGATTACCTCTCAATCCCTTAAATTTAGATTCCTCCCTCAAACGGAGGAATCGTTGTTTAGAGAAGATGTTTTTTCCCATCTCTCGTGAAGAAGACTTTGTTCTCGTGGAAGAGTTACCGAGTGAGGAACTCTTTAACCATTGGAAAGAGTCTGGGCTCACACCAGGCACTCCCGTCCAAGACGGTTCTCTTCTTGGAGACGTGACCCTTGTCGAATGGGGATGTAGGAATGAATGGTATGAAGGAAGGCTTGTCGAAGACCCGATTCGCATTGAAACCTCACGGTATCTCAATTCCAAAATCACACAGCTTGATTTTCGAAAACACCATTCCCCTCTACCGGCAAAGGTAATCTCTTCCGAAGAACATCTGTTTACTGAACTAGAAGAAACCAAACTACCCATCGTACTCAAAAGTGAATTTGGCCTTGCGGGAAGAAATCATATTATATTTAAATCGGCTTCTGATTCCTGGAAGATGTCTCAAGTAAACAAACGACTTTTTGGTTTTCCGATTCTTGCTGAGTTTTGGGTTGGGGACGAAAGGTTTTTTGATTTTTCGACTCTTTGGGATGTTCGGGATGGGGAATTCTTTTATCTTACTTCTACGGCTATGCTTATTGATAAAGAAGGGGTGTTTCGGGGGATTCGAATCGGTGGCTCTGAGTTTCCTTACTCTGCTCACTTTTTACCTCCAGTGATGGACCTCGTTCAAGATGTGAAAGGATTGATCCCGAAAGAGTATTCTGGCCCTTGTGCTATCGATGGATTTTTATACAAAGAAGAGGGTAGGGTCCAAGTCCAGCCGGTATCCGAATTTAACTTTCGTTATTCGATAGGCCGGATTCTCTTCGAAGTTCGTAAAAAACGAAATCCAAAACAAGAAGTGGTGAGTGGAATTTTGATTTTGCCTTATCCCAAACAAGGTTCGCTTGATGAGTGGTCTACCATCAAACGACTGGAAAAAGACTTGGATATTAATATGATCCTACTAACTCCAGTTAGAGATCTGTCTGGAAAACCTTATCAAAATTCAGTAATTTATTTTGAAACCACAGAAGACAATGAGCCTTCCGTGGTGGAATCCATTTGGTTATCCTGGATGGATTAAAAAAGAACTAAAACTAAGTCCCTAAACTTAAACTCCGTCCCGATTGGAGATAAATTCATGTTTTCCATTGATCTCAAGGATTGGATCTGATGAATTTCCTCGACGTTTGATTTCCAAAATGTCTGTATTAGTGAGAGGAAGGGTAGCTTCTAGACTCACAATGACTTTGTCCCCTTTTTCAGTCCAAGTACATAACATCTTAGCCGTTTCGTATCCCATTTCACAAGTTCCATCGTTATGAAGTTGGATTCTTGCTATATTGGATTTTGTTTTCCACTTTCCGATGGCCCAAGTATTTTTGGGTGGAATGAGAGCTGAACCCGCTTGTTCTGAATTGAATATCAGTTCTGCTATGGCTGTGTTTTCTGAATTTGTTCCTTTGTATACTTCTTGGATGGTAAGAGAAATTTCTTTGGCCCGAAGTTCGGATTTGAATTCGATCATTTGAAGAGACAAACTATCTTTTAGAGTTATAATTTCTTCATTTCCCTCTTCTGTGGAAATTTTTAGTTTTTTGATTCTATTGTTTGCTGCCCAAAGTTTTGGATCACCAAATCCATTGTAGATGGATAAGGAACGAAAGTTGATTGGTGACTTGTATTTGATTTGTAAGGATTCACCGATCCCTTCACCATCCACACCTTCGACCCAACTGGTTTTGAGTTTTCCGTCCATCGCAAAGATGGGGGTATATTTTTTTGATTTTGGTAACAGTTGACTGCTGGAAGTAACACTCGGAGGATTGAGTGGTTCTGCAAAGATCGGTAGGCAGAGAGCGGCTATGAGTAGGGAAGTTTTGGAAATAGAAAACTGCATACGCAAAATCATAAGTATCTAAAATTTTGAGCAAGTAGGAAATAATTTAAATGAATCAAACATGGGAATTCAGCACAGTCTATGTCACTTTTTCCTCAGAAGAAGAAGCAAAAAAAATCGCAAAAATTGTCGTTACTGAACGGTTGGCGGCCTGCGCCAATATCATCAAGGGAATGGATTCCATTTACATTTGGAAAGAGGTTTTAGAAGAATCAACTGAAGTTGTTTGTTTATTCAAAACGACAAGGGAGAAATCGGAGCTATTAATGCAGAGAATCAAAGAAATACATTCTTACGAAACTCCCTGCATTGTTTTATGGCCTATTGTTTCAGGAAATCCTGATTATTTGGATTGGGTTCGAAATTCTTTATAAAACTCTCCGATTCTATCGAATAACACTTCGAATCCTAATTCTTTACGCCAAGTAAGAAAGGTTTCTGGCATTTGGACAGAGGCAAACCAAGGATAAGCGGGGGATTCTTTTGGTTCGGCAAGCATACCCATAAGACTTGCCACAGTCAAATCCACTCGTCCAAAAGAATTTCCGTTAAAAAATTTACGGCTTTTATAGATTTCTATTAATTCTTTGGAACATTCATCTAATGATTGTTTTACGACTTCCAGATTTTTGGGAGTGATTTTATACCTTCTTTTGAGAGATAAGGCAATCAAATCAAAATGTTCTGGAGGTCCAACTGAATCGCTGAGCGAAACAGGTTTTAATAAAAATAATTTTCCCACAATTTCTGGATAATCCAGGATAAAGTGATATAAAAGAGTTTGTAAACTTTTTCCGATTTGAGTATCTACTTTCTCTTCCATAAGTTTTTCTTCCGCAGATGCTTTGTGGCCAAATGCTTTTTCTTCGACTAAATCTAGAATATTTCCTGAACCTTGAGTGACACCTGAATCAGTCTCCAAAACAGGCACATAAAGATCGTTTACTAGGGGTTTTAAAGTTTGGATGTGTTGTCCGGGTACCAGTGGGCTTAGTTGGTAGGGATAGTTTGCAAGATCCAATGCCCATCTAGCTTTTTCAGAAAAATGTGAGATTGGGAAAGTGTATAAGGTTGAACTCATGTGTCGCAGTTTACGAAAAAGAAATCATTCGGCAATCAAGTTTTTGTAGCAGAAAATGGATTGTCTTTAGATATTTCTATCTTTAAGATGATTCCTGTTTTATGAGATTTGGCTTTTTTATTCTATTTTTAGTTTTTCCTATTGGATTTTTATTTGCCAAAGAAAAATCCGAATTCTGTTCCATGGAAAGACTCTGTGTCATATATGTTCAGGACAAAACAGGAGTCGACATTTACTTCCAAAACAAAATTGCTATCGATGAAACCTATACTACTGTTTCAGTCAATGCAACTTCAAAGAATATGAAAAGCAGTATAAAACTTCCTTTTGTTACCGTATTAAAAGGTCCAAAACGTAAAAAACTGTTTCGTTTAAACGTAAACAAACCGAATAGGCGTTGGGTCTACCAGATCAAATACAAATGGATTCTTGGTAATTATTCTGTATCACATGATCCAAAAACTGTTTATGATTTGCCGTTTGAAAAAGGTATGAAGGTTCGGGTCTATCAAGGTTATAAGGGAACTAAAAGCCACCATGGAGATAATCGTTATTCGATCGATTTTGGATTGAAAGAGGGAGATTTAGTAACAGCCGCTAGGGATGGCGTTGTCATTGATACGGAACAAAAAAATAATGAGGGTGGATTCGAAATGAAATACATCCACTCCGCAAATTATGTAAAAATCCTTCATGAGGATGGAACCATAGGTCAATATGCTCACCTCCGTTATATGGGAGTTCTTGTCAAACGTGGGCAACGAGTGGCCACAGGAACCCCCCTGGGATATGCCGGAAGTACTGGATTTAGTGATGGTCCTCATTTGCATTTTGAAGTATACAAACCCACTCCCAAATTACGTAAAAAAACAATACCAACTGTATTTCTGACAGAATCCTCTGATGCACAAATTGTATCAGAGGGAGAACTTCATTGGCGCAGAGATAAACAAGAACCAATAGTCAAAACGATTGCAGATATAGACGAAATTGAGATTTGTGAATCGATTCAGAAGCTGGAACGATCGGGATGTAATTTTTCCTCCTTTTCTAAAAGTTCCACTATTTATTTTTATCTTCCACTTTTGAAACCATCTCGTTACAAAATACAAATTTCCGTTCGTAAAAATGGAACCTCTATTTTGAAATTGTATAATTGGGAGACGAATCCTGAATGGTGGGATGCCTACTTAGATGTGCAATTGGAAGATTCTTCTGAACCGATGGAAGGCGATTGGACTGCGACCATTTCTATTGATGGCATAATACAAAAAGAAATTCAATTTCAAGTAACGAGTGTAAAGTGATCAGGTTTTTTTTCATTATATTGTTTATTGGTTTTTCCCTTGGATTGTTTGCGGAATCGAATGTTACCGAAGAATGTAATCAAGAATGGATTTGCCTCATCCAAACTAAAGACGAGGATGGAATTGCGTTGTCTATTCGTAACCACAATCCTAATCCTAAAATTACAAATTCGGTTTTACTCAACACCACTCTTATCAATTTTAAAACAGATTTAGTTTTTCCATACTTTGTTGTTGTGAAGGGACCAAATCCTGTTTTTATTACAAAATTTCTTTTGGATGACAAATCGAAAAATGCCTTTCATTCTTTTGCTTTCCGAGTTCGACCAGGGGATTGGGATAGCATTCATGATGATTCTGTGAGTTACTTATTGCCATTTGCTCCAGAAATTCGAGCAAGGGTTGTACAAGGATATAATGGATCCGTTACCCATTTTGGTAATTTTGCCTATTCTATCGATTTTGGAATTCCTGTAGGCACTCCCGTTCACGCAGCAAGAAAGGGTTATGTGATGGCAACTGAAGCTCGTTATTCGGAAGGTGGGTTTCGAAAGGATTTAATATCAAAGGCAAATTTTATCATCATACAACATGATGATGGAACTTTGGGCAATTATGCCCACTTAATGAAAAATGGTGTTGTTGTAAAGCTGGGAGATGTGGTAGAAGCAGGTCAATTAATTGGATACTCAGGTAATACTGGTTATACGCAAGGACCACACCTCCATTTCGAAGTACACAAACCAAATCGTCAATTGGAAGTCACAACGATCCCAACTGTCTTTAGAACACAATACTCCGACAGGGACACTTTAAATGAATATTATATGTATTGGCATCCGCGTCTAGGAATCGACTCCAAGACGGATATACTAGAAGAAGACATTCAAATTTGTAAGCTAACAACAAAACGAGAAAAGACACAGTGCGGCGAAAACTCTTTCCAATTGGGAGAGAACTTTTTAGTCTCCTTGGAATTTGCGAGACCAGGAAACCAACGGATTGAGATAGATATATCCATTGATGGAAAGGGGTTTGAGCCTATGAAACTGGATTGGGTTGCTCAAAGGAATTTGGCCTTTGAAGGCAGATACCTATCGATTGCAAACAATCCTAAGTTCATTGGTCGTTGGAAGGTCCGAGTGAGGGTCAATGGAGAGGAAAAAAAGATTCTTTTTTTTGATGTAAAAGCATAAGCGTTTGACAAGTAAATGTATGTATAGCAGATTGACTATAGGCTTTCCAAGACCTTTTGGTCGTTCGATTGGGGGTGCAAACCCCCATCTTTTTTCGCACCTAATTACAGAAACATCTTCCCATTTTTGAATCCTGCCCTAGTTTGAGATTTCTATGGAAATGGATGAATCTTTGAATGTACTCGGCGGACCCCTGGCTCCCTGTTCCATTCAGCCGCTCACTGGTTTTTTCCGGGATGGTTGTTGTAATACATCTGATGATGACGTTGGTTCTCATACAGTTTGTGTTCTTGCCACAGAAGAATTTTTAGAATCCCAAAAACAAAGTGGCAATGACCTCATCACTCCTTGGCCACAGTACGCTTTCCCAGGTGTGAAACCAGGAGAACGTTGGTGTCTTTGTGCCTCTAGATGGTTAGAGGCCTACCGCAATGGGGCTCCTCCCAAGGTTTTTTTGGAGTCCACCCACAAACGAGCGTTAGAGATCATACCCTTGGAGTTACTCGAAAGGTTTGCCGCTGACGATTTTGGTTAGTTAGTTTTTAGAGCATCCAAATAAGCTCTTGTGTGTTTGGATGTGTTACGTAAAAGCGATCCAAGTATATTATGGATTGGATGGTTTGGTTCATACAGAGTTTCGTATTTAGGAATTTCTAAATGTTCCAACTGTTCATCCATTGGTTCGCCGGCATCATAAGCTTCTTTGCAAACGTTACCTCGTAAAGCATCGATTCCTTGCCATCCAACCAGGTCGTTTGATGAAAATCCTGTGATGGAACTTGCCACTGAGTGGCCCCAGTTTTTTGTTTCAATCAAGTTTCGAATCAAGTAGTATTGGTACTCTTCGATCAAAGTATGCCTTCCTGAAACAAATCGAATCATATCATCTTTTGGGGATTGATATCCCACAATGGATACAAGTTGTACGCCAATTTGTTTGGCTGCACTGACTCTTGGTAATACCGAGGAATGATAAGGTTGCGTGAGGTCCTGGATGTAATGGAGTGCCCAACCAGCAAAACGGTATCCCCAATAAGGATGGCCTGTTCGGAATGCTAAGTTTGAAAGTTCTGTAAATTGGTGGATACGGTATTCGGGATAGGTTCGTTTTAAAAAACCTGCAAGGGCAAATATGATTCCAGGTTCATAATAGAAACCCATGTGGAATGGTGCTTGTGAGGAAAATTCTACTGCTGGATTTCCAAACGGTTGGTTCCCAAATCCATAATTTTTTCCCACTTCACTTCCACTATCTTCAAATAAATACAAATCTAAATCGTAGTCAGGTTCATCCGTTGCCGAAATCAAAACCTCATCAGCGCCAATCATTTGTCCCTCTTGTAGCGATAAAAAAGTTTCGTTTCCTAACTTTCCTTTGTCATTCAGTGTTGTGAGTTGGTTCAAAGGAAGTTTGGTTCCATTTCTTTTGGGGACTGCCTGGATGTACAACGCTGCTTTGTGGTTGGGATTGACCCGAAGTGCTTTATAAAAACTCACCACAAGGTCTGCATCTTTCGTCGTTTTGGAAAATTTGAGACTATCGTTTGTTGGTGTTAGATGAGGGAGGTGTTTTAGGGCCCATTCTTCGGAAATAGACAAACTATCTTGAATCGATGATTTTTCTTTTGCTAAAAAAGTTTTTAAAGATTCTACTTTGACTTTCGCAGAGTTTTTACTCTTCCAATGATCCTTTAGGATTAGATAGGTAATTCCTGCATGGTTGTTCCAGGCAAATAGAGGCAGTGTTAAAGTTAGAATTACAATTGTTGTGATAAATTGTTTCATAGAGTTTATTGGTTTTCCTTTTTTTGGAAGATGGTTCCATTCCAAATATATTCTGATTTGTAGTATTCGTGGGAATTTGAGTCATCGATATCAAAACTATGGGTTAACTCTTGGATTGTATTTGGTTTTCCTTTCGTAACTTTTCGTTTGATTTTTTTATCTTCTGGTAATGTTTCGTTGGGAAACACCAACCAAGACTCAGCGCAGGATGGTGGATCACAAGACCCAGGATTCCACGAAAAATGCGAAACTAGTTTGGCATCTGGTGAAATAGTAATTAATTGTTCGTTCGTATATCCGTATTCAATTTCAGAAAAAACTAAGTATGTTAATCCGAATAGAAATTTAGGATTTGGTGAAAATTCGGATGTTGGGTAGATTTTATGATCCCAACTTTCATTGCTAACGGGACCGACTTCCCATTTTGCTTGGGACAGAAGTTTGTTCCCTTGGATTAGTTTTAATTCTATTTTGCGAAGTTTGACACCCAAGTTTCTGCATAAGATCGTGTTTCCTTCCAAAGGAAAGGAATAATCAGCGACAAGGCCCCCCCAGATATAACCAGATTCATTCTCTGATTGAACTTGGTACCAATATTCTTTTACTGAATCTTGTTCCATGATTTGGTTCGTTTTTGTAAGAATGGTGATGGTAGTCCCCATGGAGAGTGTTTTTTTGACTTTAGATTTTATATTGTCGGACTCTCTAAGGTTTACATTGTCACCAAAGATGCGATAGGTGGATCCAATAGTTTTTTCGTGAATGTAATCATCCCAGTGGTTTTGGGCAAAGATGGGGAAAACAAATATAATAAGTAGGATGTAGAGTAAAAATTTGTAACCCGACATAGTGTAAAAAATAGGGAACGTACTGTCATGAGTCGATCTCTTTTCCTGAGGAATGGTATTTTTCTCGAAACGATAAGTCGATACTAGTAGTGTAGGCTTTTTCCTCTCAAAGGTTGTTGGATGATAATCGCACAAGTAATGAAACCGTATTCAATGGAACAAATACGAACGTTAGAAGAGAAAATGAATGCTTATGAAACTTGGGTTTTTGTGCTCATCCTGCTTGTTGCCGTACTTGTCCTAATTACTGTCATGCAAAGACTGACGATTGCTAAGTTAAAATCATTCGAAATATTCAAATCCAAAAACATTTTAAAAGAGGATACTACTCCAATAGTTCAAAACCAATTTAACTCCTCCAGTTTGACGATCGCCGACATTCATACCATTACCCAAACGCCAATCCACTCAGCAATGACAGTGAATGGTAAGAATTTACCTGACCCTGGATTGGTTTTTAAGTATGTGGTTCCTTTAAAAGTAAATAAAATCATTACCATTGGCCAAAGGGAAGGGAGTGTGATCACACGATCTACCGAAGTGATTGATCATCACCTAACGATAGAATTGAATTCTGTTGATGTTTCTAATTTGGAAATTTTATCATACAGTTTGGAGTTTCGGAGAGAGGGTAAAGTTTTGGTACAGCTTCCTGGGAATAGAGACTTTCGGGAAATGGGAATGAAAGAAACTTTTTTTATTTCTAAAACTTTATCTTATGATGACCAACCTTGTTTTGAATCGTTGGATACAAACCGTCCCTTACGTTTTCGATTGGGGAGTCGTCTGAATGCAAACGGAAAGTTCAAGGATGGATATTTTGAATTTCATTTGTTCACTAAAGATGTGTTTGAAAAAACAGCTAACGGAAACAAACGAGTTGAAAAACACTTTTATTTGAAATTGTTTAAGATCTTTCCTGGATATGACACGGCGGAGCAAACGAAAGAGGGGCTTGTTCCGATGCTTGCGAAGTTTGGGGGGTAGGGGTGTGGATCTTATATCCCCGCCCTGATTTGGGTGGGGAACTAGACCCGCCACCCAATGTTTTCCTCTTACCACAAACTCATCCGTTTACAAATCCCTTTCTCAAAATCAAAAATTCTTTTTAAATAAGTTCACCTTTTTGTAAACTATGGATTTCTAACTTCACATTGTGGCGGCTTCGCATTTCATACTTGTCAAAGAAGAAATCTGTATGGAAGAGTCGAATGTTTTCAATAAAATGATTCAATACTTGGACTCTCCCCTTATTGTAGTCTTCGCGGGAGAAAATCGAATACTCTTTGCGAATGTTTTTCGCATAGTTGTAGTATCTAGATTCTTCCGTTCCGAGAATGGATATATCAATATCTAAAAAATAAGATGTATCTGGATGGCCCTCGTCACCTAATCTATGTGATTTGGTTGCTAGGATTTGTTCTACACAAGTCTCAATCCGTTCGGTCGCGATTTTTAATTCTGATAATCTTACTTTGGCAATCTTTGCACTCTCTTCTTCATTGGTTTTCGATGAGACATCGTAAATCAAATCATGATAATATAAGGCAAAGAGTGTGATCTCTGGATCTTGTAATACTTTAGATACCAAATCGTATTCTCCTAACATTTGGTAGAGGTGGTTTAGGTTGTGGTAGGTGCGGTGGGGTTCTGAGTAGTGTGATCGAATCTCTTCCCAAAGGGAATGAGCAAATGGGGAGTTTCTCTCAATGAATTTGGAAAGTAAGGATTCAAACCTGCTTTTACATACTTCTTGAATTTCCATAGTTTGAATCCTCGATCGGAAAAGGCAATTTGGATTGTGAATCTATATATCCCCGCCCTAGTTGGGTGGGGAACTGAACCCGCCTCCCAATACTTACCTCTTACCACACCTTCTCTCATCTTACAAATCCCTTTCCCAAAACCAAAATTTCTTTCTAAATAAGTTCACCTTTTCGCAAGATTTGAATCTAGAAAGAGTTTTGTTAGGAGAAGATAAGGTTTGATTAAAAGAAGGATCTCACTCAAACAACATCGTATGTATCCCAAGGCTGGTAAACGTCGCAGAGTTTTTGCTTAAAGAAAATAGTTACTTAGAAATTTATCGTTTCTCCAATGCAAAGGCTGACAAATCAACAAATTTGGAAGCATTTCCATGAATGTCGATACCGACAGGATTTCCTTTTTCATCTAAATCGATATTGATATCCTTCGAAACTTCTTTGGTTTCATAAGCGGACTTAGTGGCTAAATCTATATAGAGGGAATCTGTTTCTGAATAATAGGTAACTTTCATGGTTTGAAACCTCGATCGAAAAATGCATTGTGGATAGTAAATCCATCTTCTAACATAATGACTCTAAGGTATTTTCCTACAGGGTCAATCCATTTCCAAAGTCGTATCCTTCCGTCTTCCTGAATTTTCTTGTATTCTGGATAATAAAAAGTTTCCAATACCCATTCTAATTGGATTTCAGGACGTTTTCTTGAGACTTCATTCTGAAAGTAAGCAGTAAATTCCACTCACTTTTTAAGGTAGCTGATAAAGCCTTATGGTTCATAAATAAAACAAAAAAGCCAAGGTTTCCCTTGGCTTTCCCATCGACCTTTCGATAAAAGCAAATTCGAATTTTAAAATTCGATTATGCTCTTTCTACAATCATTGATCCTGCGATCCCACCGTGTGCACAAGCAGTCACGAGCACCTTTTTCACGTCTTTGTTTTCTTCAAAGTCCATGATAGCGTTGTGAAGGAGTCTCACACCAGTAGCACCAAACGGGTGTCCAATGGAGATCGATCCACCGTTCGGGTTGATTTTTTTCTCATCAAACTTCTTTTCCCAATCAAGACCAGTTCTGATTTTAATTTCTTCCAGAGCCGCTACTGCTGTTGCAGCAAATGCTTCGTGGATTTCGATGATGTCGATGTTTTCGATTTTATCACCTGTTTCTGCGAGAAGAGCCACAGTTGCTTCTGCTTGGCCAAGACCCATAAGGTTTGGATCTACACCGCGCATGTTAAAACCGTTTACATAAGCTTTCGCTACTAAACCTAATTTTTTAGCCGCATCTTCAGAAGCTACAATGATACCAGCCGCTCCATCAGAACGTGGGCTTGCATTGAAGATGGAAAGTGTAGGTCCATGAGATTTCTTTAAGTATTTGCTGTATTTTTCTTTGAACTGGTCAAATTTCATTTGAGGGTTGTCAAAGAGTAACATCGCGCGACCCATACGAGTTGGGTTTTTGACTAGACCTTCACGAAGAAGAACTGCTTCGTCAGCTTGTAACATGTTCCCTTCATCGTCTTTCACTTCCATAATATATGGTTTGTAACGACCTTCTTGAGTGGCATCAAAGGCACGTTTGAAAGATTCGTAAGCAACTTTGTCTTGTGTTTCGCGTGGAAGTGCATAGTTTTGAGCGAGAATTTCTGCAGTCACTTGCATTCCAAAAGAAGTTTCGCCATCACCAAGTCCGTCTTCTAATGTATCACGAAGTTCTACACCTTCAGGAAGGTCATTCGGAAGAAGTTTGACTAGAGCATCTAAACTGTTTGTTTTTTTGTTAAGGCGCGCATTTTTCACAACGAATGGCATAGAAGTTTGTGATTCTTCCCCAATCACGAGAAATACTTTTCCTTCGCCAAGCATGATGCGGCGAGTGGCTTCAGCAACTGCTTCCAAACCAGATACACAGTTGTTGGCAACAGTAAGGCAAGGAATTTCCATCGGAAGTCCGAGTAAGTTGGCAATCACACGTGCAGAGTTAGGTGCGTTAGAAAATCCTTCTCCAACGATCACACCGTCAATATCAGTAGGTTTCAAACCACTGCGTTTCATTACTTCTTCACCTACGATTTTTCCGAGGTGGTGGCCTGAGTACTGTGAGAGCGCCTTGCCAATTTGAGCAAAAGGAGTTCGTGCAGGTGCTGCGAGTACTATCTTTTGTGTTACTTTCATATAAAATCCCTTCTTCCTTTCTTTAGACTAAAACTGTAGTTACCTTAAAAATTACTTCGCAAGCCACTTCATCATAGAACGTAGTTTTCTTCCTACTTCCTCGATGGGGTGGGCTGCATTTTTTTCTTTGAGTTTTTTGTATTCAGGGTATCCAGCCTTTGTATCGGCCATCCAACGTTTAGCGAACGCTGCACCTTTATCTTTTTGGATATCAGTGAGAACATCCTTCATACGAGCTTTCACTCCGGCATCAATGATTCGTGGTCCGCTGATATAATCTCCATATTCTGCAGTATCAGAAATGGAATAACGCATACGAGCAAGTCCACCTTCGTAAATCAAATCAGTGATGAGTTTCACTTCATGTAAACATTCGAAGTAAGCGATCTCTGGATCGTATCCGGCTTCCGTCAAAGTTTCAAATCCACTCATGATGAGGTTGGCAACTCCACCACAAAGTACAGCCTGTTCACCAAAGAGGTCAGTTTCTGTTTCTTCACGGAAAGATGTTTCTAAAATTCCTGCTCTTCCTCCACCGACTCCACTTGCGTGAGCGAGGGCACGAGCTTTGGCTTGGCCAGTCGCATCTTGGTAGATCGCAATTAGGCAAGGAACTCCACCACCTTCTGTGTAAACACGGCGAACCAAATGTCCTGGACCTTTTGGTGCTACCATATACACGTCTACGTTTTTCGGAGGAGTGATGAGATCATAATGGATGTTAAATCCATGAGAGAATACAAGAGCTTTCCCTTCGCTAAGGTTCGGTTCAATGTCCGCCTTATACATGTCAGCTTGGATGGTGTCGGGAGCGAGGATCTGAATGATGTCTGCTTTTTTTGCGGCTTCCGCAACACTGAAAACTTCAAAACCAGCTTCTTTTGCTTCTTTTACTGATTTGGATCCGTCGCGAAGTCCGATGATGACTTTCAAACCAGAATCTTTCATGTTTTGAGCTTGGGCGTGACCTTGGCTTCCGTAGCCAATCACTGCAATGGTTTTACCTTTAAGGAGATTTAGATCGCAACTGTCGTCGTAATAGATATTTGCCATGGATGGGCACACTTCCTGCGGAAAATTTAACTTATTTTTCCATCATTTTTAACTATTAGGAGGGAAACAAGAACGAATTAGGGCGCCTTTCCTTGCTTGGTCCGGACTCCGCGTTCGCTTCGGTCCTTCGGACGGCTAACGCCTCCTCCCCATCAAGGGCGCATAAGAGACATAATTTACTTTCGATTCCTATCTCTCCTTTAGATCCCAGAAAAACCATTCGTATAGGTGTTATCCGCAAATGCGGAAACCCTCCATTGGAGAAAAACTTTTTCTCCCCTATACTTGGTGTATGATGAACAGAATCAATTTTGAATCCGTAGAAAACTTAAACCGTCAAAGGCTCGTTAGGTTTTTTTGTTCCTTGATTTTTGTGACTGGGTTGGCGCTGCTCGGAGGGGGTTGTGTGACTCCCGATTTAGTCCACGACTCTTATTACGCAAGACACCCCAGTCAGAATGGTCACAACTACCGTGATTACCCTTATCCTTACCAAGGGTCTAGAGGAAGTTATGGAGTTCCTTACTACCATCAAGGCGGAGGGAACCAATTCCAAATCCCCAGATCCCACGGTGGTGGTCACAACCCCTTTCATGTACCAGCAGGTAGATACCACAATATGGGCAACCCTGGGAAATGGAGGTTATAGGCCTTGGATCATTTGAATCTTTACCAACTCTCTTCGGACTTATTTGCGCAATCCCGTACAATCTGTTCGAAGAGAACACCTTCTTGCTTGCCGCTTGTTTCTTCCTTCCGTTTTGTATTTTCCATAAGTTTTCTTCTATTCTCTACTTTTCTTTTGGTAGGATGTGCGAGCCTCCTGCCAAAAGAAAGGAGAGTGTATCCCAAGAATCCGTTAACTCTACCTGAAGGGATGGACATCCATCAGTGGATGGATTCAAAGAAGGAACAATACCAAGAAAGATTATGGTCGAGTCAAATCGGGCGGGATGAATATCGAATCACATATTTTCGAAAAGAACTCACCCACTTAGGTTCTTATATATCCTGCACCGCATTGGCTAGAGATATTCATTTCCATCAGGTAGAACTTTACAATCTTATTTCCACTGTTAATTATGCAGACTATACCAGAAAATATATGAGAAAAGGTGGGGACTTAGGTCCCATGAATGAAAAGGAAATGAAAGAGATTCTTCTTCCTTGTATGGAAGAATTTTTAGAACCAACCCAAGGAAAAATTCCTCAGTGAAGTATCTTTATTTTAGTTTTATCATTTTTAATTTTTACTGTTCCTTTGCCAATTTAGATCGTAGTCTTAAAAAATTTCCCAAAGATTCGACGAAAGGGAAAATCAGTGATACAGTAACCATTCTGAATCAAAATAGGATGTATTTAAGACCAAGTAATATGGGTTTAGTGGAATCTCGTCCTCTATTTGGAGATTCTCCCGTAATATATTTTGCCAAAAAACAAGAAGAGATTGGTAAGAATCGTTATCAATGGAAAGAGATTTTCGTACACAATATCGATGATAAAGAATTCCAACTGACGAATGTTAAAACGGATTTTGTATTCTTTGTTTCGGCAGGAAGACCCAGAAGTAATTGGGACCAAGGTAATATCACACAATTATTACAAATGCTTACTTTCTGTATTGTCCCTTGCAAACAAAACGTAATGTTGGATGTCACGGTGAAATTATACCATAAAAACAGTTTGGTATCTGAAAAGGTAAGTAGCCATTCCGGAACTCGTTATTCGAGTCCTTGGTATCTTCCTTTTCCATTTCTATTTGAAATGCGAGATTATGGAAATCTATCCAATGAACCGAATATTTTCTCCACAATGTATCTGAACGGATTTCAAGAAGCCATTGATGAAATTTACTCAGAGTTGCCCAAAAAAACTATGGGTCCAGAATGAGGTGTTGTTCCATCTGGTTACTTTTCGTTAAACGCCCGTATAACGAATGAGTCCAAAGGTCAAATCATCTTGGATGGCAGTGATCCCACCAGAAAGTTGGATGACGGATTGGAAAACCTGATCTCTAATTTCTATCAGAGGTTTTTTTCTCATATCACGGATCAAATGGAGGAGTCTTTCTTCTCCATACATTTGGTAAGAGTCCGGGGCTCTGGCTTCTGTTAGGCCATCGGTTAACATCACAATTAAGTCGCCTGGTTCTAGTAGGAATTTTTCTTCTTCGGCAAGGATGGCAAAGATAGGAGTGATGATTCTTCCCATAGGTTTTAAACTTACCATGGCACCGGAAGAACGAATGATAAAGAGAGGGAAATGTCCCGCACGAGCAAAACGAAGTTTACCCGAATCTGTATGTAAATGAAGTAAACTTGCCGTCACAAAATGTTCCCGAAGATTGGGAATGATTTGGTTCCGAATGGATTCTAAGTTTTCTTTTAAGTCGGAGGGGTCTTCTTTCCATTTGTCAAGGGAGGTTTTGACAAGAGCACTGAGTAGGGCGGCCGGAATTCCATGCCCAGAAACATCACAAATGAAAACACCTAACTCTAGTTTCTCGGGCTTCCAAACAATATCATACAAATCACCACCCACTTTCATCATGGGAATATTTTTAAATAGAATTTCCACACCTTCCGGAAAAACTTCTTTCTGAGGAAAAAGAGATTCTTGGATCCGTTTTGCCATATCCAATTGTTTTTCTATTTCCGATCTTTGTTCTTCGATGACTGCCGTTCTTTCCAATACCTTTTGTTCCAATTCTTCATTGGCTTTTTCTTTCAGTTCATTTAGAACTTGTAAGGATCTTAAAGAAGCAAGTTGTGCTCTTTCTCTTTCCCTCGTGGCGGTTACCAAAAAGTAGGCAATCCCACTGATACAAAATAAAAAGGCATCTAAAAAGATGAGTGAGTCATTGATGGAAAGTCCACTTTCGTCTCTTCTCGCAAATACACCTTTTCCTTCAATGGTCAGTGTCACAGCGGTAAATGCGAGGACAACAGTAGCCAGTGTGGCACCGAACTGACGAAACCGAATGCTTGTGACAATGACAAAAGGAATGGGTAAAAAAAGTAAGGGCCACTCATCACTAAAAGCAATTGAACCCGATATATAAACCAAAATGATCCAAAGTAGGAGTTCGATTTGTTTACGAAGTTCCAGATTTAATCTGGCTTTGGGATGAAACCAAACATAGAGTAGGGGAGCAACAATGAGAAACCCCAACATTTCTCCCGAGAACCAAGTAAAAAATACATTAAAGTATAATTCTGAAGATAAAAAATCCCAATACCATAAACTCGTAACACCGAGCACAGTGCTCACAAGAGATCCGGGAAAAGTTCCAATGCTAAGAAAATAAATTAAGTCTTTTGTAGAATAGATAGGATCACATTTTTCTGTGACTCGTTTGATGATCCTGTAGTTTATATAACTGCTAAGGGTATTTCCAATACCGATGATAAATGCTGTCGGTAAATGAGGGTTATTAAAAAAGTTAGCGAGTGTGGCTCCAAGATAAATTCCAGGTAAGGCAACAGGACCAAGGAGAAGAAGTGATGCAAGGCCCACACCTTCCGGGGGCCAAACGGGAGATACTTGGCTATTTAAGAAGGCAATTTTAAAACCAATCTGAGCTGAGATGAAGTACCCAATAAAGATGATGGGTGTCCAAATAAAAATTCTTGTATATAGGACTGTCTTCATTCGGAATGAAGCATTTCCCATTCCTCCATTTTGTAAAGAATTTCCGACTCAATCTTTTGGATTTCTTCGGTTATTTTATGAAGTTCCGTATGATCGTTTGCGAATGTACTTAATTTCTTTTCTAATTCTAGTTTTGTGGACTCTAACTTCGCAATTTCAGATTCTAACTTGGAAAGTTTCTTTTGGTCTTGTTTGGATTTTTGTGGTTTCCCCGTTGCGGGTGTCACTTGCGGAACTGCGATCTGTTTTGGGAAACTAGGTTCACTTTCTAATTCCAAAGTATCTGTTTCCAAAAAGGAAGAAAAGGTCCCGATATAGTGGTCTAGTTTTCCCTCTTTTCGAAAGATAAGTAAGCTCTCAGCAGTTCTATCTAAAAAATACCGATCGTGGGAGACAATCACAACGGTTCCCGGGAATTCATCCAAGAAAGATTCTAATACAGAAAGTGTTTGGATGTCCAAATCATTAGTTGGTTCATCTAAGATAAGAAAGTTTGGACCAGTCATTAGGATCTGAACAAGAAAAAGTCTACGTCTTTCGCCTCCTGATAGTTTGGCGATCGGTGTGTATTGGAGTTTCCCATCAAATAAAAATCGTTCCAACATTTTTGCCGCAGAAATTTTTTCACCCGATTCTGTTTCTATCATCTCACCCGCAACATCTTTGATATAATCGAGAACATTTCGATCGAGGGGAAGTTCCGAACTTGTCTGGTCAAAGTAACCCACTTTTGTATTCATTCCGGGTTTGATGTATCCACTATCAGGTGTAATACGGCCGGCCATCAAATTAAGGAGAGTCGATTTCCCAATTCCATTGGGTCCAATCACACCGAGTCTTTCTTTGGCTTTGAAGGTATAAGTAAAGTCGTTAATGAGTAATTTGTCTGCAATTGCTTTTTTTAGATTATGAATTTCTAAAATGGTTTTCCCTTGGCGTTTTGCGGCAACACTTAGTTCTAAGTCTTTTTGTTCTTCGCGTTTTTCTCTATTTTGGAGTTCACTGGCCCGTTCAATCCGTGCTTTTTGTTTTGTGGAACGAGCTTTGGGTTGGCGTTTCAACCACTTCACTTCTTGTTTGAGAAATTGTTTGATTTTATCTTCTTGTTTTTGAAGGGTTTCTTCTCTTTCTACTTTTCGTTCTAAATAAATAGAATAGTTTCCCTCATATAGGAAATGACTGCCACGGTCTAGTTCCAAAATTTTATTCACAATCCGATCTAAAAAATATCGATCATGTGTGATGAGAATGATGGCTTTGTCGAGGCCTGCCAGATAATCTTCTAACCATAAAATGGATTTTACATCCAAGTGGTTTGTTGGTTCATCTAAGATAAGTAAGTTGCTTTCATCGATGAGAGACTTTGCTAGTTCTACTTTTTTAAGCATCCCCCCTGATAACTCAGACATCTTTCTTTCTAACTTTTCAACACCTAATTCTTTTAATATGGACTTAACTTGTTGTTCATAATCCCAGGCGGACAGTCTGTCCATCTCCCCGGAAATTTCGGTAAACTCATCATCGAGTCCCTCTACACCTTCACTCATTCTTTCGCAGATGTCTTCATACTGGCGAATGGTTTTAACAAGTTTGTTATCACCTTTGTAGATATGATCGAGGATGGTTTCCTTTTGATCAAAAACAGGATTTTGGTCTAGGATAGAAATTTTAAGGTTATTGTTTTTGATGATTTGGCCGGAGTCCGTTTCTTCTTTGCCAAGGATGGCACGAAGGAGGGTAGATTTACCAGAACCATTGATACCAACAATGGCGAGTTTTTCTCCTTCACTGATAGAGAAATCAAGGTTTTGAAAGAGTTTTTTTTCGCCGATGGTTTTGGAAAGTTTGGAAACAGAGACTAGCACAATGTCCATGAGATGGAAATAGGGTCAAATGGACAATCTCATTCAATATTTTGGCATGAATGTATATCTGATTTATCGACTTTGATTTGGTTTTTGTTATCCCCCCTTTTTTCGAATTCTCTCATTTTGATAAGCAAAGTAGAGGATATGTTATCGAACAGGAGTAGATTGACAGCCTAAACGATTTGAAGCCAGTGTTTCATCTTTTCGGATATGGTTTTCAAAACCACTGGTTTAGATATATAATCATTCATTCCACATTCTAGGCAACGTTCTTCTTCACCTGACAAAGTTCCTGCGGTGAGTGCAATGATTGGCACCGATTTTCCATTTGCTAACTTACGGATTTCCTTCGTTGCATCATAACCATTCATTTCTGGCATTTGCACATCCATAAAAACGAGTTGTGGTTCTGTTTGAATAAAATTTTCGACTGCCAAAGCTCCATTCTCCGCTTCGATAATAATAGTACCAGGAAGAGATTTTTGGACTATGGCTTTGGTTAACATCATGTTCACTGGATTGTCTTCTACTATCATGATCTTAATTTTTTCATTTGTGACAATCGGTTGAACTGGTTCATAATTGGGTGTAATTACTTCGGGACTTTTGCCAGAGATCAATTTGTCCAAACTTTCATATAAAATATTTGTCTGTATGGGTTTTAAAAGTATAGATTGGACACCGAGTTCTCTACCTCTTTTGTAAATACTTTCGTCATTGGAAGAAGTATGGAGAGAAAGAAAGGGTTTTCTTAAATTTTTTGTTTCTACAGTTTTTAATAACTCTTCAATGAAATCTAGTCCATTCATTTCTGGCATATTGAAATCAGTGATAACAACATCGTAAAAGGCTCCTGAAGAGATTGCATTTAGAGCTTCTTTTGGTGAGCGAAAACTATCTACCTGAATCTCTTTGTAAGTTAACATTTCACGGATGACAAACAAATTGGTTTCATTATCATCTAATACCATTACAGTTTTGATATTTCCTAGTTCTGGTTCCGTGTTCCTTTCATTGTCTGCAAGAGTTACAATTTTGAAAAAGAAACGAGATCCTTTATCGCGTTCCGATTCTAGCTCCATTTTAGAATTAAATAAATTTAACAATTTACTAGAAATGGATAAACCAAGGCCAGTCCCACCAAATTGACGTGTGGTGGAAGTATCTGCCTGTGAAAAAACTTCAAAAATTTTGTCTCTGTTTTCGGGGCTAATCCCTATTCCGGTATCAATCACTTCAAAAAGTAATTCATATTCATTTTTATCTTTTGGTTCCGCAGAAATTTTAATTTGGATTTCGCCCTTTAAGGTAAACTTCAAAGCATTTCCAATTAAATTTAATAGAATCTGTCTGAGCCTAAGGGAATCTACAAAAATGTTTCTTGGAACCTTGGGTGAAATATTGAGGATGAGCTCGAGTCCTTTTTCGTATGCTTTGTGTTTTACGATCTCTGCAATTTGGTGGAGTAAATCGTATATATTAATTCTTTCCTTATAGAGTTCCATTTTCCCAGATTCAATTTTAGAAAAATCTAAGATATCATTGATAAGATCTAACAATGAACTTGCAGAGAGGTAGACAGTTTCCATGTATTTCTTTTGCACTTGATTTAGTTCTGTACGCATAAGAAGGTCTGAAAAACCAATCACACCATTTAGTGGGGTTCTGATTTCGTGACTCATATTGGCAAGAAAGTCAGATTTTGCTTGAGAGGCTTTCTCTGCATTTTCACGGGCAACGATTAAGTCATTTTCGAGTAATTTTCGTTCGGTGGTGTCGCTATGAGTACCAATCATACGAAGTGGTTTACCATCTTCTGTCCATTCGATGACTTTCCCTCGATCTAAAATCCATTTATAGGATCCATCTTTACATAACATTCTGTGTTCATTAACATAAACAGAAGTTTGCCCATTAAAATGTTTGTCTAAGTCTGAAAAATAATTAGGTTTGTCTGCGGGATGAACTCTTGATTCCCATTCTGAAATATCGGATCCTATTTCATCTTCAGAATAACCTAACATGTTTTTCCATTGGTTAGAAAAGAAAACTTTGTTCGTGATCGCATTCCAATCCCAAATCCCATCTCCGGATCCTTCCAATGCGAATTGCCAACGACTTTCACTGGCACGTAACGCTTCTTCGGTGGCTTTATGGGCTGAAATATCAATTCCGATCCCTAGGTAGCCAGTGATTTCCCCTTTTTTGTTTTTGCTGGCAGTAACTACAAGTTGTACGGGAAATTCGGTTTTGTCTTTACGGACATAAGTCCATTCATTTGAGTCAAACTCACCTAACTTAGCTTTGTATATAAAGGTATCAAATCCAGTAATGGATTCTCCGAACTCTTTGGAAAGAGCAGCGGAACGAGTCTGGATTTCTTCTGGCCTATGAAAGATTGCCGGAGAAGTTTTACCAACTACTTCTTCTGCATTATATTGTAAATGGAATTCGGCACCCATGTTGAAGTGCGTGATGATACCGTTTGTGTCGGTTCCGATGATCGTAACATGGGTAGTTGCATCAAGAATCGTTTCTAAATTGGCGAGAGCATCTTCTTTTTGGATATCTAATTCAACGTTTTTTGTAATGTCTTGAAAACTACCAAATACTCGAATACATTTTCCGTCTTTAAAAACAGAGTGTCCGATAGTTCTTGCCCATTTGAAGTTTCCAAGTTTGGTTTTGATTTGTAATACCAAGTCATAGGAAGTTCCTTTGTTTATAGCATTCTCAAATGCCTCAAGTAACAAATTGCGATGTGCTTCTAAAGGATAAAATTCGAAGGCAGTTTTTAAATCAGGAATATAGTCCTCGGGAACTTCATGGATCCGTTTTGTTTCTTTGGCCCAAAATATTGTGTGGTTAACTAAATCGACATCCCAGGCCCCCACATTGGCTGCCGCGTTTGTTTCTTCAAAAAGAAGTTTAATCCGTGCCAACTCATCACGTTGTTTTAGGATTTCTAATTCTTTGTCTTTTCTTTCCGTTATATCAATCAAATAACAAATTTTTTCTGTTGGGTAGGAGTTGAAATAACTAACAACGCTGTAATCGGAAACATAAATATAAGTTCCGTCTTGTTTTTGAAATCTGTATTCTCTTTGGTAGGTGCGAACTTTATTTCTGATGTGTTCTTTTTCTTCTGCAATCGTTTGTACTTTGTCTTCGGGATGGATGAGGTCATCAGGTTTCAACATTCCTTTTTTGAAGTCACCAGCCTGGTATCCGAGATTGAGAGAAACATTGGGAGAAATATACGTGGTTAAAAACTCGGTATCAAACTTAAACCGAAAGATCACATAGGGGCCACTGTCCAAAATCACATTTTCAATGCTAAAGTTAGGTTCCCCTCTTAAGATCACTCCTGGTATGTTTTTAAATTCCAAATACCGGCCAGAGATCCGGAAGGGGTTCCCCAGTAGGCTTGTTGTGAATTGGAAAGGAGTCCGTCTTGCCAAGGTCTCTTGGCATAAGTTGGTGAGGATGAGGGCATCCCGTGGAATGATGTGTAGGTCGTTGATATGTTTTCCCGTGGAAATAGAATCAGGAGGCAGATAGAGATTGGGTGAAGTGCGAGAAAACTGAATTTCTAAAAAAGGATCTACATAGATTAAAAATTCGTCAAAACACTCCACAATGGATTGGTAGTTGAAACTTTCTGCCATGAATTGTTATGTCACTTGACCAAATGGATTGGCCCTAAAGAATAATAGATACGATGACGAATCGCCTGTCACTTTCTATTTTAATCTGGTGTATTTCCGCACTTTCGGCGGGAAATTTAATGAGTCAAACCCAACGAAATCATGGTTGGGTTGTCTCTGGATCAACCTCAAAACTCCTGATCCAAGGGAAAGAAATATTGAATGCACGGGATGAATTCCGATTTAAGAACCCGGAAGGAATGTCTCAAATCCAAGAGATCGATTACTATCTCATGTTAGGGGAGTATTACCTCCGAAAAAAAGATAAAGTCGGAATCGCCAATATCCTTTATGACCTACGAACTAAAAAAGGGGAGTACGCTTTTGCGGATTTTTTACTAACCTCTCTTTGGAAACAGTCTCAAGGCGACGAAGTTCAAGCGATTAAAACCCTAGATAATTATATTCAAAAAGAACCCAATACTTACTTTCGCAACCTAGCAAAAAACATGCGAACAAATCTTTTTCAAACTGGTGAAGATGAAAAAAAGTCGATGATCCGTATGGATTGCCAAAAAACCAAACCGTATTATTCTTTATGCCGAGTGTTTCGCTTACAATACTATATTGATCTTCCTTCAGGCAAAGAGAAGGATATGCACAAACATTTTGTGAACATTATGCGTGTCAGTTCTCCTTTTTTTGAGGATCCTAACTTGGAATGGATTCCTCTTTTGGATCGGATCGACGAAGACCTACCCGCTAAACTATCCTTTCTTGGATTTGTGAGAGAAGGAATCCATTTACAGAAAATGATTATGGATTTGGAAAAAATTGCAGATGGATCGATTAGTGAAAATTCTAACGAACGGATGGCCTTTTTCCAAATTCTCGGAGGGGACTATTCGGGAGCCGAAGAATCTTTGTTAAATTTTCTTCGGTCTGCGAGAGGAAAAAAAGCTTCGATTCTAAATCGAGTGTATGTAAAGTTAGGTGCACTAGCTTATTTCCAAAAAGATTACAAAAAATCATTAGAATACTATTTGAAGTTAGATTTGAATAATTGGTCTTCAGACATCAACCATCCGTTTTTGAATGAACCTATGTCTATTACCGGGGTGAAAGATTTAATATCCGTATCATTATATAAAGTGAGTGGGCCAGAAGCTGCACTCAAAGCTCTACAGAAAATTAAGGATCCTGATAAATTAACAGAAGCAGACATTTGGCCCAAACTTAGAATTTCGCAAATGTTAATGGATCAAAATCCTGAGTTATCTTCTCGAATGACAGATGAAATCATTTATATGGCTCAGGAAAAAAAATGGAGAAGGTTGGAATACGCAGCCACCATCCTACAAGGTTATAATCAAATTTATCGAAAAGAATTCCGTAAGTCCACAATTGAATTAACAAAGAGTAGGGGGATTTTAGATGAAGAAAATGCTTTTTACGCGGCAGAATTTCTTCGAAACTTTGGTTTTGTTTTTGCCCACACTGCCTCTGGTAAAAAGGGCCCTGTGAATGGAAACATTCGGGATGGTGTATCCGATTATCTTCAAAATAATATTTATGAAGATCTGTATTATATTCGTAATTATAGACCTCTCGCATTTTCTACAGATTTATTTTTTGAATATGCACTCAGTCATCTGCGGGATGACAACGATGTTTGGGGACTTTTAGATTCTATATATAAATATAATGCAGTGAAAAGGATTCGTTCCCAAAAAAATAGTCCACATTCATTGTTTCAAATTCAATCTGTTGATAAACAGTTCCAATACCTATCTGGTTTTTCTACAGCAAGAGAATCTAAGTTTTTTGATTCTACTTATGCCGATAGCAGGGAAACAGAAAGTCAAATCCAAAGAAAAAATGATGAAGAGTCGGTTCGAAATTTAGAAACAGCAAAACTTCCCACCATCCTTTTGTTACCCTACAAGGATGAGTTTTATCTTTTTACATTCAATCCCAAAGAATCCAAACGTAACCAACTCAGTTGGAAGGTGATTCGATCCCAAAGACCAGATACTTCCGATGCCATTGAATCGGTTAGAGAACTTATGAGTTCTAGTAAAGAAAACGATACTGTTCAAATTTATTTGAACGAATCGGGTGCAAGTTTGATGCGATCTCTCAAAAAAGAAATGAAAGATACTGGGTTTGTATTTTTCTTTTCTCTTCACCCACAAACGGAGACTCAGAAACCACTGAATGTTTTTTCTTGGAAATGTCCAACAAACATGCGTTCCTTGGAAGGGAAGGGTATGAATCTTGTGGAGACTGCCTACTTTGAAGGGTCTCGTATTTTAAAAGAAAAGGAACGTTTACATCTTTGGGACTTTTCGACAAACTCTGGTTCGGTGGGATCAGTCGCCAACTTGTCTTGGTCTTGTAAATCTGACACGGGAACTCTCGAAGAAATTCCTTTCCTGAAGTTATTTCGCCGAATTGATTACCGCACAGTTCCAAAGATGGTAGTTTATACAGAACGTGTCCTTGGAAAATCTTGGTCTGATTATTCTTGGCACTATCACTGGTTGCATTTTTGGTTTCGATCGGGAACCAAAAAAATTGGATACCTTCCCACCCTTCCTGTTATGGATGCAAGTTCCGTTTCTGGCCTGGCCGATTCCGCACGTTATCGGGACGACGGGATTTGGATCCAAGCAACGGCACAGTAATGGCGACATAATCTAGGTAGTTTTTTTTTGCCAGACTTCCAGTTCCTCTGTATTTCCGGCAAAAATGGTCCAAAATGTAGGCGACACTGGGAGAACGGTCCAAAATACTTAATTCTATTCCTCATACGCAATGGACCCTGATCATAAAACTTTAGTGGTGTTCGAGTTTCTATGGAAATAATCGGCATCTTTCTCATCTTCCTTCTTGTCTTTGTCAATGGTTTCTTCGTAGCAGCCGAGTTTGCTATGGTTTCCCTTCGCCCCTCTCGCCTAGAGGAGCTTGTCAAAGAAAACAGAGCTATGGCTCATCTTACAAAAAAGGCCGTCTCGAAAATTGACGATATGTTATCGGTTTGCCAAGTGGGAATCACAGTCGCAAGCCTACTCCTTGGATGGATCGGCGAAGCTTTGTTTGCGAGTGTCGTTTCTGGGTTCCTTCGTATGTTTCATATTGAATTGGATCTAGTTACAATCCACAGCATCTCTATTGGAGTATCGTTTACTCTTATCACATTACTACATGTGATTTTAGGGGAACTTGTTCCCAAAACCCTAGCCATTCAAAACACAGAAGCAATTGCACTTGGAGTTTCTGGCCCTATGTGGTTATTTTATTATCTTTTCTTCCCTGTCACATTTGTTATGAATCGTTTGGCGGGAGGTGTTCTCACTCTCTTCCGATTACAACGTACGGGTGATAAGTATGTTCACTCTGCAGAAGAATTGATGATCATCATCGAAGAACAAAGAAAACAAGGTCGGATTGATAATGCAGAGATGCAACTCATCCAAAAGACTTTTGATTTTTCCGAACATACTGCCAAAGATGTAATGACACATAGGCTTTCTATCATTGGAATTTCTCAAGAGTCAACGATTGATAAGATGCTTCCCCTCATTGCAGAACATAGTTTTTCAAGATACCCGGTATATGATCAAACTTTGGATCGTATTGTCGGGATTGTTCATGTACAGAAATATTTAAAATGGCAAGCGGCACATCTTTCTGCCAAGGGTAAAAAAGAGAAGATCACTGTGATTATGGAAAAGGATTTTGTTAAGGTTCCAGAATCTATGTCCATTGAACGAGTGATGACCAAACTTCGCGAGAAAAAACAACATATGGCAATTGTCATTGATGAATATGGTGGAGTTTCCGGATTACTGACGTTAGAAGATATTATAGAAGAATTTTTTGGTGAAATCCGGGATGAAACGGACTCCGATGAAGTAGATGTAACTTCAACGAATAAAAAAACAAAGGCCATTACTCTGGATGGAGAGACTGAACTTTCTAGTTTGACTGGCATTTTAGAAGGGGAAGAACCTTCTGATATGGAAGAAGTTCGAACCATTGCTGGTTATTTTATGGAAAAGAACGAGGATATGCCAAAAGAGGGTAGCATCGTTCAAATTAAAAAAGGTAGTCTAAAAGTAAAAAAGATGGAAGGTAATAAAATCATTTCCATTTTGTTTACTCCGAAACTAGAAGAAGATCATGATTCTGAAATGGAGAGGGAGCTCTCTTACGAGGACAGGTAGATGAAAGAAATTGTGATTGCTGTTTCTGGATCCATAGCTTCCTACAAGGCATGTGATTTGGTAAGAGGGCTTACCAAACAAGGATACCCTGTTCGTGTGATCATGACTTCCAATGCTACCAAATTTGTTGGTAAAATTACCTTCGAAGCTTTGACTGGAAAACCAGTTCGTGTGGATGAATTTGATACGGGTATGGCACATATCGAAATCAAAAACATTGCTTCAGTTCTCGCTGTAGTGCCGGCTTCCGCCAATATCATTGGGAAAATGGCAAATGGAATCGCTGACGATTTAGTCACCTCCACTTATTTAGCTTGCACCTCGCCTGTGTTAGTTGCTCCTTCAATGAATCCTGGAATGTATTTACATCCTGCGGTCCAAAGGAATTTAAAGACCTTGGAAAAAGACGGTGTGACTATCGTTTCTCCTGATAAGGGAATTGTTGTTTGTGGTGATGAAGGATACGGTAAACTCGCAACTGTCGAATCCATCACCGAACAAATTATCAAACTCCATACAAAGAATTCATGAACTTAAAATTCAAACGAGTGATCGTTACTTCGGGCCCAACTCGGGAATGGATTGATCCTGTACGTTATATCTCCAATGCCTCTTCGGGAAAGATGGGTTATGAAATTGCTAAGTCTTTTTTGTTATATCCTGTCGAAGTGATTTACATTCACGGAAATACATTGGAACGCTATACAAATGTTCCTGGCGCCAAACTCAATATAGAAGTGGAAACTACCATTCAATTACGAGATGCAGTTTTGTCTCAGATTACTAACGATAGTTTGCTTGTGATGGCGGCGGCTCCTGCCGATTTTCGCCCTATCATGACAGCAGAACATAAAATCAAAAAAGAAAAAACTTCCGAAGGAACGAGAGGCCTTCTTCTCGAGTTAGAAGAAAATCCTGATGTATTACAACAAGTCACTGAGTATGTAGCAGAACATAAAATAGAGAATTCGATTCGTGTTGGTTTTGCTGCCGAAACAAGAGAACTAGAAAAATATGCAAAGGACAAACTAACAAGAAAAGGCCTTCATTTTATTGTGGGAAACTACGTAGGTGCTGGCAAAGGGTTCGGAGAAGTGGATTCTAGTGTTCGTATCTTTAGTGCCAAAGGTTTGGAAAAAGAAATCGGGCCACTGCCGAAAGAAAAAATCGCAGAGGCTTTAGTTCAGTTTTTAGTGTCCGTTTGATTTATTCCCAAAACCAAACGCAAAGTAACCGGCAAGAAGGATCAGTCCAAAACTAACGATATAATTCCACTTGAGCTTTTCTCCTAGGAAAAGAGTGGCGAACAGAATGAACACAAAGATAGTGATTACTTCTTGTATGATCTTTAATTGGAACCCCTCAAATTTATAAACAGAATATCCAATTCGGTTTGCAGGAACCATAAGTACATATTCAAAAAATGCGATTCCCCAAGAAAAGAGAATGATATAAAACATATTGTTGGACTTGGCAAACTTCAAGTGGCCATACCAGGCGAAGGTCATAAAGATATTGGAAAGAATCAGTAGGATGATAGTGATCATTTAAGTCCCTTGGTTATAATCAAAGATTGATAAGAATTCATTTTACGAAAGCGGAAGTTTTACAGAAAAAAAATTAAGAATACGAGTCACTATTTTACATCGGTATTCCATCTGGATAAACTTCGTTGAAAATTTCAGGAAGGATTTCTCCTGATTTTCCACCAAAGTGAAGTTGTATGGAAGGAGTGAGTGATGTGGTTTCTGGATTGATTTCTATTCCTAGGGCACCGTTACGAATGGCAGTAAGAGCCAAATTAGCAGGAACCGAAACATTGGCACTAGTCCCAATCACAAATACTACATGTGCCACTTTGCTCTGTTCCCAAGCTTTTGTGAGTAGGCGGTTGTCATAACCTTCTCCAAACCAAACAATGTCTGGTCGTAATAAAGATTCACAAGCCATACAAAATTTAAGCCCTGGTTTATCCAAATCATCCTCTTCCAAATGGAATTTGGCATGACATTGAGTACATCGTGCACGGAAAATATTTCCATGGATTTCTAGAAGGTTTTTGCTCCCAGCTTTTGGATGCAGTCCATCGACATTTTGTGTGATGAGATTTACCGAAGGAAAAGCTGTTTGCCATTTTGCAATTGTTAGGTGTCCTTCATTCGGTTTTGCCTCGTGGCAAATGCCTCGCCTCCAGTCATACCATTCCCAAACTACTTCGGGATGTCTCGCGAAGGCTTCCGGTGTGGCTAGTTCTTTAGCTTTGTAAGTCTTCCAATACCCACCCTCGCCACGAAAGGTAGGAATCCCACTTTCGCTAGAAATCCCAGCTCCGGTTAGAAACATAATATTCCGAGCATTGCGGATTCGTTGGATGACATCGGGTGGGAGGAGATTCATCTGTGGGATCATTCTAATAAAATGGGTAAAAAATTAAATCGGAAAAAATTACGGAAAAAGAAAACTGGTAGCCAATGGCAAATCACTGGGAAGAAGTCCAAAAAAAAATAGAATCCATTCGCGAAAAACAATTGTTTCGGGAAACTCGTATCTACCGAGGAATTGATTTTTGCTCTAATGATTATATGGGCCTTGCAACTAATTCGAGTATGTTGGAGTTTTTCCAATCACGAAAGGATATTTATCCCTTTGGTTCGACTGCTTCTCGTTTGGTTCGGGGTAATACCCCATCGATGGATCAGTTTGAAACTGAGTTTGCCAATTTTGTAGAAGGGGAGGCAGCTCTTCTTGTTTCTACGGGTTTTACGGCAAACTTTGGTCTTTTGGATTCGATTGCTGCCCCCGATTGTTATGTGTTTACCGATCGCCTCAACCATGCCTCTATTTTAGATGGGATTCGTATCACCGGCGCCCAGAAAAAATACTACAACCATTTGGATCTAGGCCATTTACGATCTCTATTAGCAAAAACAAATATCGAAGATCCAACAGGAAAAAAAAAGCGAATCGTGGTGACAGAATCTTTGTTTAGTATGGATGGAGATTCTCCCGATTTAAAAACCTTACTCTCTCTAAAAAATGAATTTGGATTTGTCCTTGTTTTGGATGAAGCCCATGCTTTCGGAATTTATGGCCCAAGTGGAAAGGGTCTGGTCTTTCAGGACCTAACCCCTTCGGAAATCCAATCTATCGATTACCGGGTTTACACATTAGGAAAATCTTTGGGGCTCGAAGGTGGGATCATTGTTACCAAAAAAATCGGTCGTGACCACTTAGTGAATGTAATGCGATCGTTTATTTTTTCTACGGCGCCGCTTCCTATGGTTTCGGAACTTGCCTCTTTTGCACTTTCCTTACTTGGTTCCATGGACAAAGAAAGAAAAAATTTGTTAGCAATGGCCAGTGAATTAAAGGATTCTCTGAAACAGAATGGATTTTTGATTACGAATTCCACATCCCATATCATCCCAATCTTACTTGAGACAGAAAAACAGGCGTTATTCTATGCAGAGTGTTTACAGGAAAAGGGATTGGACGTGCGGGCCATCAGGCCCCCGACAGTCCCGACCCCACGTTTACGCATTAGTTTGAATGCAAAACTGACGATGAAGGACATCCAACGTTTAGTGGATGAACTCATTTTTGTTCGTAAGAAGTGGAATTCTCACTAACAATTCTTTTTACCAACCAAATAGAAAACCGATTGAATTTATCTATTCGTCCGTCGTGAAAGTTAAATCCGCTTAAGTTTCTTCTTCGAATTTACGGATTTTGTTTTTGATTTCTTCTGTGGTAGACTTTTGGTCACTTGATGGCTTAGGATTTGCCTCTGCAGTTTCCTTCTTTTTTCTGGTCCCAAATTTATAGATTCCAAAAAGTCCGAGAACACCTAATGCAAATAGGGTGAAATTGATCCAAGTTCCATCTGGTTGCGCTAAAATTTTTGGTCCAAATCCATAGACAATGGAATCGACCATTCCTTGGTTTCCGTTTTCCTGAAACATCATCACAATGGGGTCTTTTAAAACAGAATCTCCAAAACCATTTTCCATTTTTGAAATGATTTCCTCTTCCTTCATTCCGTCTTTGATTCGGTTTTCGATAAAGGTTTTGAGGTAACTCGAGGCCGCACACATATTAAACGAACAAGATTGGATCGGGAGGCTTGGCAAACAGATACAACGAATTTGTTCCGTTACTTTTAAGAAGGTTTGAATCTGACCTTCCTCTTTTAGGTTGGTAGTTGTTTTCTGTGCTAACAACAGACTTGGTAAGAGAAACCAAAATCCCACAATCCAAAGTTTTGATTTTGATACTCCAGCACTGAATCGTGCTAGTGGGAATGATTCCGAAATAACCTTTCTTATTTGGTCATTTCTGTGATAAGCATTTTCTCTTTTCATCTATCAACCTACCGTCTTCTTTTTGGTTTCCCCAAGAGGGAGTAACAAAAAAATTCCAGAAAGGAAATAAAGTAAAGATCCAAGCCAAATGAGTTTTACGAGTGGGTTCACCCAAACTTCCAGGTTTGCAACAATCTGTTTTGGAAAATTGAGAAAGAACTTAAGTTTGTCCATTTCACTTCCTGGTGTGAAGTAATATTGCATAAACATCAAAGGTAGGTCTGGGTTTTCTGATTTCAGATCAGAAGTTTCAATGGCACCAAGTTGGATGTAAAAATCTTCTTTTGCCATAGAGAGGATAGCAGGTTCACTGGTCGGAATGTGAGTTTCGAAATCTCCTGTTAGGTGAGAAATCTGTGGGTAAAACCTACGTTCAGTAACCAAATCGGAAAGTTTGTCTGTCCCTCGATAGATGGTATAAGTTCCTTCTTGAGAAACAATCACATTTTGGATATTAGGTTCCCCACCAAGTCCTGAGATCAGGACTGGTTTTAATTTGAGAGTGGAGGCTTCGATTTGGTAACCACCAATCATCGCTTTGTCGATGGACTGATAGACTATTTCTTCAGAAGTGGGCGGTTGGAGTTCATAAAAAAATCGGACAGAGGTATTGATTTTAAAAGCATTTCCCGCATAACCAATAAAGATAAGGACAAGCGAAAAATGGACTAAATACCCACCATACCGGCGTTTGTTTTTGAGTAACATCCGGTATCCGGCCACAAAAAAGTTCTCGTTTTTAAACTCTTCTCGTCGAGCTCTGATCCCTCTGTAGTATTCTTGGATGATTCCAGATATGGTAAAAATACCGATGGTAACCGTAAGAACCGAATACACTTCGGCAAGTACGTCCCCATACTTACTGTCTGGTTTAGTAAAGTTTTGGGAATAGAAAAGGATGTACAAACCGCCACCAATGATCCCCGCAATAAAAGGTTTCAGAAGAGTGGAAAAAAAGACAGCTCCTGCTCCCTTTCTCCAAGCTAAAAGTGGTGCCGATCCCATAAGAAGTAAAAGAAAAATTCCTGCAGGGACTCCCCAGGAGTTAAACCAAGGAGCCTTAAATTCTTTTCCATACAATAGGGGGGAAAAGACACCTAACAGAATTGCTGCGGTCGAAAGTACAAGTAAGAAGTTATTTAAAAGAAAACTTCCTTCTTTGGAAGTGATGGCTTCCAAGTTTCTCTCTGGGGTCAGATTTTTTCTTCTATAAATTACAAAACCTGTAAAGAATAGAAAACTACCAATGATATAGATGATAAAAGGAGTTCCAATCGTAGACTTAGAAAAACTATGTGGGCCCTCGAGAACCCCGGAACGAGTGATCCAGGTTCCAAGCAAACTAAAATGAAAAGCAAGGATCACAAGTAACATATTCCAAAACTTCAACATCCCACGGCGTTCTTGGATCACAACCGAATGGACAAAGGCACTGGTAAGAAGCCATGGCATAAGCGATGCATTCTCTACCGGATCCCATGCCCAATACCCACCCCAACCTAACTCTTCATAGGCCCACTTCGACCCAAGTAAAATTCCTGTTCCGAGAAAGAACCAAGAAAACAAAGTCCATTTGCGGATAAACTTCATCCAATCTTCAGAGAGTTGTCCTGACACAAGGGCTGACATGGCAATGGCAAAAGGGATCGAGATACTTACATAACCAATATAAAGGATGGGTGGATGGATGATCATCGCCCAATGTTGGAGGAGGGGATTGAGGCCCCGGCCTGCAGCCGCTTCCGGAACAAATTCACGGAACGGTTGGGCATCTCCGTAAAAAACCGCGAGGAAAGAAAAAAATCCAGATAAAACTGCAAGGATGAGGTTCATCATTGGGATTCTATCTTCAATGGACTTACGAGTTTGCCATAACACGATGAATGTGAATATGTTTAGAATCAAATTCCAAAACAACAAACTCCCCGAAGAACCTGACCATATCGATGTCATTTTATAGAACAAAGGTAGGTGTTCACTGGAGTGCATCACCACATAATAGTTGCTATAGTCTGACCTGGTGAGTTGTGTTAATAAAACTGTAAATGTTAATACAATGACAAATGGATTTGTCATTAGAGCAAGACGGCCAAGTTCAATGGCTTTTCTATCTTGTTTATAAATTCCGTAGATGGTTTGTAATGCGGAAAAAACTAAAATGGCGAGAGAGGCTGTAAGAAGGATGGTTCCTAAATTATTCATTTTTCCTCAGCGTATCCCGCTTCATATTTAGAGGCACATTTTGCTTCAACGTGTGAAGCCACTAAAACCCCGCGATCCAACTTTCCGTCCACTCGAGCTCTTGCTCCTTCTTTGAAGGCATCTGGCAAAAGAGTGGCTCCTGTAAAAAACACGGGGATGATTTGATCATTCAGTTCCAAATCGAATTTGGCTTTTTTTCCTTCCCGGACTAGGCTTCCCACCCGCACAAACCCTCGCACACGAAGATTTTGGTCAGAGTATTTGGTTTGGTTTGCTGCCAGTTCTGAGGCATCCAAAAGGAGGTAAGAGGTTTCCTGCGAGGAAAAATAAGCGATCCCGCCGAGTGAAAGTCCAATGAGAAACAAAAGAGTTAAAAACTTACGATTCATAATCCATACTTTAGACGGATTCCCGCCTTTCCTCTAGCCTCCCTGATTGCAAGTTTCGGTCAAACAAAAAGGTCTTAAAAAAAGGGCGGTTTTAGAAGCCTTACAGGTAGGATTTGGCCCGATACACAAAATATCCCACCCATTCTTTGATGGCGAGAGTGGTTTGTTCCAAAAAACCGGCAGAGGGAATGTAGAGTTCAAAGGCCCCCGCTTGCAGATTCGTGGCACGATAGTCTGTGGGATAGGAAACAAACTGAATGTTTTGTTTTTCAAAACATCCGGCAGCACGTTTCATATGGAAGGCAGATGTGATAAGAACTGCTGACTCTATTTTTTTCTCGAGTAACAACTTCTTTGTTTCCACTGCATTTTCATAAGTGTTTCGAGACTGGTTTTCCCAAATTAAGTCTTTTTCAGGAACACCGAGTCCTAAAAATATTTCTTTTGCTAATTCTGCTTCCTTATAAGCATCCGCAAATAAAAGTCCCGATCCACCAGTAAAAAGAATCTTTTTTACCTTTCCTGCCTTATAAAGTCTGATGGCATCTGTCAGTCGGTCTGCGGAGTCTGAAAGTTCTGGCCTCCCAGGATGTAAGGAAATCGTTTGAATCATTCCACCTAAAACAATCGCTACGTCGGACTTGGGAACATCCTTAATAGCTACAGGTGGATAGTCTTTTTCCAAAGATTGGAGTAGGAAATTGGCAACATAGGAGTTAGATGCTAAATATAAAAACAAAATGATTTGGAAGAGATGAAACTTCCCTTGTCCTAATTTGGTTTTTAGGATGAGTAAGAAGGCGAAAAGGAAAAAAACTGGAAGTGGGTAGAGTAGAACGGTGCCGAATTTGGAAAGTGTAAAGAAGATAGAATCCATTACTAGTAGGATTCAGAAAGTAAAGGAATCTTACCAGCCTAAATCAGGGCCTAAGACACCAATCCCACTTCCCCAATACTGTGAGGGGTGCGGGTAACGGACAGAAATTCCTAAGGGAGAACGTGAATATTTCCAATCGCGTGCAATTTGTTTCCGCTGTTGGATTTGTTCTTCAGGAATAGAACTTTCGATTTTGTTTAAATACACTTTTGTCACTTCTACCCATTCTTTGATTGCAGAAGGATTTTGTTTTTTTAAATCTTGGATAAGAATTCTTAGTTCGAACTCCGCATCTTCTCGGAGGTCACGAGCAATTTCAGAAACTTCCGCATTGGCACCAAAGACAGTTTCACTTCCCTCTGTTCGATCTACCGTATCTCTCCATTTAGCATAGGCAATCATCAAATCTTTTGTTTCTCTGTGCCTTAACATAGTAAAAGAACGATCATTCTGGTTTTCGAAAAAGGCAATCGAAAATTCCTAACAGACGAAGTTTGTTTTTCGTCTAATTCTCGTGAAGTCCCTATCTTTTATCTCCTTAATTCTTTTTTTTGTTTTTTCCTGTTTTGCAGATGCAAGTGTTCGAGATTCCCACCATACAGGAAACGGATTCAAAAATCCAAATCCTAACTTTGAAACCAAAGGTTTATGGAATGTCATCTTTTGGCAATTCCAACGTTTCCAACTTCCCTATAGTTTGGATTCGAAAGATTATCCTCCCTTTCCTGTCTTACCTAATGATGGTAACCAATTACAAACTAACAAATCGAAACTTTCTGTCACTTGGGTGGGACATGCCACAACTCTCATTCAAATTGATGGAGTGAATATCTTAACAGATCCCATTTGGAGCGAAAGGTGTTCGCCGGTGAGTTTTATTGGTCCCAAACGTTACACTCCCCCGGGAATTAAAATCGACGATCTACCTCGAATCGACATTGTGATTCTATCCCACAATCATTACGACCACACCGATCTACCCACTTTGAAACAATTAGAAGAAAAGTTCCATCCGCTTGTATTCACTGGAATTGGAAACAAGAAACTATTGTTAGCTGAAGGTTTGAAAAATGTGAAGGAAATGGATTGGTGGGAAGAAACAAAAACAAAAGATCTAACCATCACTTTTACCCCTACCCAACACTTTAGTGGGCGTGGACTACTGGATCGAGATGAAACTCTTTGGGGAAGTTATCTGATCTCAGGTGAAAAGGAAAAGGTCTACTTTGCAGGGGACACAGGTTATTATACCCATTTTCGCGAAATAGCAGACCGATTTGGGTCGATAGACGTTGCTATTTTACCTGTGGGAGCGACAGAGCCCCGCTGGATGATGGAACCAGTTCACGTAGATCCGAAACAAGCTGTCCAAGCCTTTGTGGATCTGAAGGCTAAATATTTGGTTCCCATGCACTATATGACCTTTGTTCTCTCGGATGAACCCTTAGATTCTCCTGTGCCCCGCACTAAAGAGGAGATGAATCGAGCAGGAATCTCCGAAGGAAAATTCGTTCCTTTAAAAATTGGCGAATCTCGCTTTTTTTAGTTCCACGAGGTTTCGATTTCAGGTAAGCTGTCCTAAAAAAATAGGATGGTGAGCATGTTGAAGAAGCTTCTCACAACGATAGTATTCCTGGTTTGTTTGTCTGTGACAACAGCCGGTTTATTTGCGGAAGACCCGACTCCGGTTCCAACGCAGTCAACCACTCAGGAAGAAACAGGACATTCGTCTCACGGCGAATCAGTACATCAGGAATTACCATATTGGTCAGTATTACCTTTTGTTGCCATTTTACTCTCCATTGCAATCTTACCGGTTGCTTCTCACAAAACTTCTCATTGGTGGGAAGACAATAATAACAAATTGATTCTTGCTGTGGGACTTGGAGCCATTTCTTTTGTGCTTCTTCTCGTTTATGGTTACAGCCATAATATTGTTCACACAGTATTCTTCGATTATATCCCTTTTATCATTTTACTCGGATCTTTGTTTTATATTTCCGGTGGAATTGTCATCAAGGGAGACATCCATGCAACTCCGCTCAATAACACATTGTATTTGTTAATTGGGGCCGGCCTTGCTTCCTTTATTGGAACCACAGGGGCATCGATGTTACTCATTCGTCCTTTGTTAAAAACAAATAGCGAAAGAAAACATGTAGTCCATACAGTTGTATTCTTTATCTTCCTTGTTTCGAACATTGGTGGTTCCTTAACACCACTTGGCGATCCTCCACTATTCTTAGGATATTTAAAAGGAGTTCCTTTCACTTGGACATTCAAACTATTACCTGAGATGTTAGTGGCAGTTGTGATTCTACTTACTGTTTATTTTGTTTGGGACACTCTCGCTTACAAAAAAGAAACAATAAAGGATCTCAAAAAAGACGACAAACTTGCCACTCCATTCTCTATCGGTGGGCAGGTGAACTTCATTTGGTTACTCGGTGTGATTTTGGCAGTTGCTTTTTTAAACAGTAACTATATCCCAGAAATCAACAATACTCCTACTCTTGGATTTATTCGTGAAGGTGTATTACTTCTTCTCATTGGACTTTCTAAATTTACATCCAAAGAAGCAGATCGTAAGTTCAATAACTTCACACTACATCCAATACAAGAAGTAGCTTACCTTTTCATTGGAATTTTTATTACGATGATTCCGGCTCTAGTGTTACTCGAAGCACATGGTAAGGAACTTGGAATCACACAAAACTGGCAGTTTTTCTGGGCAACGGGAGCTTTCTCTTCTGTCTTAGATAATGCGCCAACTTATCTCACCTTTGGTTCGTTAGCTTCTGGACTTCTCACTCCGGCAGGGGCGGCAAGCCCTCTCACTCTCGGTCAGTTCATTGGAAATGTCCAAGCAGAAGAAATCCTAAAAGCCATTTCCGTGGGAGCCGTTTTCATGGGTGCGAATACCTATATCGGTAACGCTCCTAACTTTATGGTAAAATCGGTTGCCGAAGAAAACAAAGTAAAGATGCCATCCTTTGGTGGATACTTAGCATATTCTATGGGAATTTTAGTTCCTGTATTTATTCTAATTACCTTCGTATTCTTCGTCTAAACTTTTGGACAAACCGGGGAATCTTCCCCGGTTTCAAATTACTTTGAACTTATCTACACTCCAATCATTATCCAAATCTGGTTCTTTTTCTCATTTAACTAATGTTCGACTTTCTATCGAAGAGGAACGAATTCAATTAGAATCCATTTTAAAATCTTCCAAAGAAAAACTGATTTATGGAATTCATACTGGATTTGGACCTCATGCCTTCCTCTCCAATGGAGATGTCGAAAAAATTCAAAAATCTCTAATCTATCATCTAACAGTGGAGCCTGTGTTTTCTACGGAAGGAGTTCCCCATTCGAATTTGAGTCATAAAGAAGCCAGGGCGGTGCTTGCTGCAAGGATTCATTGTTTGTCACTTGGTGGATCGGGAATCCGTTTTGAAACATTAGAACTTCTTAATGTACTTTTAGAACTGGATTGTATCCCTGTTTTACCAGAAAGAGGTTCTCTTTCTGCTTCCGGCGATTTAATTCCTTTAAGTTATATTCCTTTAGCACTTCTTGGTGAGTCTGGATTTACGGGTCTTGGAAAGGATTTAGGTCCAAATCAGTGGAATGGAGGCATCTCGCAAATTCCGGGTCTCCCATGGACACCCCAGGCAAAAGAAGCCATCTCCCTCACGAACGGGACCAGTTTTACTACGGCTCTTCTTGGCCTCCAAGTCCTTGAATTTCGAAATCTTCTATCTTATTCATTAGAACTTTTAAAATACCTATTTAGTTTTCATTCTGTTTTCTCTGATGCCTTCCATCCGGCCTACCACAACCATAAACAATTTTTTGGTCCCAAAGAAATTGTTCGTATTCTTTATCCTATCGTTTCCCAAAACTCCAAAGAGAAACAAGAAGGAACACGAATTCAGGATATTTATTCCATTCGCTGCATTCCCCAAATCCTTGGTTCTATTTTAGATGAAATCATTTCTATCGGTCAGGTCGTAGAACAAGAGTTAAATTCACTTTCGGACAATCCGGTTTTAATCAAAACAGAAAATTCGGATGTTCGGTTTGCAGAAGGTGGTGGTTTTTATGCAGCTCAGGTTAGTTTTGCTGCGGATCGTTTGCAAAATGTAATGGCAGTTTGGTTTACTTGGGTTGACCGATTTTTGAATTATCTTTACGAACCAAAAGAAAATGTTGAATTTCCATTGATGTTATCAGAAAAACCAGGAACTTACGCGGGCCTTTCTGGCTTGGGGCTTATGTCCACTCATCTAACAGCAGAAGTGCGAAGAGATAGTATGCCAGGTTCTGTACAATCCATACCTACAAACGGCAACAACCAGGACATTGTTCCTATGGGTGCTCTTTCTGTCTTACGAAATCGGCGAACGGTTGTTGGTGGGTATAAATTGTTATCGATTTTGGCTTTCTCTATTTACCAATCATCGAGGTTTGCAAAAAGGAAACAACTGGTTCCGAAAATGGATTTATTTGAGGGGATCGAGACAATGGCAGAGGACAGAAGTCTGGATTTAGAAATCCAGACTTTAAATGAACGTTTGAGAAATTCTACTTCTTCTCTTGTAAAGATTCCAATCGATTGAGACCAAAGCCAAGAACAAGTCCGAAAACAAGGGCACCTAACGGAATTTGTGTTTCTTCAAAATCCTTAGGTAACACATTTTCTGCAGTTGCAATTTGAATGTCTCGTTTTACTTCTCCTGATCTTCCTACAATCGCCTGACCATTCGCATAATCTTTGAACGGCCAAAGGATAAAAAAAGATCCGAGAATAAGACCTAGTAAAAAAGTCATTGTATGAGATTTGTATTTCAAAAATAACCATTTTACGAAATGAGTAAAAATAAGAAGTCCCAGTAGACATCCAATCCCAAAAGCTCCAAGGAATACAATGGAACTTGGTTCGAGGATGGTGGAAAGTTTTCCAATCACAATTTGGTATTCACCGAGCACAAGCATGATGTAGGAACCAGAGATCCCTGGTAAAATCATTGCAGAAATTGCCACAGCTCCTGTGAGAAAAGCAATGAGTGGATTTTCAGAACCTGTGGTATCACCCATAAAAAAACTAGGAACAATTGTGAGTAGGATTCCTGGAATTAAAAATAACCATACAAAGAAACTGTGTTTTTCAATCAGTTTGTAAGGAACTGCCAAAGAAGGGAAGATGAGTCCTATAAACAGAGCAAGGGTTGCTTGCGGATAGTTTTGGAGTAGAAACTGAATGAGTTTTGCTCCAGAGATAACTGATAACAAAAGACCAATTCCAAGAAAAACAAGGAACCAAAAATCAATCCGTTTCATTTCTGCTGCAAAACGTTTTCTAACATCTTCTTTCCAAAAACCGATCAGTAAAGCTAACGAAGCTTTGATGGTATCTAAATTTAGAGATGTAATGGCCGTGATCAACCTGTCATAAAGTCCGAGGATGAGTGCGAAAGTCCCTCCGGAAACACCGGGGATGAGGTTTGCAATCCCGATGAGAAAACCATTGAGAAGGCAGAATAGAATTTCTTTTTTCGATAGAGGCATAAAGGAAAGGATGGGAGTGCGAAGACTTTATGCAAGGTTTTTTCTGGGTATCAGTGTCCAAAGCAGTCCATAACTTATCACGGAAAAAAGGAAAAGGATGGTGAGTGTGAGTTGTGCAGACATACCATAGGATTTTAATACAAAATGGATACAAACTATGACGAGGTTTAAGAAGGTGAATATACTTAAAGAACCGATTTTACCTAACCTGGTTTCTGTGATACGTTGAAAGAGGTGTTCCCGGTGAGCTGAAAACAAATGTTTCTTTTGGAAGAATCGTTTGATTAAAGTAAAAATTCCATCCAGCCAAAAATACGGGAACAAATAAAAATAATAAGTGATATCCCAAGGATTGGAGTTAGTTTTTTCCCATTTCCCAACAAACAAAGGTAATGCCATCACAAAAAATCCTAAAGCTAAGGATCCACTGTCTCCCATAAATAATTTTGCTTTTGGAAAATTATAAAATATAAATCCAAACATAGAGAGAAATAAAACCATATAGAAATGAAACCCCAAATGATCTATTGAATAGAAGTGGGGAGAGGCAATAACCAAAGAAAAATAAGAAATAAAAAGGGTAGTGACTAAATACCAATCCATCCCATCCATAAAGTTCACTAGGTTGACTGCAAATACAAGAAAGACTGTCAGGACAAAAATATGAATCGGTTTTGGAAGAGAAATCAGACCAAAATATGTGATCTCAGGGTTCATCCAAACCAAAAAAACGGCCACAACCGACAGTTCTAAAAACAATCGAAGTTTTGGACTGAGGTGATACAAATCATCAACGAATCCTAAAAGACAAAATATAATAACTCCAGCTAACAGTAGATAAATGTCCGTTCTTTGATCAAATTCATTTGGAAAAACAAGTGAAATTCCCGCATCAGGGCAAAAGAGGAGGTAAATTACTGAGCCAAGAAACAAGGGGATAAAAAACATTCCCCCAGACTTTTTGGTCACCACGTCGTGAAGGCTTCGTTCGTTTGGCACATCTTTGACGCCAAAGCGGGAATAGACATAGAATGTATGCAAAATTAGGCTTAGAACGACAAGAATGGTGAGTATTGGCGGGAAAAAAGAGACCATTTTCGCAAAGTTTATCGGTACGGGGTCTTTTGGCAGTTTTTTATTGCAAAATTCCGTCCCTCTTCGATGTTTAATTTATGTTTCAGGGCGTTTATACTGCGGTCATCACCCCCTTCCGCCAGGGGAAAATCGATTATGATAGTTATTTTAAAATCCTAGAGAACCAAATCCGGTCCGGCGTGGCAGGAGTGGTTCCCTGTGGGACAACGGGGGAATCTCCCACCCTTTCTTACGAAGAACATAAAGAACTCATCCAAAAGACAGTTCAAGTTGTGGCAGGGAAGATCCAGGTCATTGCTGGCACGGGATCCAACTCTACCAAAGAGGCTATTGAACTCACGGAGTCCGCTTGTGCCGATGGAGTGGATGGAATTCTTTCTGTGAATCCTTATTACAACAAACCCACGCAAGAAGGGATGTATCGTCATTTTACTGAGATTGCCAATGTATCTTCCAAGCCGGTGATGTTGTACAACATCCCAGGAAGAACCAATGTCAATTTGTTGCCGGAAACGGTAGCAAAACTTGCGACCCACCCAAAAATTGCGGCCATCAAAGAAGCAACAGGGGATTTGGGTCAAATGGCGAAGGTGATTGCGGCAACGCCACCTGACTTTGATTTGTTGTCAGGGGACGACAACCTAACACTCCCCGTACTATCGATTGGTGGGAAAGGGGTTGTGTCTGTTGTATCCAATCTTTTCCCACGAGCCTGTGTGGATATGGTATCCTTGTATTTACGGGGCGACTTAGAAGCATCAAAAAAGATTTATTACAAACTCCTTCCAGTGTTTATCAGTGCCTTTATTGAAACCAATCCCATTCCTATCAAAGCTGCTATGAGTTGGTTTGGGTATTGTGAAAATGAACTTCGCCTTCCTATGACAGCCTTGTCTGTTGGATCTCCAGCAGATGCTTTCAAAAAAACTGTATTCCAATTAAAAGAGGAAGGCATTGTCTAAAATCAAAGTTGGTGTGATTGGTGCAGGAGGAAGGATGGGGAAAGCCATCATCCAAGTGCTTTCTTTGTCAAAAAGATCGGAATTAAGTGCGGCTGTTGTAAGAGAAGGAGCCATCTATGCAGGATTTGATTCTGGCAATCATGCAGGAATCAAAGAAACAGGGATTTTACTTTCCACCGACTTACAAAAAGCATGCGAATCTTCTGATGTGTTGATTGATTTTAGCACACATACCGGATTTGAATCTATATTGAGTGTCGCCCTTACCAATAAAAAACCTTTGGTGATTGGAACTACAGGCCTTACCGATTCTGATAAGGCACTCATCCAATCCGCAGCAAACTCCATCCCCATTGTATTTTCACCCAATATGTCTGTCGGTGTGAACCTGTTATTTAAACTAACGGAAATCGCAGCGAAGGTGTTAGACGAAGACTTCGATGTAGAAGTTTTGGATATCCATCATAGACATAAAAAAGATTCTCCTTCGGGAACTGCCATGTATTTGAAAGAAATACTTTTAAATGCTACCAAACGTTCTGAAGACAATGTCATATATGGTCGCCATGGAATGTATCCAGAACGTGACCAAAAAGAAATCGCCATGCACACGATGAGAGCTGGCGAAGTGGTCGGAGAACATACGGTATATTTTTTAAGTTCCGAAGAACGAATCGAGATCACTCACAAAGCTCAGGATCGCAAAACATTTGCTACAGGGGCAGTAAAAGCAGCCGAGTTTTTACATGGCAAATCCAAAGGACTCTATAATATGTTCGATGTGTTAGGGATCTAAATTGGATTTTTTTCGAGGATTATATATCATTCCGTGGAGTAAAAACTATATCTCCATATCTTTGGATGTATTAATCGTCGCTTTTCTAATTTATAAAACCTATACCACGCTTAGGCGGACAAGGGGAATCCAACTTCTACTGGGTGTAGGTATCATCTGGATATCTGGAAGTCTTGCCGAATACTTGGGTTTTGAGCTTTTGGAATGGATTCTCACTAACATCAGGCCAGCCCTTGTGTTTGCTATCATTGTTCTTTTGCAGCCAGAGTTACGTCGTTTGACCGGGGATTTGGCTCGCATTCGATTACTTAGGTTGTTCTTCTTGAAACCCACGTTTGACTTAGATCCCATAGTCGAAGCCGTTCGGATCATGTCTCAGGAAAAAACCGGATCCATCATTGTTCTCGTCAAAGATATCAGTTTGAAAGATATTTCGGAAAATGCGGTGCCTATGGATGCGCAAGTCACATCCGAAGTATTACAAACAATCTTCTTTAAAAATTCTCCTCTTCACGATGGGGCCGTTATCATTGAACAAAATAGAATTGTTTGTGCCGCATCTTACTTGCCTATGAGTAGTTCTGTGGAAATTGCCACACTCGGTGCAAGGCATAGGTCGGCACTCGGACTCTCCGAAGAAACCGATGCTATCATTATCGTGACATCAGAAGAGACAGGTGACATTACCATTTGTTATGAAGGGGAAATGTTGCACCCAGTCAAACCACTTGAACTTAAAGCACTCGTTAGTGGGCTTATGACAGGAAGCCGCAGATCCAAGGACGATTCTCTCCGTAAACCAAAAGAAAAAGATACGGGAGTGAGCATATGATTTTGAAGTTACTGGGAAAACTAGTTCGAAACTGGAAAGCAAAACTTGTATCTCTCATCATCGCCAGTATTTTTTATGTTAATCTTCAAAATTCAAAAGTATTAATTAAAACAATTAATGTTCCCATCGACTATCCAAAGTTATCTGGCAATTTAAACTATTCTAAAAATCCGGAAAAAACGATTCCTGTTCGTGTGGAAGGTTTGAAAGATGTGGTGAATTATTATTCGCAGTTTATGAAAGCCGTAATTGATCCAGAAGATGTTCAACTCGGTGTTACGGAAGTTCCCATCAAAAAAATCGTAGGTGTTCCGAGTGGTGTCAAAGTCACAAAACTAAAAAAAACTGTCCCAGTTGAAATTGAATCTCGGGGATTGAAAGTAGTTCCACTGGAAGTTGTGTTTGAAGGGGCACCTCCAGCTAACTTTGAAAAGCTCACGCAAATTGTTAGTCCTCAAAAAGTGACTCTGAGTGGAAAACCACAAGATTTGGAAAGGATTACCAAGGTTTTACTACCGGAAATTTCCCTAACTGATAAAAAAGAACCTTTTGCAAAAACAGTTCGCATTCCAGACCTTCCGAAAGGAGTGAACCTCCTTGGTTCCAGGGATGTGACAGTCAATGTAAACATCATTCCCCTTTCTTATAAAACGGGAGAACAAACGGCCGCAGGAATCCCCATTGTTTGTTCGGGCCTTGATGCCAAGTTAGATGCTGAACTTTCTGAAGAACAAGTAGCAATTCGTTATTTTTCTTTAAAACCGATTCGTTCTGCCCAAATTCTAACAGGAATTACGGCTCAAGTTCCTTGTAACTATATCTTTGATCCGATTAAAAACAAAATCATCCCCGAATTACAGCCACAAGTTGCTAAAGTTCGAATCATTAAAAACAAAGATCTCAAAGGAATTGAGATTTTACAAATCAGTCCTGAAAAAATTGAGATTCGTTATAAAGTTAAAGAACAGAATCCAGATGCGGACCCAACCGATGATGGTACAGGAATGGAAGTTCCTGGAGCCATTCCCTCCGACAGGTCTTAAGTTTTGATTTTTAGAATTTGAAAATAGATTCGATCAGTATTGATGGAATTTAGCTTATCGAATCTATCTATTCATTCTTCATTCAATTAAAATCTAGATTCTATTTCAAAAATTCATAAATTTCTTTAAAACTTTCTTCTGGATTTTCCCATTGTGGGTAATGTCCGATCGATTCCCAACGGATTAACTTTTTGTTTTTGACCGGAAGTTTTTCTATTTCATCTGCTAAGTGGCTTCCACTCACAGGATCTTCTCCCCCATTGATAAACAGCAGTGGAACTTCCGTTTTTAGGAGAGCGTTTTTCCAACGTTCCCCGTGAACTCTTCTTTCTGCAATGTATTTGAGTAGTTTGTGTGGAATTAAAACTTTGTTTGGATAGGTAATCAATTTCCAAAGGACAGAAATTTCTTTCTCAGTCGGCTTTGTATTTTTTCCAAAAACTTGGCTAAATGCGACTCCAAATTTTTTTTCATCATAAAATCTGGAAAGAAATGCACCTAATATTGGTGTTGCGAGAAGTTTCTGTTTGAAAGTGGGTCTGTGTAAATGTGGGAAGAGTCCCCCGTTCAAAAAAACAGCACCATCAATTTCATATTTGCGTTCATTTCTTTCCAAATGCCTTGCTAAGATTTCTTGTCCCACACTCACCGCATAATCATGAAAAACAAACTTCACCCTTCGAAGGGCATTCTTTTCGATAAAATTTTCTATAATATCTGTTTGTTCAATGAGAGTATAAGTATGTTTTTTTGGTTTTGACGAATATCCAAATCCTAAAAAATCGATAGCGATCGTATTAAAGTAACGAGAAAGTCCATTGAAGATTTTGGAATAGTCCCAAGAGGATGTGGGGAACCCATGAAGTAAGATTAAGTTTTGTCCTCTTCCTTCTTGGATAAAGAAAATTTGAAACTTCTTATATTCGAAAAATTTACCAGCAGCCAACCATTCAGTTGCGTTCTTTTTTGGAAAGTTTAGATCAACCATATCCGACATAGCACAACAAAATAGGAAGTGAGTCAAATAGAAGAATTTGCTACTTTCTGATTTCCCGAAAGCCGATCTTAATAGGGATGGAGTCATACCCTCTCATTTATTTCGTAAAACCAGAAGGAATTATTTCGGATTGGGAATACTTTTGGCACCAGATTCCTTATGGAGCTCCGGGAATCCTTACTTTTTTTGTAGGAGTTTTCCTTAGTTATTTTGCGTTTCAAAAATTTCGTAAATCAGATGATCAGAATCGTTTCTTCCATTTAAATCTAACCGTTTCCTTTATTAGTTTTGGATCTGTTGGATTGGTGCTTACTACGAGAGCTTGGATTCAGGATGTAAATACATTAGTTTTTTGGAATGATCTACTATACTTCCTCGTTGCCCCTTTGGCTCCGACTGCCTTTTATATGGCTTACCATATGACTGGTAAACAGAGTAAGTTATTATTATATTATTCTTATCTTTGTTGGTTTGCCAGTTTTGTATTGTATTTCGGAGTTCTTATCGGCAAGGGTTTTGAAACTACCGTTTTTGAATTTACTTTTGGAAAGTATCCAAGAGGAAGTTCCTTTGTTCGGCCTTGGGGAATTTTGGCACCACTTGGATACTTTTTACTCATTTTACCTTCTTTCATCAAACACTACCAATACATACGTAAACATTACCATCTAACATTGTTTCATGGAGTGAATTTACTTTTTTTACTCACAACGATGAATGCACCCAGTATCCTTGGTTTCAAAGTGTATCCTGGAGGATTCTTTTTATTCATTCCAATGTTACTTGTTGCTTATGGAGTGTTCCGATCTGATTTTTTTGATGTGAATGAACTTCTGTTTCAAAAGAATGGGATGTTTTATTTCTTATTTGCACTTTTGTCTTTTGTTTTAATTTTTATTTCCTTTGGCGTTTCCTTTGGTTTGTCACCCGATGCTTATGAATCGGCAAAATGGTATCCCTGGGGAATCCCTCCCGTAGTTTCCGTGTTTGGTGCTGTATTTCTGTCGATCATCGTGGCAGGAGCCAATCCATCCGCAAGGATCAACCAACTCTGTGCGTTTGCACTCATTCTAACGGGTTTTTATGTCATCCAATCCGTTCCTTTAAAGTTAAATATATCTTATGTAGTTCAACTTAGAATCTCACAGATGACATTTGTTGCTTTTGCCTTTGCGCCGAGTATTATGGTGCGTTTGGTATTCGAAGCGATTGGACAGAAATCACCTTTCTGGATCCAAGGAATTGATTTTCTTTGTGTTACTGCAGCGGTACTTGCTCCCTCTCCCTATTTATTTGTTGGATATTATGATTATCCTTGGTCCAGAGTCCACCATGGAGGCCCTGCTGAATTACTTGTCGGAGCGAATGGTGCCATTGCACTGATTTTAGTACTGATCACATTTATAAGAAACAAAGGTTATATCAACTTTGCTTCAAAATGGATCATAGGTTCCTTTTTGTTGTCCGCACTTTTACTTTTAGCGGCATTACTTCCCAGTCATGGAATCCCCATTTATCCTTTAGCGGATTTTCAATTCGTTCCAGCGTTTTTACTCGGTTATGCGGTGCTTCGTCACGGTGCTTTGTCTTTAGAAGGAAGAACCATCCAACTGAGCCAAAGATTAGCAAACTTAGGACTCATTACCATGGCCATTGCAGCTATTTTGTATTTCCCTCTGATTCGGGAGCAGTACGGAGTAGGGGAATCGGCATTTCACCTCACAATGATTGTGTTACCCCTGGTCTTATTTAACTACCTTGTGGTATACATCATGTCTCGTCCATTAGCAGAAGAACTTGATATTAGTTATTTTCTGCTCGATTTAGAGAAACAAAAAGCAGATGAAGAAAGAGAAAAAGCTCTCATTGCACAGGACAAAGCAGAAGAAGCACGAGAAGAATCAGAAAAATTACTTCTCAACATCTTACCTTATAAAGTAGCACAAGAATTAAAACAAAAGGGTAGTGTTACTCCTTCGCGAATCGAAAATGTCACTGTTTTATTCACTGATTTCAAAGGGTTTACCAAAGTGGCCGAAGGTATGGACGAACAAAGTCTGATTGAGGAACTCGATGCTTGTTTTACTCAATTTGATGAAATCATTCTCAGGAACAATTTAGAAAAACTAAAAACTATCGGAGATAGTTATATGTGTGCCGGTGGTGTTCCTGTGGAAACAAGAACGAGTGCGATTGATGCATGTTTGGCGGCTCTCGAAATCCAAAGTTTTATGAACCAATTGAAAGAAATCAAATCGGCTCTTGGTTTGCCCTTTTGGGAATTAAGGCTTGGGCTTCATACAGGTGCCGTAGTTGCAGGAGTGGTAGGACGATTTAAGTTCGCTTATGATATTTGGGGAGATACGGTCAATACGGCATCACGAATGGAATCCGGCGGGGAAACAGGAAAAATCAATGTCTCCAAAGAAACCTATGACCTCGTGAAGTATTTTTTTATTACCGAATATAGAGGGAAAATTCACGGTAAAAATAAAGGGGAATTGGATATGTATTTTGTGAATCGCCTAAGGCCCCGTTATTCGCAAGACCCTGATGGAAAAGCACCGAACCAATACTTTCGGGAAGTATATTCCCGAATTAGTAATGGTGCCAATATTCGTTGGAAGAACGAAACTTAAGTTTTTAAGTCTGTTCTTCCTCAGCAAGCCAAGTACGGAGTAACTGCGCCACATCTTCTGGTTTTTCTTTTGCCAAGTTGATTGCGTTTTCCAGTAACTCGCGTCTGAGTTTTTCGTCGAGGGAGAGTTCGACTTCTGCTCCCCCTTCGTCCATGACTCGAAGTGCCGCTTCCCGCATCATTTGTTGTTGTGCAGCAAGTTCCTCTTCTCTGAGTCTTCTTCTTCTTGCGATTTCTTTTTTGATCGCACGATACACAAGGATAGCAAGGATGAGTAGGATTAAAATTACGAGGGAAGCAATGACCATATTCCGAATGGCTCTTTGTTTTTGAAACTCTTCATCTTCTGCACGGAACTGTTCGGTTCTATCTTTTGGAATCGTAATCACACTGATCTGGTCCCCACGTGACCTTGTGTAACCAATAGCAGCTTCTAAGTTTTTACGAACGAGTTTTAAATCATTTTCAGCAACAGGAATGTATTTTCTGTCATAACCCATTCCATCTTCTCGTTCTTTTCGTTCCCAAACACCATCAACAACAACAGAAAGACCAATTTTTTCAATCTTCCACGGTTGGCGTTTGATGTCTTTAACACGTTTGTTGAACTCATAGTTATTGATGTTTTCATCTTTAGAGTATTCTGCTTTTTGATAATCCGTGTCTTTGTATCCGGGAGGAAGATTCGGTTCTGTACCTGCTGGACCATCGGGAGTAAACCCTCGTCCTTTAAAAGATTCTTTTGTTTCTTTGGAAGATACTTTCAGTGAATAACCATCAACCAACTTTCTTTCGTTATATGGTGTTTCTGGGTTATCTTCTTCGGCAACTACGGGCAATACTTCATTTTCAGTTAAGGACTCTTGGTCCCAATTGAAAGAATATTCAAAACGAGTGATGTCCACGCGATCTTCTCCACCCAAATACCAACGCAAGGTATTACGAATGTCGATGAGTCGTTTGACACGTTCTTCTTCTTCGATTCTTAGTTTTTCTTGGACGATACGAAGTTCTAATCTTTCTTTTTCTAAATCTTCTTCAAAATCAGAAATGATCTTTCCATCAGGATCGGCCACACTTACGTTTTCCGGTTTTAATTTGGGAACAGCGCGTGCGACTAAATTCACAATCCCTTTGATTTCTTTTTTACTCATGCCTTCTACACCCGGTTTGAAGTGGAGGATGACACTTGCTTTTACCGGCGAGGCGTTTGCTTCAAAAAGATCTCCTTCAGGAATCGCAATGTTTACATCAGCTCTTTCAATGGGACGTAAGGTATTCAGTGATTTTTCAATCGCACCTTTCAGAGCTCTATACTTTTTAATGTCTTTGTCAAATTGGGTCTCTGTAAATTTTTCAATATCAAAAAGTTCCCAACCGGTCACACCAGCAGGAATCAAATTCTCTTGTGCAAGTTTTGTGACGATCTCTTGTCTTTGTTCGGGATCGACTGTGATGAGACTTGTTTCACTCGAGCCGTAAGAATAACCAAGGGCATCTAGTTTCTTTGTGACCTCAGAAAAGTCTTTGGAATCCAGATCCTTAAAAAGAACTACGCGGTTTCGTTGGGACGAGACGTTGGAGAGGATGATGACTGCCACCACCACAACGGCGAGCACACCACCCAAAATCATTTTTTTGGTTTTATCGAGTTTGTTGAATAACTCTTTGAGATTATCGATGATTTTTTGCAGTGGTTCAGGCATAGTACGGGCCTCGTCGAGATTTGAGACATAATGCCACGATTCTCCTGAAATGTACAAGTACTTTTCGGAATTGGCTAGAAATTAACCCGGTTTTTTGGAGTGATTACATAGTAATTACTATGTAATCTTCTATTGTACAGATCGGAACTTCAAAAGGAATTCGAATTCCTAAAACCGTTTACTTCTTTTTAAGCCACACCTTCCACTTTTTGGAAAACACGATCAAATCTTTTGAGGGCATCATCAATCACGGCATCGGTATCGGAAGCACTTGTGTAAAGCCGACTTCCCGCAAGAGTCACAAGACCTTCTGACATGTAGGCTGCTCCCATTTCTTCCATGGCATGTTTTCTTTTGTGGGCTTCGGCAATGGTTTTTTTGATGGTCCAGAACTTTTTGATATTGATATCGAGTAACATGGTACCGACGGTCTCCAAATGGCAAATGGAACCTTGGTTGAAAGCAACAAAAGGAAGATCGTATTTTTTGATTAGTTTTTGTAAGCCTTTGGTTAAACGGTCTCCCGCCCTTCCTGATTTTTCGAGTGCCCCCGTTTTTTCCATTTCACAAAGGGTAAAGTAACCTGCAGCAGAACTGAGTGGGTTTGCTGCCATTGTTCCACCAATTAACGCCTTTTTGGTGCCAGTTTGGAGTCCTGCCGAAACATATTTCATATATTCTTTTTTGCCACCAAGTCCACCAGCAGATGGATATCCACCCGCCACTACTTTACCAAAAATAGTTAGGTCAGGATCCACACCAAAATATCCTTGCGCACCGCTAAGACCTATCCGGAAAGCAGTCACCACTTCATCAAAGATAAGGAGAGCCCCATATTTGTTACAAAGTTCTCTAACTCCTTTGTTGAAGTCGAAGTCAAGAGGTCTTGTTCCACTTTCTGGACCCACCGGTTCGATAAGAACGGCAGCGGTTCCTCCACGGAATCGATTTCGTTTCAATACGGATTCCAAAGAGTTCAAATCGTTCGGATAAAATTCTTGTGTGTATTTGAAAATGGATTTAGGAACTCCGTTTGCTTCAAAGTGTCTTGTTCCTGGAATGCGGAGTCCGTAAGCCAATTGGTCACTCCAACCGTGATAGGCCCCACCCATCTTTACGATGTTTTTTTTCTTTGTCGCAAGCCTTGCCACTCGAATGGATGCCATACAAGCTTCGGTTCCCGAACCTAACATGCGAAACATTTCTACAGAAGGAACTAACTCTACAATTTTCTCGGCTAACTTATATTCGTATTCGTGAAAGAGACCAGTGACAGGTCCTGTTGTGTCTAGAAGTTCAATGACTTTTTTACGAACAATACTTGGGTTACTTCCAAGAACCGTTGGCCCACCTGCTTGTAAAAAATCGATGTATTTGTTTCCATCTAAATCATATAAATAGGCCCCGGCTGCTTTTGTAAAAACAAGAGGGAAGGGATGGTTAAATGAAAGATTATGTTGTACTCCACCGGGGATGTATTCCGAAGCTTTCGTGATCATGGCTTTGGACTTACTGCATTTTTTTTCAAAGTAATTCTGAAGGATGCCATCCATTTCTTCTTTGCGAATAGAGCGTATTGGAAGGGAAATTAATTTCCTTAAGTCTTTGTAGATTTGGTCTACATTGGGGTATTCGTTCATGGAAAAGCCTTGGGCCATATAATCTTTCCTCATCCGGTCTTTTTTCTTGACAATGAGTGAGTCATCACTCATTGTCAAGAAGGAATTCACAAAATAGTGCGAGAAAGCCGGATTCTTTGGAAATTCGCATAAATTTCCTGGAGAAATCCAGCCTTTTTCGTTTATTGGACAGGGAAAGAGTATGGTAACGAAGCATTTTAATGATAGTTTTGAGCGGATTTCTGAAGAAAAAAGGAACCGAATTTTAACCATAGCCATTTCTGAATTTGCCAATCGTGGATTCACGAGCGCCAATACCAACACCATCGCACAAAAAGCGGGGATCAGTGTTGGCTCTCTCTATAAATACTTTGAAACCAAAGAAGATTTTTTTCTCACCGTAGTGGATCATGGAATCACACAGTTGGAAAAAACTTTGGAGTCGGTTCTTTCGATGGACTTAGACTTGTTTGGAAAAATTGAAAAGATCATCCGCATCATCCAAACCCATTCACGTATCAACCAAGACATCATCCGCCTCTACAATGAAATGACAACAGAAAGTAATTATGAACTCATCACTCGTTTGTCTGGGGAACTAGAATCGTTATCTGCAAAATGTTATATTGAAATGATAAACCTAGCCAAAAAAGAAGGAAACATCTCCTCTGAAGTGGATAGCAACTTATCTGCGTTTTTACTCGACAGTATTTTTATGACCTTACAGTTTTCCTATTCCACGGTATATTATAAAGAACGAATGAAGATTTATTTAGGGAATGATGTGTTTGATAAGGATGAAGAGGTTGTGGCTGGGGTCATGAAAGTCATACGAAGAGCGCTGGGTGGGTAGGATTTGGTATAATGGCGGCGTTTGAGTGGGGGGATCGGTTTTATTTTATTACAAACTGAAATTTGTAATTTGCTAATACCATAACATTGATGATATGATAAAGGCTATTATTTTCGATTACGATGACAATTTGGTCCAAACAAGAAAAACTCGTTATAATACGATATATAAACTAACGAAAGAAATATTTAACGCCAATATCACCGCTAGTGTTTATTGTTTTTCCTTCGGTAACAAGTGGCAACTTAAGTCGATAAACCTAGAACAATCTTATATTACCCCTCGCCTAAGACTCCATAAACGGAGATTCTTTTAACCAAAATACCATAATAAAATTCACAATCGACAGAAATAGAAGGATGTATAAAAAAGATACCATCCCAAAAAAGTTAAGTCCTAAGATGAAGATAATTCCTGATACTTGTCCTACAAGGAGGAGTAAACCTTGGGAAGTGGATTCTGGTGCGGGAGAGGTAATCTCTGCACAGTATTGAAATCCAATCGGAGCCCCAATTCCTAAAAGAAAAAATCCAATCACAATCGATCCAATCAGTAAAAAAATAAATCCTTGGAATAAGACAAATAAACTAAGGCCCACTAAAAAACCAGCCATAGCAATGATCAGAAATAGTTTTCGTTTTTGCAATTTATCCGAGATCGGCGGAATGATGATCCCACCGATGATTCCTGCGATTAACATGACTCCACCAACTAACCCTGATTCGTCGATATTGAGTCCTTTGATTTCACAGATTTGATCAATACAAGTACTCACCGCATTAAATACACCAAGACCAATCAGAAATAAAAATAGGATCT